>DFQW01000056.1 GCA_002377985.1 Halieaceae bacterium UBA3479 | reverse complement strand
ATCTTCAAAACCCTTGAGGGTCTCCTCAATGGCAGATTCGGGCGCCGCATCCACCACCAGATTGATGGCGCTTTGATCTTCTACAGGTGCCAGTTCCTTGAGCGAGAACAGGTACAGTGGCGGGATCAGCAGCGTGAAGAACAGGCCCGCCACAATCAATTGATGGCGCCAGCGCAGGGAGAAATCGACCAGCTTTCCGTAGTGGCCCGAGGTGATCTCGAAGCGGCGGTTTACCCAGCGACTCATGCGGGTTTCATGCCCTTTATCAGGGCAAACCCATGCGCTCATAATGGGGGAAAGCGTCATGGCTACAAATCCGGAGATCAGTACCGCGACGGCCAGCGTGAAGGCAAATTCCCGAAATAGAACGCCCGATAACCCGGACAGGAAGCCGATCGGCGCGTAGACGACCCCCAGGGTAATGGTCATGGCGATGATGGGTGACAGCAATCGTCGTGAGGAAGCCAGTGCCGCTTGCCTTCTGGACATGCCCTCGCGTAAATGCCGCGCAACGTTTTCTACGACGACGATGGCGTCATCTACTACCAATCCGACCGAGAGCACCACCGCGAGTATGGTGAGCAGGTTGAGCGAAAACCCCATTAGGGACATGGCGGCGGTCGCCCCCAGTATCGAGATCGGTATGGTAAGCAAAGGCACCAGTGCACTGCGCATCGAGCCCATCAATGCCACGACGACTAACCCCACCAGAAAGACCGTTTCGCCAAGCGTCAGAAAGATTTCTCTGACCGCCTCGCGCATGTAACGCGAGTTGTCGAAGGGAATCGTCAATTCAAGATCAGCCGGCAGAGCGGCGTTGATCTGCTCGACAGCCTCATAGACGCGGTCTCCCACCTCAATTTCACTCGTGCCCGGTTCGGGATAAACCGGGATGAAAACCACGCGATCCTGGTTTTGTCGGGCAATACGCGAAATTTCCATGGTCCCCACTTCCACGGTGGCGACGTCACCGAGACGGATCTCTGCGCCGGCCTCCTGCCGGATCAACATATTGGCAAAGTCCTCGGGCGACTTCGCTTCGCTGTTGGTCTGCAGGTTGATGCGCTGCGAGGCGCTTTCTGCCTGCCCAAAGGTGCCGATCACGTTGTTGCGTCTGAGCGTGTCGTAGATGTCATCGGTATCGACATTCAAGGCGCTCATGCGCCAGGGGTTGAGCCAGATGCGCATTGCCTGGGGCAGACCGTAGTTCATCGCACGCTGCACGTCTGGTATCGCCGAGAGGCGGGGGATGATTTCTCGCTGGATGATGTCACTCACCTCCGCGTAAGTGCGGGTCGGTGGGATCAGAACCCCCAGATAAAAACTGGCATAGGGGGTATCGGCCCGACTGATCTCTATGGAGGGGTCCTCGGTGCCCTCGGGGAGTTCAAAGCGAATTTGACTCAATCGGGTCGACAGCTCGGCGAGAACCTGAGTCGTGTCCTGATTGAGCCTCAACCATAATGTAACAGTGCTGGTGCCGGCGGTGGTCACCGACTCAACGAAGTCGAGACCCGGCACACTGCTGGCAACCCGTTCAATGGGCTCGGTGACAAACCCCTGGACCGTGTCGGCACTGGCCCCCGGATAAGCAGTGACAATGGCGATGGAGGAGCTTTCGATCACCGGAAACGAAATGACCGGCAGATTGATGGCAGAGCGAAAGCCCACCAGCAATAACCCAACGCAGAGAACGATCGCGACCACGGGGCGCTGGATAAAGATATCGGTCCAGCGGGGGCGTTGCGGGAGATCTGTCATCCTCGCGTAGCCGCTGACTGAATGTTGACCAGAATGCCGTCTTTCAGTTTAAAAGCGCCCTGGTCAGCGACCTCGTCGCCTACCTGTAAGTCACCGCGGATAAAAAATCGGTTGTCCCTTTCACCTCGCACCTCTACCCGCTTCAGCAGCGCGCGGTGGGGCAAGTGGTCCCCTGTATCGGACTCCACGACGACGAAGGTATGCGCACCCTCTGGATCCCAGCGCACACTGCGCGCGGGCACCGACATCAAATTTTCACTGGGCCCCGTGGCAACAGCTACCTGTACCAGAGCGCCATGCTTAAGTTCGCCCGCCTCAAGTTGCGCGCGCACATCGTAGGTGCGGGTGCCTTCAGAGAAGGCATCTGACACCGCGATGATGCCGGCTTCACCGATGACCACGCCGGCAATGTCACGGATTTGCACGCGGTCGCCGACATGGAGCTCGGCCAAACCTTGGGGTACTTTAAAGTCTATCCATCGCAGCGGGCTCAAGCCCGTCAGCGTGGTCAACACCTCACCAAAGCGCATCAAATCGCCGAGGCGCTGGGCATATATGCCGAGGGAGCCTGTGAACGGTGCGCGCACGGTCATGCGACTGAGCCTGGCGTCGAGCACCGCAATTTGCGCTTTAAGGGAAAGACTTCTCGCCTTCAGGGTGTCCAGCTGGTCCTGGGAGATGAGCGAATCGGCTTCCAGCGTGCGATTGCGCCGAAGCTGCGTATCGACAAGTGCCAGATCGGCCTCGAGTGCGGTACGTTGGGCTTCGAGGTCGTCGTCAAACAGCACCAATATGGGCTCGCCCGCGGGGACGACGTCGCCGCTTTGGTATGGCAATTCAACCACGCGGCCTGCCATCTCCGCAGAAATCACCAGGTGCTCCGGGGAACGCACCGTGCCGCTGAGTAGCCGCGTGGGTTCCCAGACGTCGCCGCTAACCGCTGCAACCGTGATCGACTCCGAGGGCGGCGGAAAGCTCTCCATAAAGGCCATGGCTTTGGAGATCTGCAAAAACTTGATGCCGGACAACGCCGCCGTCACCGACAGACAGATAATGCCGGTGAGAATCCAGGGGTGATTTCTCATTGCCGCAATCCCATGACGCGGACAGTTATGACAAAGTCTGTTTCAAACCAAGGTAATGACAACACGGTGCTTTTCGGTGCCTCACTCGGACGGGGGAACATAGCCTTCGGCCCGGTCAAAGTCCTCGCCGGCAAGAAACTTATCCATCTCACCCATCAGATACTTTCTTGCCTCCGGGTCCATCAGGCTGAGGTGTTTTTCATTGATCAGCATTGTTTGATGGCTTTGCCATTCGAGCCAGGCTTTTTTCGACACGTTATCGAAAATGTCCTGTCCCTTGGGGCCGGGCAGCGGCGGCCGCTCAAGACCCTCAAGCTCCTCACCGTAGCGCCGACATGTCACCGTCCTCGCCATCCTTTACTCCTTGGTTTGCGCTTCTTTTTCCAGCCGCTTTAGCAGCCTGACAATGGGTGCAGGCAGGCCGATCGTTGGCAGCGGTTGCAAACTGAACCACTGCAGGTCGTCAGCGTCAACTTCTACGGGATTTCCCCTTGCATGGTTTGGCGGGATCTTTGCCCGCAATGGCACCGCCTCCAGCTTGAAATGGGTAAAGGTGTGTTGAAAAGCGGCGTCGGCGTAATATCCGCCAACGGGAATATCGAGCCTGTGGGCCATCCACGCAGACGCATCGGCTTCACTATTGAATTCCGGGGGAGCCCACAGACCGCCCCAGATCCCGCTCGTTGGGCGTTTTTGTAGCAATACCTGCCCGGGCGGACGCGTGACAACCGAAAACCATCTGTGTCTGAGTGGCAGCGATTTGGCCGGCTTCTTCTCGGGATAAGCGTCCTGGAGGCCGGTGCGCGCCGCTTCACAACCCGGACCGAGCGGGCAATCGACACACGCGGGCCGGGCGCGCGTACAGCAGGTCGCGCCCAAATCCATAATCGCTTGCGTGTAGTCCGCGACCCGCGTTGTCGGGGTGTGCTGCTCGGCGAGTGTCCAAAGGCGGTCGCTAACGGTGCGACGCCCGGGCCAGCCTTCCACCGCATGGTAGCGAGCCAGCACGCGTTTTACGTTGCCATCCAGAATCGGTGCCCGCGCGTCCAGGGCCAGGGACAGAATCGCGCCGGCTGTAGACCGACCAATACCGGGCAGTGCCAT
>DFQW01000054.1:2013-4950 GCA_002377985.1 Halieaceae bacterium UBA3479 | reverse complement strand
GAAGATGTGACGGTTCGGGTTAGCCGAAATTATCGCTCGGCCATTCAGCGTCTGCTCATATAGTTCGCTGATTTTCTAAGCTAACTGAGCGCCAATTACTTGCTTACTTAGCGCGCGCCACTAGCGCCTCAACAAAGGCGCCATGGTTAGGCAGTGCAGCGACCGTGCGCTCTACATCCCGCTGAATGTCATTCAAAAATTGTCCGAGTTGTTCGTTGCTCATGGAGTCAACAACATTATGGTAGCCGTCAGGGTGGAGGCCTTGGCCCATCATTACCTGCACCCATGAGTTTTCCGAGAACACATCGTCCTGTGGTTTGAATACCCTTCCCGTCTCTTTGAACAATGCCATGCGCTGGCGCAGGGTATCGGGTATCGGCAATTCCCGGCACATATCCCAGAAGGGCTCGCCGGTCCGCTGGTTAGCGTAGTAATGCAGTACGATAAAGTCTCGGATACGTTCGGCTTCGCCTCTCAGCTTGTGATTGTACTCGTCTACCGAGGCCTGACTCATAACGCTGTCTGGGAACATGAGTAGTAACCACATGATGCCATTTTGAATAAAGTGGATGCTGGTCGATTCGAGTGGTTCTATGAAGCCACTGGATAATCCCAGAGCAATACAGTTCTTGTTCCAATATTTTCTGCGCTGACCGGTCGTAAAGCGAATGGGTCTCGGTTCAATAATTGGCGTGCCGTCCACCAAGCTTAGCAGGCGCTCTCTGGCCGCCTCGTCATCCAAAAACTCATTGCAGTAGACCAGACCATTGCCAACACGATGCTGCAATGGGATCCGCCATCGCCACCCGCTGTCATGAGCGATGGCTCGGGTGTAGGGAACTGGCTCGCCAGTTAGCTCAGTTTGCACCGCCCATGCCCGATTACAGGGAAGCCAATGGCTCCAATCATCGAATCCAGTTTGCAGTGCATCTTCAATTAGCAGTGCTCTAAAGCCGGTGCAGTCGATAAACAGATCCCCGGCTACCTGCTGCCCATCCTTAAGCTGCAGGTAATCAATAAAGCCCGTTGTTTCCGATACACAAACGTGCGCTATTTGCCCCTCTATCCGTCGTGTCCCATTCGCTTCCGCGAGTCGGCGAAGGTATTGCCCGTAGGCAGTAGCGTCAAGGTGATAGGCGTAGTTCAACTTGTGCTCAGATAGAATGCCAAATTTGTTCTCAACGGCTGCTCTGAGCTCTGCGCAATAAGCCCCGTATTCCGCAGCCAATCCCTCCCGTTGTCCTTTCACCCAGAAGTGTTGAAAGCCGCCGGCCCAACAACCTTTTCCGGTGTCACCAAAAGAATGGATGTAGTCGTGGCCCTCATAGAGCCAATTTTCGAATCGAATGCCGAGCTTAAACGTGCCGCTGGTAGCCTTGATAAAATCTGGCTCAGGAATCTGCAGAAGGCGATTAATTGTGAGTAGCGTGGGGATGGTTGCCTCTCCTACCCCAACGGTACCAATCTCCTCAGACTCGACGAGAGTAACTTCCAGCTGTCTTCCTACCAGTCGAGACAAAGCAGCGGCGGCCATCCACCCGGCGGTGCCTCCGCCTGCAATGACCACTCGGTTGATCGGCCTATCTTTAAAGTCAGTCATACTTGTTTCAAATTATTGATGAGTTCGCCGCGCAATTTTTTGGCGACCTCGAGGTTAAGGTTTTCTGTGCGGTCAATGACATCGTTTTTCCAGCGGTGTCTATCACTCGGTTGTCGAGAAAACACATAGTAGTCAAAGAGTGTCTGCCAAGCATTGCGCTCCGCTGCGGGCAATGTCTTTATCGAGAGCAAGGCGTGATTGAATGCGTCCATGGGGCGCCCATATTCCCGTGGGTGGTTGCTCCACCAAAAGTTCACAAGGCCGTTAATCTTCTCGGTTGATTCAACTTGGTGCCACCAGAGAGAGGGAATGTAGATGGCATCGCCCGGTTCAAGCTCGGTGACTAAAGCGTTGATCAACGCCTCACGAAAAAGGGGATGTTGATCATAATCAGGGTCTCGGGTATTCACGAGGCTGATTGGCTGCCCAGCAGGCGTGATATCCCACGGGCCTATATACAGGTTTTTGACCTGATCTGGAGGAAACAGGGTAAAACGACGCGCTCCCAGTACGCAGCAGGCGATGTTTGCCGGATAGTCGAAATGGGGGGCTACAATAGTCTCATTGCCCAGCCAAAGGCTGGCAAGCGGAGAGGGCAGCGGCGAGACGAATTGTGTTTCGAGTTCCATGCCGGGTAGCCAGTGAGCGATATTTGTGGCGCCAACGTACAGGCTCGGTGATGCACTCGCGTCGGCCATTTCTTGTAGCTTTGCGATAACTTGGTCCAGACGGGTCTGCACCTGCAAAAAGTTAAAGCCGCTAAAATCCTGGTTGTAGAAAAATCGCCCATTGATTTCGGGCTCACCCAAAAAAGCAGAAACCTTATGGCCCTGATAAAAACGGCAAATGTAATCGAGTGAGCTGGCGCTGCTCTTTTTGGCCGCTTGAACGAGGGGCCATTCAGCTACAGCATCACGCAGCACCCACGGAGCGGCCTCGCTCAGCCACGTATCCGGAGCACTTTCCAATTGCGACAGGCTGATCTCTCTTACAGGAGAGCTGAGGCTACCGGTGCCTGTAGGATCAGAGCTTGCCATTCTTTACGGCCAACAGCCTAGATACCTGAGACTGTGATGCGAGCATCATAAAGAGCGGAAGTAGAAAGCCTTTTTGATGCAAAGCGCTGAGGGCATCTTCAGAGAGCCGTTGCAGAACGTCCTCATCGACGCCAAAAAACCCCGTTAGGGTGTGTGCACTGCCATCGTTCAATGTGCATGTGAAGTCGAGCGGCGTGATCAGATCCAGCGCATCAAGCGCGGCGACGAACTCGACGGTGTGGGGGTGGCTCGCCTCGATATTCTCCAGTAATGCGATAATCCGTTCGAGGTGGTCGCTGT
>DFQW01000054.1:0-1693 GCA_002377985.1 Halieaceae bacterium UBA3479 | reverse complement strand
TGTTTTTCATCCAGCGCGATGACGTTTCGGGTGGCTCCAGACGAGTCCTGTTCTTTGGCGATATAAAACGGACCTTTCTGCATCATTAAGGGGATGATTTCTGTCGTCCAACCCGAGTCAGATTCGTCTAGAAAGAGATTTTCGTTTTTTTCGAGGCCCATGAGCGCCACCGGCATCGGGCCGGCAACTCCCTCTATTCGTTGCATCAAAAGTGGGTAGGTACCCTGAAGGGTGCGCATCTCGGTGGTGAAGACCAGACACGTCATCACGTTATCGCCCAAATCTGCGCTGTACTTTCTTTCGACGCGAAAAAAAGCGTGGTCAACGCTGTTGAGCTTGGCTAGCTTGTCTTGGCTCATGTGAGATTTACCCCGCAAAACCGTGGGCTATGGCTTGATCGAGCAACGAGCGATGGCGAGGCAGATGCTGTAGGTAGCGGCTAGATTGGGCGTCGATCTCAGCCTTGAGGGCGCTGGCCCGCGCAAGACTCGCCTCCGAATGCCTTCGACTGTCTTTGCCGAGTTCGCTTTTGAAGTTCATGCCGTACAGCACGTATTGGTAGCTCGCCGAAGGAAACATTTCGTCTACCCGTCGCTCATCGAGATGCCATGGGCAACGATAGCGCCAATCGGCCAGTTTTTCAGTCAAGGCTGCGGGTGCCGATGTCGTTTGCCGATGCTCGATCCAATAGGCTGAGTCCTCGCGCTGAGAAAGGACATAGTGAAGTTTGAGAAATTCGATGATTTGCTCCCAGCGCTGCAGAAACTCAGTATTGAATCGTTGTGCCACCGTGTCCATCTGCTGGCGTGTTTTGGGAAATTGTTGCGCGATGCTTCTTGCACTGAGCTCTACCAACACCAGAGCCGATGCCTCGAGTGGTTCAATGAATCCGGCCGATAACCCCACGGCGACACAGTTTTTATGCCAAAAGGCAGCGCGATAGCCGGGATCAAAGCGAATCAGCCGCGGCTCGAATCCCGACAGGCCTGACGCGTGCCCACTTTCCTTTATATAGGTGTCCAATTGCACCTCTACCGCGTCGGTGCTGGCGTGGGCGGACGAGAATACGGCGCCAACACCTCGGCGATGTTGGAGACCGATATCCCAAATCCAGCCCGCCTTATGAGCGGTCGATTTGGTGGTTGTAGCGATTTCGGATTCCGGGCCGTAAGGCACCTGAACCGCAAGCGCGCTGTCGTTGAACAGCACGTGTTTTTGACTAACGAAGGGCACCTTGTAGTGTTCGCCCAAAAGGACGCTGCGGAAGCCGCTGCAATCGATAAAGAGGTCACCGGCTATGGGGCCTTTATCGGTCACGAGTGCCTCAATGTCACCGTTTTCAAGTGAGGTTACAGCGGTGACATCCGCTATCACATGTTCTACCCCGAGGTTATTGATCGCATGCGTTGAGAGCATCGCTGCAAATTTACCGGCATCGAGGTGGTAGCCATAGTTGAGGGTGTAGGCATATTCGGGAACGCTCAGCTGTTTTGGCGCCAGTCCTGCCTCGCATACAGCGAACTGTGGCGTCACGCATGAGGCGAATGATTGATCTCCCAAATGGCCCCTGACCCAGTGATCCGCCAAGTTGATCTCAGCAAAGCCGTGGGGGAGGGTAAAGGGGTGGTAATAGGTCTCCCCCTCTCCATGAAGCCAATTTTTGAAGTGGGTTCCTTGCTTCAGTGCAGCGGAG
>DFQW01000170.1 GCA_002377985.1 Halieaceae bacterium UBA3479 | reverse complement strand
GCGAAGTACGCCGCCGTCAGCAAGAGTGTGTTGCGATCGCGAATAAGCTGTTTCCAGGCTCCAAACCCGACATGATGGGTAAGCCCCTCGCGATCCGCCCGGATCTCCGCAAGCTCACTGGCTGACATCTGAGGATGGTCGGCGGGATCGTCGGTGGCATACCTCCACCACAGCCAGAAGAGGCCCAAGCCCAGTGGTATGAACATATAAAAGGAGGTGCGCCATCCCCAATACACCATGACGAATGCGACCAGCGGTTGTGCCAGCGCGGCACCGAGGGTAAGACCCGTGCTACCCACAGCATTGGGCAAGGCCCAGTGGCCTACGGGGAACCATCGCTCAACCACCGCCGCCTGGATCGGATAGATCGGCGCGTGGGCAACACCAACCATAAAGCGGACGACTATCAGTGATGCCATAATGCCGACGCCGCTACTGAAGACCTGACCGGGCAGCCAGCCGGTGAGTGCGGTGGTGAGTACCCAAACAAGGCCTGCAACGGTGAGCGCAACGCGAGGGCCCAACAACTTGCCCATGACTCCGCCGGGCAACTGAAAGAGCGCGTAACCCCAAATGAAAGCGGCGTAAATCCATCCCATTTCCAGTTCACTGATGCCCAGCTCGGGCATCATGAATTCGCCGGCCACATGGATGTTCTGACGCATCAGGTACGACAGGAAGCTGAGCAAAAACAGCACGCTGAACATCCGCCAGCGGGTGGGTAAGCTGCGCTTACGCGTCATGGGTCTTTTGCCCATGGGATGAATACCCAAGATTCGAATGGGCGTTAGGTAAATAGGGGTCACGCGTTATCACTGGAGCACTGTCTGTCTGGTGCGAAAGTCCAGAAAATGGCTGGACCTACCGTGGCCAGTGCGCACTGTCACAGGTCGAGCGCGGATAGCTTTTCGCGCACATAGCGGCGGATATCGAGACTGTAGTCTTCCATCGGAGCGTAGTAGCCGTGCTCAAAAACCCGATTCTGCATGCCGCGTTGGACGCTCTCGCAAATGCGCCAGTCTTGCTGATTCACCGTATCCCAGAATGTCACCGCGTCTGACCCATCGAAATCAGATTTTGCAAGTTCCGTCGGATGGAACAGAAAGTCACACTGGATGCGCGTACGCTCAGCCCCTTGAGGCCAGAGATAGAACGCGGCCACGTGGTCCATCGACAGGCTGAGCATCAAATTAGGGTAGAACAACTCACCCTTGTGATGTGTCTGTTCGACCTCGTTAAGGCCGGGGAAGGGGGCACGTGAGGTTGTACCGGAGGCGGTAAACGTATTTGCGCCCTCGCGGTGCGGCACGCCGTCATCCCAGTTGAGATCGTGGCCGCCGCCTTGTCTGAATGCCGGTACGATGTGGCAGAGTTCGGGATGCACCGGGCCGCAGTGATAGCACTCGTTGTAGTTTTCAACGATCACCTTCCAGTTGGCCTCAACCTCGTAGGTGATCGATGAGCCGATCTGCAAATCGTCAAGTGGGTAACGCTGAAGCCGATGAGTGCCGGCCCCCAGCGCGTCTGGTAGCGACTGAGAGGAGTCGCCATTAAGGCAGACAAAAATAAAACCACCCCACTGGGCAAGCTTTACGGAGTGCAGCGCGACGTCGGTGGTGTCGATTGCCAGATGCGGCGTACCCCTCAGCCGGCCATCTAGGTAATAACTCCACGCGTGATAGGGACAAACGATGCTGCGAGCAAACTGTCCGCTGACCGGTCCGGGTTCACCCAGTGTTACCAGCTCTGTACCGCGATGCCGGCAGACGTTGTAAAACGCGCTCAGCTTGCCGTCATCGCCCTTGACGACCAGTATTGACTGGGTCTGGAGTCGGATGGCCATATAGTCCCCGGGCAGAGACAGTTGGGCGCTGCGGCCGATGCAGACCCACTCCGACTCAAAAATCGCCATGTATTCGCGTTGGAATTCAGCATCGTCGATGTAGCTGGCGCGCGGCAGCGTTTTTTCGAGGCTGTCGAGCCGTTGTGGGGTATCGTGGCTCATCTCTCGCGAAATACCGCGATGGGTTCTGCAAGCACCACAGGTTCGTCTCGCAGATAGAGCGTACTTTCATCAACGAGGCCTCGGGCAAAGCTGTGCCCGCTGTGAACGGCGTGAGCGATTGCACCCGGGGCAAGCGCATCGCCGAGCAAATGAATTGAGGCAGGGGCATCGTTAGGGGTGGCCTGTTGTAATGCTTGAAACAGCGCATCCCTAGGTTCCCGATGTCCTACGATCACGATGGCATCGGCTTCGATTTCAACAGGTGTCGCGTTGAACAGGTTCTGTAGAGCCGCGCGCTGACCGTCGAAGGCAATGAGATTCGTTGTAGTGTGGATGGTCACATCACAACGCGCCAGTGCCTTGTACACAAACGGCAGTTCGTTGGTCATAAAAGTCCAGGCGGAGGCGTGTCCGGCGGGGGTCGCATAGCTGACCCGTTTGCCTTGCGTTGCCAAATGTTCTGCCAATACGCCGCCCAGATAGTAGTTGTCGTAATCAAACACCAGTACCCGATCACCTGAGACGCGTGCGGCAAAGACGTCCTCGGGGGTATACACCTCAGGCAGGTCGAGGGGTTCAGACGGTATCTCGAGCGCGGAGTAGAGGCGCTTGGTCCACCGGGCGCCAGTTGCAATGGCAATGTGATCGGCGCCGAAAGCCAGCGCTGCCTCGGTATCAAGCTCGCTGTTGGTGTACATCGAGACATTGCCCATTTGCGAGAGCGCCCAAACACGGTAGTCGCGCACCCGGCGCCAGGTCGCCATGCCGGGCAGCTGACTTTCTTGCAGCACCCGACCGCCCCAGTCGTCGGTTTGTTCGGCAAGCGTGACCTCACAGCCTTGCCGCGCTGCAATCAGCGCGGCTTCAAGCCCGGCAGGGCCTCCGCCGACGATCAATACGTTTGACGGTGTCTCCACGCGGGTGAAACGCTCGGGATGCCAGCCGCGCCGCCACTCCTCACCGGCGGTTGCATTCTGTGTGCATCGCACGGGCACGCCGTCGTGCCAGCTG
>DFQW01000106.1 GCA_002377985.1 Halieaceae bacterium UBA3479 | reverse complement strand
GGGGCCCAAAGCCCCCTTTTTTATGGTTGAACGCCTTCAGCTTCTGACACGCTCATTGTCGGGGTCGAGCAGCGCACGATAACCGACCGACACAATCTTCGCGTTGAAGAAGCAGCCAAAGTACTCCATCAACACCACATCGCCCTCTTTGGCGCGGTCTGAGGGCAGATAACCCATGGCGATGTTCTGCCCCAGCGACGGGCCATAGGCCACACTGGTGGTGTAAGAGCGTCGGCCGTGGGAGTCGATGATGACTTCTTTGCTCTCGGGATCCAGCAATGGCCAGTGCCCCACGGGGTACCGAACCACTCCGTTCTCGTCGGTCGTATCTTCAAGCACAAAAGTGCACAGGTACGCCGCCTGCTCGGGCAACTCACGCTGGGCGACATACGCTGCCTTGCCGTGGAAGTCCGCCGCCTTGACCTTGGGTCGCGACAGACCTGCTTCGTAGAGGTTGTAGTCGATTTCGAGATCGTCGTTTTGCAGCCGCAGGCTCTTCTCCAGACGGCGGCTGTTGGCATAGGTCTCAATACCCACCGGCGTCACGCCCAGCTCAAACAGGGCATCCCACAGCTTGAGGCCATCGGCAAACGGGAAGTAAAGCTCCCAGCCCTGCTCGCCCACATAAGAAATGCGGAACGCCCAGATAGTAATACCCTGAACATTGATTTCCTTGGCGCTCGCGTAGGGGAACGCCTCATGCGAAACGCTGTCGGGATCGTCCATCAGCTTTTGCAGCGTCGCGCGTGCCTCAGGGCCCCACAAACCGAGCGTGGCGATCTGTTCGGTCTGGTCAACAAATTCGACCTGGGTCAAACCCATCTTGTCGACCATGCGCTTCATCCACACATAGTCGCGATGACCGGTATCGCCACCGCAGATCACACGAAAGCTGTCTTCTGCCAGGCGTACGATGGTGAGATCGGAGTGAATACCACCCGCGTGATCGAGGAAGTGGGTATACACACCCTTCCCTACCGGCGTGTCGGTACCCACTTTTGCCACCGAGCAGAACTCAAGCAGTGTCTCGGCCTCGGCACCCACCACATCGAAAATGGCAAAGTGCGAGAGATTGATCATGCCGACGCCATCACTCAGCGCCAGGTGCTCGGCGTTGGAGACCTCCCAGAAGTGTCGGTTGTCCCACTCCGCTTCGCGATGCGGTACTCGGTCACGATATTTAGCCAGCAAAGTGGCCTCGTTTGCCGCGTAGCCATAGGAACGCTCCCAGCCGGCTACCTCCATAAAGTAGCCGCCCAGCGCTACCTCGCGCTCATAGAACGGGCTGGTCCGCAGTTGGCGCGAAGACGCATAGGGCTCGCGCGGATGCACCGCGGGGGTGTAAATCTTCTGTGCAATCTCATAGCTGCGATTGCGAATAAATTCATCCGTCAGTTGGATCGGATAATGCCGCGCCGGATCAATGCCGTGGGGGTCTATCGGCGTACGACCCTCGGTCATCCAATCAGCCAATAGTTTGCCCGCGCCGGGACCATCTTTGACCCAGACCGCCTCACACAACCAGAGACCTTTAACGTCAGGGGCCTCGCCAATCACCGAGCCGCCGTCAGTTGTGACCGACAACAGACCGTTAAAGGAGCGACGCTCTTCCCAGGGCAGCTCGGCCAACACCGGTGTCAGCTCCACGGAACGCTCGAAGGCATCCATCACCTGATCCAGGGTGAGGTCGTTCATCGACGGCGACATCCGGGCGTCTTCGGGTTCCAAAATGGCGGAGGCCTCGACGAGTCGCGGCTTAAAGGGTTCGTAATAGCCCCACTCCAACAAACCGCCCTCGGGCGTGGTGGGGTCACCCGTATCCCGCACATAGGCAGAGTTGCCTTGATCGCGGAACAAGGGGTAGACGATGTCTTTTCCAGTGCCTTCCAGTGCATCCCAGGGGCCGAAGAACAGCAGCGGGTGCTCAAGGGGCATTAGCGGCAGCTTGACGTTGGCGGTCTCGGAGACCAGCGATCCCCAGATTCCGCAGCACAGCACGACATAATCGGCCATGATGGTGCCCTTGGCAGTCTTAACGCCAACCGCACGACCATTTTCAACGATGATTTCTTCTGCCGGGGTATAGGGGAACACCTTCAGCTTGCCCGCGGCGACGGCTTCATCGACCAAATCGCCGGCGACCTTCTGTGAGCGGGGCGTGACCAGGCCGGCGTCCGGGTCCCACATGGCGCATTCGATGGTGTCTTCTTCAAGTAGCGGAAAGCGCTCTTTGGCTTCGGCAGCGGTGATCATGCGGGCGTTGGTGCCAAACGCCTTGCCCGAGGCCACCTTGCGTAGCAGCTCCTGCACCTGGGCGTGGTCGCCCTTGCGCGCGACTTCCATACCGCCGATTTCAATAAAGTTACCGCGGGACTTATAGAACTCACGACTATAGGTACTCGTGAACACGTTGAGCTTGTCATGGGAGGTCATGTAACAGAAATCTGACGCGTGCGACGTCGATCCGATATCGGTGGGGATCGCTGATTTTTCGATACCGACGATATCGTCCCAGCCAGCCTGGACCAGATGGTGCATCACGGATGCCCCCACAATACCGCCCTGCCCAATGATCACTACACGCGCTTTTTCGGGTAACGCTGCCATATGCCTCTCCTGCACTCCCCACCAAACTGCCGCCCAAGCCACCGGCTATGGGACGATATATTGCTACGGCGCTACCGCTCGTAGCGCCGCCTATTCTGCTGTGTTTTTTGCCACTCCGGGAGGACCCGGAACGGCCAATTTATGGTGCGCATTTGGCGCTTTTCAAGCCAAAAACGCTGTTTCAAATCCGACACACGGATGACCAAAAGCGTCACCTGCGGGGTCGTCTATTGGCGCTGCCTCATGCCATGCCCTCAAGGGCCGCATGCACCTCTGGCAACAGCTGTTCTGGCGTGTCGTCGGCGATCTGCAACAGCGTCGCTCGCATCCCCGGCGTCCAGAACTGACGCAGGTGTTGACCCACCTGCGCGGCGACCTCGGTCCGCGTTGGGATATTACTGGCAATCTGATTTGCCATCTTCACCAATCGCTGATGTTCGGCCGAGGGGGCAGTGGTCACGCCGGTTGCCCTGAGGCGGG
>DFQW01000042.1 GCA_002377985.1 Halieaceae bacterium UBA3479 | reverse complement strand
CAAACAGCGCAGCAAAAAACCCGACGAGGATGGCCCCGTAGACACCGGCAATGGGGCCGGCCCCAGAGGCTTCTCCGAAGGCAAGAGCGAGAGGTAGGGCGACCACGCCGGCGGTTAAGCCACCAAAAATATCGCCGCGCAGATGAGAGAAATCAAAAAAGCGGTTCACGGAAGAACCTCCAATATGAGGATGAAATTAGCCCAGTAAATTCGCGTAATGCTCTGCTATGGGGGTGAATTGGTCGGTTTCGGCGTCATGGCAGGTGACTGCTCCCGAGCCTATGTGGTAGAGCCAACCGTGTAAGTCGAGATCACCCGATTCGAGCGCCGCAGCCACAGCCGGATGGGTCGACAGGTGTTTTAGCTGGAGGACGACATTGGCCTCGGTGACCGCCAGCAAAGGGTTGTCATGTCCCTGCGAAGCCGCCTCGGCGGCCTCGCTGGCATAACCAAGCCACTCATAAACCTGCGGCAGGCTCGCGACGGCTTCGCGATTCATCGCCCCCTTCATCGCGCCACAATCGGTGTGGCCCATCACAATGATGTGCTTCACTTTCAGAGCTGCAACGCCAAACTCTACAGACGCCGCGATATCACCGTTGTAACCGGGTAAAGGTGGCACAATATTGCCGGCATTGCGGCAAACAAAAAGGTCACCAGGGGCAGTTTGGGTGATCAACCCAGGATCTATTCGAGAGTCTGCGCAGGTAATCAGTAACGTGTCGGGTGCTTGCGCTCCCGCCAATTCGTCAAAAAGACCTTGTCTGGCTGGCTGTTGTTCCTGTTGGAAGCGGATGACGCCTTTTACGACTTCTTTCATTGCTACCTATACCTCTCGTGGTGGGACCGTGATATTTCGGCCGGTGTTGTACGCTGTTATACGTGATAGATAAATCAAAGATCATTATATTCTGTGATAGTTTTTATCTATAATGTGGTGTTTGTTAGGTTTCGAGAGGGTTTGTCCTGCGATTTGCTGCAGCTCCCGATCGCGTTTTTATGCATCACAGTCTTGCGAGTCAAAAAGATGACACAACCAGAGCAATTGAGCTTTCGGCAACTACGGTATTTTGAGGCGATTGCAGATGCGGGCAGCTTTCGCCGCGCCGCCGATCGTCTGGGGGTGACGCAACCGACCCTGACCGTGCAGATTGCCGCTATGGAAAAGGCCCTGGGCACAACGCTTTTTGAGCGACAGCGCAACGGTGTCGTCCTGACGCCGGTGGGTCGCGCGCTGCTACCGCGTGCCCGAGGCATTGCAGAAGAGCTGAAAGATTTTTGTGATCAAGCACGTGGCGTGTCGAGCAACAGCGTTTATCGCATGGGGGTAACCCGTACCCTCGGGCCCTACCTCTTGCCCCGCGTGCTGCCTCAGCTGCACCAGCGCTTTGAAAACCTTCGCTTGTATGTGCGCGAATCGACCCCCGCACAACTGGGTGCAGATTTGAAGTCAGCCGTTCACGATGTAGTTTTGACGACGTTGCCGCTAAAAGGCGATGAACTGGAGATCGCTCCGCTTTTTAGGGAGTCGGTTAAGCTGGCGGTGCCTCTGGAGCATCCCTTGGCTTCCAAATCATCTGTGACTGGCGCTGACTTGGTTGGTGAGTCCGTACTGACCATTGATGAACAGCACCTGTACCACAGGCAGGTGAGTGACCTCTGCGAGAGTCTGGGCGCAACGGTGAACCGTGATTTTGAAGGAACCTCGCTGGATACTTTGCGGCAAATGGTGGTGATGGGGATGGGTATTTCTTTCCTGCCAGCACTCTATGTGGCATCAGAAATTGGCGAGTCCGAAACACCCCGCATCACTGATGTCGAGGGCGTGACCATGAGCCGAGACCATGCCTTGGCGTGGCGCCGACGTTCACCTTCTCGCGTGGCCTTCCGACAGCTCGCCGATGCCATCAGAGAAGTAGTGAGTGAGGATCTGGCGAATGAGGTGATCCTTATTTAAACCCCCAATCACTCGCCTCGGCGCTCACAATGGCGCACAATGCGCGTCCTCTAAATACTGACCTTGAGTTATGTACCGAATTAAGACATACAACACTATCTCTCCCCGGGGTCTCGACCGTTTTGAGCGCGATCGCTATGAAGTGGGGCACGACATTGCTCATCCGGATGCCTTGCTCCTGCGCAGCCACAAATTGCAAGCAGAGGAGATTCCACCCTCGGTAACCGCAATCGCTCGAGCCGGGGCGGGGGTTAACAACATCCCGCTGGCGCTCTGCGTCGAGCGCGGGATTCCCGTTTTCAACACGCCCGGGGCAAATGCCAATGCGGTGAAAGAACTGGTAGCAGCGGCAATGCTGCTCGCGTCGCGGGATATTGTGGGGGGTATCGCGTTTGCGCAATCCCAGGATGCCACGATGTCTGCTCAGGCGATGAATGCCCTGATGGAGCAGGAGAAGAAGCGATTTGCCGGCGCCGAGCTGGCAGGAAAGACTTTGGGCGTTGTGGGCCTTGGCGCTATCGGTAGTTTGGTAGCGCGACTCGGACTGGATTTTGGGATGCGTGTCGTGGGTTATGACCCCGCGCTCTCGGTGGAAGCTGCCTGGCGGTTACCCAGTGACGTGCAGCGAATGGAGAACATGCAGTCGCTCTTCAGTCGCAGTGACTTTGTTAGCCTGCACCTTCCCGTGCTGGACAGTACCCGTGGGCTCATTAATAAGGAAATGCTGGGGCATTTCCGAAAAGGAAGTTGCTTACTTAACTTTGCCCGCGAAGAGATTGTGGACACGGAATCCATTGTGGCAGCCCTGGATGCCAAGCAACTGCGTTTTTATGTCAGTGATTTTCCAAATCCAGCGCTCCTTGGCCGCAAGGATGCATTAATGATGCCGCACATCGGCGCCAGTACGGCGGAAGCTGAGGAAAATTGTGCTGTTATGGCGGCCAGCCAGCTCAAGGCATTCCTAGAGCATGGCAACATTCGCAACTCGGTTAACTTCCCTTCGATTGAGCTCGAACGCACCACAGACTGTCGCGTCACGATATCCAATCGCAACGAGCCCGGCATGCTGAGTCACATTCTGACGCTCATTGGTGACGACGGATTGAACGTGGCGGATTTGCTGAACAAAAGTATCGGTGACGTTGCCTACAACATCATCGATCTTGACAGTGCGCCGCAAGAGTCGTTATTGGAGAAAATCCGAAGCCTGAACGGAGTTATCAATCTTCGTGTTATCGAAGGTCCGCTGGGCTAGCGCTGATCCCCGATCGTCGACATCTCCTCGTTCGCCTTGCTGAG
Organism: Halieaceae bacterium UBA3479; assembly: GCA_002377985.1. Taxonomy (GTDB): domain Bacteria; phylum Pseudomonadota; class Gammaproteobacteria; order Pseudomonadales; family Halieaceae; genus Luminiphilus. Next base: position 6,053 of record DFQW01000042.1, on the reverse strand, counting down.
CCGCGCGGCGCAGATGTTGCCGCTGGCACCCATCCGCTCGACAACATTTTGCGCGAGTATGGACAGACCTCCTGTCATAACGGCCAGACTTCCCCCCACGACTGTGTTGGCTGGGTCCACCATGATTTTGGGATCAGCCAGCGTCCCCGAGACCTCGACATAAGGATTGATGACGCTACTCACGCTTAACCCCAATCCTTTTTGTGGCACCGTTTTAAATTTGGCTTTGATGCGCTCCGTGCCAAGATCCAGCGTTACGTTGGAAAGGATTTTTACGTCGGGTGTGTCAATAACGACAGCGGGCTTGCCTGACAGTTTGCCGGCCTCGCTGGTGACGAAGGCGGCAGCGCAGTTGATCGACGTAACGTCTCTCTGACTCTGCAACGGATTCAGCACTTGCGTGAGCTCCTGTAAAAAGGAATTGGTGAGTCGATCGAACCCGGCATTCAGCACTTTTCCTGACCCCATCACTACATTGAGATAACCCTCGAGACTGGATGCCAACTCGCGGGTTGTATTGCCGGCACCGGTCAATTTGGATTTGAACTCATAAGAGGGCAGGGAATCGATGTCTTCCGACGGGGCCTTGGGGATACCCATGACCAGATTGAATCCCTCGATCGCGACATCCAGTTGAGGTGCGGTGCCCTGATTGCTTACGAGGGATCCCGCCAGGGTTGCCCCGCCGGAGCGCTCGTTTTCTGCCGAGAGATGGGGTATCACAATGCCCTCTTCGCTGATGTTCAGCCGGCCCCTCACGTTAAAAACCGGTCTGGGGAGACCAACGAGTTCGGCGATGCTGAGTTCGGTGTTCACAACAACGTCCCGTAACCATGCGGTGGAGGTCGGATAATCGGGTAAAACCCGTTGATTGTCGGTCGATCCAGTATCCTGCTCGGGCACCGCACCGTCTTCCTCGCGTCGCGCCAAGATCCAAGGGTCTAAGTTCAGATGACGGGCACTGACATCCAGATTTACCTGCAGGCCCGAAGCGCGCACTGCCGTGCCTTTGACGCTGAGATCACTCTCGCCAGACAGCAGCGTCAGCGTGTCAACAACGAGTGCTCCCTCCCGCGAATCAATGTCTGCGGTGATCTCCAGGTTCTGGTCAGGAAAAGGGAAATCGAGCCACTCTTTGAATAGATCCACGCGCGCAATGCTGACCACAGCATCGACGTGGCTATTAGAAAACGCCTCACCGGACAGTTCGAGTAAGCCGGCACCCTCAATCTGAAGCTCCGCCGAATTGATCCGCAGCGCCTCAACGCGCACATGGTGTGCGTTCCAGTCACCGGCAATAGTCGCACTCATGGGCATTGGAGGTGTGTCGGACCCGCGCTCAGCAGCGGGCAGATAGTCTCTCGCGTCTGGCGTGCTCGCTTGTAAATCGAATCCAGCCGTCCCTTCAAGTAGATCCAACGAGAGGTGACCGTCGGCGGTAATAGATCCGTAGCGCAGTTGATTATCGGCAACATCAAGAGCGATGACGCCGGGCTTCCAAATCACATCGCCACTGAAGTTAAGCGGTCTCTCGTAGCGCTGCGGCACCGTCAATGCAGGGAAAAGCGTTTGAAAAACCGGGACCGAGACGTCCAAAAATCCGGAAATGCTGGGTTCGGTTTCTTGCAGAGAAATGTCGCCCGCGAACGCCGCCACGTTCTGATCTACCGACAACATTGCCCTCTCAATCTTCATTACATCAGGTGAAGTTAAAGCCAGCTGAGCCTCGGCAACGGCAGGCAGGTCAGGCAAAAATTGTGTTTGTGGTACCCAGGGTGCAAGCGTCTTCTGCAAATTCTGCGACCGGGCCGTGACGGAAATTGCGGTTTTTTCTGTCGCTTCTGCCCAGCCAATGACGCCTCGCGCTGATACCACATCGTTACTCGTGCGAACGGTCAGGCTTTCTACCGTAATGGTCGCGGGTGCGGAGAGGGTCGCCTCCCCTGCGAAATCGATAGGGGCGAGTGGAGGTGGGGTTTCCATCAAGAGACCAAGCCACTGGTCAGGTACTGCGCTGCGCCCCGAGAATTGCACCGCTGATCCTGAAAAGCCTGGCTCCGGTGTCAACTGACCGTTGAGCGTTAGTGTCAGCAGTGGAGATGTGCTGGTGACGACTATGTCAGTGCCGTCGGCGTCACGCGCGAGCGACACCGTGCCGCTAAGTGAGCCCTGTAGCGGCTTGGTGGGGTCAAGCAGGCGGGAGAACGCATTCAAGTCGGGGATGTCAATGTCGCCGCTGAGCCTGCCAGCGTTGAGCGAGCGATATCCCGGCAGTGTGCCCGACAGCGAGAGGGTGATTGCCTCGCTGGTGAGCTGCAGTTGTTCAACGGTTACGGCTTGTCCTTCGAGTGATGCCTCAATATCCATAGCGAAAGGCGTGGTAGGGAATCCTCGTGCATCCAGCAGCGCCCCGACTTGGGACAGGTTGGGGCCGCTGGCGCTGAGCACGATGTGGCTGCTCTCCAAGCTTGAGGCCAGCGGTTGATCTACCGAACCCGTCACGCGCAATTCGCCCAAGCGGCCAATGAGATTGACGACTCGTCGGTCGTCTTGCCGTCGGGCCTGTAGCGCGAGATCAGCGGGACCTTCGGTGATGGCCGGTAAGTTCAGGGGTTGCAAGAAGTTCTGCGCGCTATCGCTGTGCATCGTCAGGTCGATATCGGAATGCAGGAGTTCATCAATCGACGCGACAGCCGCAGACAGCTCAAATTCGGCATCGCCGAGAGACCCTTCCCAATGCACCTGCCAGTCGCGAATATTCAGCAGGGAGGCGACACCCTCTAGGGTCAATGCGGTGGAGAAGGGGCTGTTGTTGAGACTGCCGTGGCTACGCATCTGCAGCGTGTCTTCGATGAGAGTCTCGTCAAGCGTCTCGATAAAAAGTGTGTGCTGCTGATCACTGCGAGCGTCCCTTACGCTCAGCAGCGCCTGTTTGACGCGCAGGTTGGTTGCGCGCAGTGCGAAGGGTGTGCTCGCAACACTGGGGGCCTCGGCCGCGAGATCTTCATCGGTGAATGTGGGCCAATTACCCTGACCGGCCTCATCAATGTCGATAAATACCCTGAGGTCGTCGACCGAAGCTGAAGGCATGACGACGGCGTCGTCCCAGAGTGAAAGGAGAGAAACCTGTGCAACCAGCGCGCCTATCGTGGCAAATGCCGGAGTGCCTTCGCTGGTGCCAGCAACGGTGATGTCATTGAGTGACAGCGTTGCCACAGAGCCTATGCGAAGGCTGATCGGGCCTTCTATGTGGATATCTCGGTTTAACGCGGCGCGGGCAATCCACTCGTAAACCGGTCGCGAGGCGCTTAAATTGAGGCCGACTACCGCCGCCGTCAGGGCCAGCATCAACATAATCGAAGCGATAAATAGGTATCGCAGGGCAGGCATTAGTCTCCGCATGATAGAAGTCTGATAACGCGCAGCGCGCGTTATCTTGGGGTTAATGGGGAACCTTATTGTATCGGGACAAGCCGTTCCCCAAAACGCTTTTCGAGACGGTGCACCAAGAGTGTCATAATCTGAACCAGTATTACGAGCAAAGGGCTGCGACAGTGGGTGATATGAGTTTCATCTCTGACAATCAGGCGGGCGTGCACCCTAGCGTGCTGGAGCGACTGCAAGCGCTATCTCGTGGCAGCGCGTCGGGTTATGGCGAAGATCAGTGGACCGCCGCGGCGGAGTCGGCGGTGCAGCAGGTTTTCGAGACCGACTGTGCCGTTTTTTTTGTCTCGACGGGCACCGCCGCCAACGCACTCGCGTTAAGTGCCCTATCTCCCCCCTGGGGCGCTATTTATTGTCACGAAGGCGCGCACATCTGCAACGATGAGAACACGGCAGTAGAGTTTTATACCGGTGGCGCGCGGTTGGTGGGTGTGGCGGGACCTGCGGGCAAGCCCGATGTGCAGACCATGCGGGCGCATATGGAGATCGCTACGGTGCATGGCGTACACAATGCCAAGCCTGCGGTAATCAGTTTGTCGAATGTCACCGAATCCGGCACTGTCTACAGCGCCTCGGAAATCGCCCCTTACCGCGATCTCGCTGATACCTTCGGCTTGCGCTTGCACATGGATGGCGCGCGTTTTGCCAATGCCGTGGTTTCCAGCGGCGCGACGCCGGCAGCACTGACCTGGCGCTCAGGTATCGATTGCCTCAGCTTTGGATTGACAAAAGACGGTGGTATTGCCGCGGAGGCGGTGGTCATTTTCGATCATGCGTTGGCAGAGGATTTTGCTTATCGCCGCAAAAGAGCGGGACACCTCTGGTCCAAACACCGGTTCTTGGCGGCTCAATGGTTGGCGCTATTGGAAGACGATTTGTGGTTGGACAATGCACGCCATGCCAACGCGATGGCGCAACGGCTTGCCGAGGCATTTGGCGACCACGACAGGATTGAGTTGCCCTGGGCCGTAGACGCCAACGAGATCTTCCCGGTCATACCGGAGGCCCTTCGTACCCGTTTGCGGGGAGCGGGGCTCGATTTTTACGATTGGCCAGCTCAACCAGACATGACCCGATTTGTGACGAGCTTTAGTACCGACGCTGCGATGGTGGATCAAGCGGTAGCGATTATTGCAGGGGCTTGAATCCGGAATCCCGCAGCGACGTTAAAGTCACGGCCATGGCTCGGCCGCTCAGGGAATAAGATCCAATCTATTTACCCGTTCCGCGGTGGGTCAGACCGCATCGTCCAGCAGTATCGCCCGGTAAGCTGAGGGCGTTTTACCGGTCCAGCGTTTGAAGGCGCGCGAAAATGAGGCCTGTTCGCTGAATCCGCAGTAAAACCCGACCTCGGCGAGCGTATTGGAGGCGTCTGCCAATAGACTCTCTGCCAACTGGGTGCGGGTTTGGTCGAGGAGCACGCGGAATCGCGTCCCCTCGCTCTCCAGTCTTCTTTGGAAAGTACGCAGGCTCATATTGTGTGCCGCTGCCGCAGCCTCCTCGGTCAGTGTCTCATCGGGTAATCGATCGAGTATGGCCATCTTCACGGCTGCAGGTAGGCTATTTTCCCGGACCGAGCGAACCAGCGATGCCAGCATGGGCTCGTTGCGCGTCAGGATATCCACATTGCTCGTGGATATGGGTTGTTCCAGTGCAGCCCGGGGGAGGACCATCGCGGCACTCTTGGCCGAAAAGGCCACTCGGGGACCAAAAATTTTTCGATACTTCGCCTCACTTCCCATGGGTTTTCCGGTGAAGGAAACGCTAACGATATCCCCGGCGAAGCCGGAGATTTCTCTGACCGCCGTTAACAGCACGGCGAACAAAAAGCTTTGAATAATATGCTCCGCCGGTTCTGCCTGTACCGTCGATTTGGTCACGGTGACAGAATCGCTTTGCTCAAGCAGTTGTAGCGGTTGTTGCGTCGAGACTAGCGCCTGGTACTGACTCAGGCGCCGCAGCGCAGCCAGTGTGGTCTCGGATGAAATCGCGGTAATGCCGAGCACGTGGGTGTCGGTAATTCTGTGGCAGGTGGCCAGGTCCAATCCCAGCTCGCGCTCGGGATACTTTCGCGCCAGTTCAGCAAGGAGGGCACCGACGCGCAGCGACGGGATGCGCTCCCGCGGTTGTTTAAGCAGGTCCGGGGAAATTTGGGCGACCTGTAACAGCGACCCGATGTCGTCACCTTGGCTCGCAACGAAGCGCTCAATCACCCTGAGGTCGCTGGCGAGGATCGTATGCTCCGATGCCATGGTGGCTCCTTTGTTGGCGGTAACGCGTCGCGGCGGTGAGCCAGCATCTACTTTATTTCGCGTGGCATGATCATATGCCAGCAGGTGCCGACGGAAAACCCGTCGGGAAACGGGCCGCGGGCCCCTATTAACGCACCCCATTGTCACTTTTGAGGTGTCGGTCTTGTTGCTGAGGGAGCAGGGCGGGGCTACTTCTTGAGCCGATTGCAGACACCTCAGCGTCAGATTGATGCAAGCGGCACCAAGGGCGGCCCATATCGGGTAGCGCGGCGCTGGAAAATTCACCCCCGAGTGAGATTCGAGGGGCCAACGCTTTGCTGCTCGCAGTGACTGGGCGCAGTGGTTCTAGGGAGTATT
>DFQW01000055.1 GCA_002377985.1 Halieaceae bacterium UBA3479 | reverse complement strand
ATAAGTCTCCTGTCGGCATCAATGTAGGCTCCTGAAAACGTTGAAGCTAGCCATCCCGCGGACGTTGTGCGGTAATACCCGAAGAGGAACTTAGGATATTCGCGGGAGTCAGATCCCCACAACACAGCTTCGAGGAACCAACATTGACGGCCCTCCCCCTTTTAGGCGCCATCTTAAGACCCATCGCCCTTATATCGTTGTGTTTGCTCGCGGCGCCTGTCGCGGCACAAACAATCTCCGTCGAGGGCCGGGGTATGGTAGAAATCATGCCGGAATTTACCACCTTGAGTGGCTCCGTAACCCAGCTCTCCAGCCAGACTCCGGCCGCTGCCCAGGAAAGGGTCGATGCGGCGATGAATGCGCTACTCGCCACGATTGAACGCCTGCCAGCAGATCCGCCTAGTATTAACGCGGGTCAGCTTCGCATTCAGCCGCGCTATCGCTGGAATTCCGTCACCGAAACTCAGGAACTGTTGGGCTACGAGGCCACGCGGGAGTTCTCTTTTCGGCTTTTGGATCTCGATAAAGTGGGTGAGGCGCTGCAGATGCTCTCACAAGCGGGCGCTACCCAACTGGATGGTCCGGTCTATGGTAGCGGCGAAATCGAAGCGGCAAGAGCAGCCGCGCTGAAGCAGGCCTATCTCAGTGCGTTAGAAGATGCTCGCGCGTTAGCATTGGCGAGCGGGCTCAACCTGGGCCCGCCCGAAACAATCAGCACGGGCTTCAGAGCCCCGCCGATCTTTCCTGTTATGGGACGAGCCGCCACGGAGGCAATGTCGGCGGACGCAGCTCCGCGCTACGAACCGGGGCAACTGCAGGTAACGGCCTCAGTCAGCGTGGTCTTTACCACCGTGCCATGAATCACAGCCGATAAATCACAAGGGCGCCCTGGCCCGCTCGTGCGCTGACAGAGAGGGAAAGTATCGTCGGACCGCTTGTCTCAGCGCCCGATTACTCAGACCTGACCGCGCCCAATGGTGGAGAAAATCGGTAATCGTCGCCCTTGGATTCCCCACTAACAGACCCTATTATTACCCTATACCTACCGCACGGAGCGTACGCAATATGAGTGACAAACCAGTATATACCAGCGCCGTTGGCATTGACCCCGCCGCCAGCATCGTCAGCACCAACAAGGTATTGAGCAATACCTACTGGCTTCTTGGGCTCACGCTGGCATTCAGCGCACTTACCGCGACCATGTCAGTCCTGATGAATCTGCCACAGGGGATGGCACTGGTTCTCATGCTCGTTGGCTTTGTCTTGCTATTCGTTGTGCACAAAATGGCCGATTCTGCCAAGGGTCTACCCGCCATTTTCGCCTTCACCGGCGTGTGGGGTGCCTCCATTGGCCCGATGCTTTCGTTCTATTTAGCCATGGATAACGGGCCTACCATGGTTTTACAAGCCCTTGGCGGCACGGCGCTGATATTCTTCTCACTGTCAGCCTATGCGCTCAACACCAAGAAAGACTTCTCGTACCTTGGTGGTTTTTTGTTCACAGGCCTGATCGTGGCCTTGGTTGCTATGATTGCGAATATCTTTCTTGCGATCCCCGCCCTTTCGATCACCATTTCAGCGGTAGTCATCATGATCATGGCCGGCCTGATACTGTTTGATACCAGCCGCATTATTCAAGGTGGCGAGACCAACTACATTCGCGCGACGGTGGGACTGTATCTCAACATTTTCAACATTTTCATTCACTTGCTGCACCTGATCGCCGTGTTTACCGGTGGCGATGACTGAGCAAGCCTTCCGGTTTAAAAAAGCCCCGGCGTTGCCGGGGCTTTTTGTATACGCGCCATGATATTTACGCTGATCATCCGCACACCCGCCACCGAACCGGAGCGATGGCAAAAAGCTCAGCGTTTCATCGATGTGGCTGTTGACGGGGGTCACACCATCCGTCAGGTGTTTTTTCATAGTGCCGGCGTGTTATCGGCCATGCACCACGACGCGCTACCGGGCTGGCATATGCTCGCCGAGCGCTCAGGCGCAGAATTTCTCCTGTGCAGTCAAGCAGTAGAGGAACATGGCATTGATATCGCGCCGCCCTTTTTCGTCGGGGGATTGGGCGCTTTAATAGAGGCCGCAGTCAAAGCGGACAAGGTGCTCTCTTTTGTCTAATAGCAAGCGTTGGTTACTGACCATATCGGGAGGTGCGGACAGTGATCTTCAGACCATGCGAGCAGGTGTTGATTTGGCGCTGGCTGCAGGCGCCCTCGGGCAGGATGTGACGCTGGTTTTTTCAGGCGCCGCGCTGCAGTTGCTGTCAGCTACACCGACCCATGAGGAGGCGCTGTATCGCCTCCTGGGCTCCTTGCCTTACTACGATATTGAGCGCGTATTCGCATTGGGCCATCCAGCAGACAATCGCACCTACCGGGATGACCTCACCATCGCGCCCCTTACCCCTCGCGAGTGGTCGGACAAGGTGTCCAACGCCGACATCGCGGTAAATTACTGATGATCCTCCATTTGCTGTATCGCCTAGAGCGAGCCGTGGATTTAGCACCCCTGCTAACGGCCTCTGACACCGTTATTTTGATGAGTGACACGTGGGTTCATGATTTTGACGCGATCAGCAACGACACGGGTTGCACCGTCAAAGTCCTGAGCGATAGTTCATCCAGATCAGCGCGCACTATCACGACAGCGGATTGGGTAGCGTTAACGCAAGCACATCGTCATTGTGTTAGCTGGGACTGACCCGTGATGTCCGAAACCGACTTAAAAGTGCTATGCGACAATAACGGCTTTTTAGCGCGCCAAGCAGACTGGAATGAGGATATTGCTGAGCTACTGGCAAGGGCCGAGGGTATTGTACTAGGCAGAGAGCACTGGGAGATTATCGCGCTGCTGCAGACGTTTTATAATCGGTTTGGTGATTCACCAGCCAATCGTGCGCTGGTTGGCTTTGTTAAAGAACAACTGGGCCCTGAAAAAGGCAGCAGTCTTTACCTGATGAAATTATTTCCCGGCTCACCCGCGCGTGTAGGGAGCCGCATAGCCGGACTACCCAAACCCAAGAACTGCCTCTGAGTTCATCTGTGCTGGCCAATCAATACCAACCTGAGCGCTACGACGCGCTGTTTGCCGCTAAAGCTCACGCCGCGCTGAACCAGCTCTCGCCGTTTTCACCTCCTGATCCTGCACTCTTTACTTCGCCATCCAATGGTTTTCGACTGCGGGCGGAATTCAGAATGTGGCACGACGGCGATGACCTGAACTATGTGATGTTTCCGCCGGGTCAACGGGACACACCCCACGTAATCGAGCACTTTCCGATAGCGGGACCTAGAATCAGCGAGAGCATGGCGCCACTGCGAAAGGGGCTAAAAGAGGCGCCCACACTGAGAAAGAAACTGTTTCAGGTTGAATTTTTATCAACTCTGAGCGGCGAATTGCTGATTACGCTGGTTTACCACCGCCCGCTTGATGCCATCTGGGCGGTAGAGGCCGAGGCGCTGGCAAAGCATATTGACTGCAAAATAATCGGTCGGAGCCGAAAACAAAAAATCACAATACAGAACGATTGGGTGGAAGAAGTCTTGAATATTGATGGCAATACCTATCGATATCGCCAGCCCGAGCAATGCTTCACCCAACCCAACGGCCACATCAATCAAAAGATGGCTGAGTGGTTGTTGTTGCAGTGTGCACCCACCGACGCGGACCTGCTGGAGCTTTACTGTGGAATTGGCAACTTTACTTTGCCGCTGGCAAAGAGATTTGGTCGAGTATTGGCGACGGAGCTGAGTAAAAAAGCGACTGAAGCCGCCCATTGGAATGCCGCTATCAATGGCGCTGGCAATGTGGAATTTGCGCGACTCTCTGCCGAAGACATGACTTCAGCACTCGCAAATACTCGGCACTTCCGGCGGCTCGAACATCTTACACAGCCTCTGTCGCAATACCACTTTTCTACTTTGCTGGTAGATCCACCCAGAGCCGGCCTTGATAAGGCGACGCTCGAACTGGCAAGCGGCTTTGAGCGCGTGCTCTATGTCAGCTGCAACCTCGAAACGCTGCGCGATAACCTCGCGTATCTCACGCTCACTCACCGCATAGAGCAGCTGGCTTTCTTTGATCAGTTCCCTTATACCGACCATTTGGAATCTGGCGTCATTTTGAGGCGACGAACATGATGACTGCTATGACACCGACGCAAATTTCAGCGCAACTAAAACTCCATCCCGGATGGAGACTCGAGGACAATTGGCTTGCCCGGGACCTTCAGTTCTCAGACTTTCAGAGCGCCTGGCGATTCATGACGCTCGTTGCCGATTGCGCGGAGAAGCAGGACCATCACCCTAACTGGTATAACGTTTACGGTACGGTTCAGATCCGTCTATCTTCACACGATGCCGAGGGGGTGACAGATCGGGATTTTGCGTTAGCCCGTCAAATCAACGAATACCTTTCGCAGTCAGAGTTTACTGATCTACCACCGACCCCAATCTTCAAGACATAACTCGAGGAGAATTACCCATGCAGCTTTCTTTTTATGACGCCAGCGTGCTGTGTTATCAGCAGGTATTGGACAGTACCGCGAATATCCTAAAAAAAGGTGAAGAACACGCGGCGTCACATAACGGTTCGCTTGAGGAAATTATCCAGTACCGACTACACGAGACAATGCAGCCATTTAGTTTTCAGGTGATTTCAGTGTGGCATCATTCATACGGCGCGATAAAAGGCATGCGCGATGGTGTGTTTTCTCCACCACCACATAAACCAAATATTGATTACGCTGGCCTGTGCGCTCTGATAGACGAGGCAAGAGACTTCATGAAGGAAGAGTCTCCCGAATCCATGGCGGCACTCTCGGGGCAAAAAATGCTCTTTAAACTGGGCGACATGGAAATTCCATTCATCACCGACAAGTTTCTGGCGACCTTCTCCAAACCTAACTTTTATTTCCATGCCACAACAACCTACGCCATATTGAGGGCTCTGGGCACGCCCCTCGGAAAGAGGGACTATCTGGGCAATATGGCAGTGGGTCATTGAGAGCGCAGCCCGACTCGAAGAAGGCCGCCGGGAACGCGGCCCACCCACCGATCTTAGGCAGCTAAGAACTTCTTGATGGCATCACTCACACCGGGCTCATTTAGCATCGGCGCGTGCCCAACATCCGGCACCCTCAGCACCGAGAGCTGCTGATGGCGCTCGCACATTTTCGCCACACAGTCCTCGGAAAGCAGATCAGTAAGGTCGCCGCGCACCAGCAGCGTGGGCACCGCTGCGAGGGCATCAAACATGGACCAAAGGATCTCTGCCTCTGACTCTGCACCCTCTTCCTTCAGGGGCCCCGTAATGCCCGGATCGTAATCGATGACGATTTTTCCATCGCGCTCAACATAGCTCTGCCTTGCAAAGGCGCCCCACTGTTCCTCGTCCCATAACGGGAATATCGGTGCACTCAATGATTTGATATAGGCTGTGGCAGATACCCAATCGTCGAATGGACCCGCCAGCCCGACGTAGGATTTGATGCGATTCAGGCCCGCGGTGGCGATTTCCGGACCAATGTCGTTGATCACGGCTCGCCCGATTAGCCCTGGATACAATGCATTCAGCGCAAAGGTCATGAGTCCGCCCATCGAGGTGCCAACTGCGTGGACCCGATCAACCTCCAGACCCTCCAACAAGCAGCGCATGTCATTAACGTAGTGAATGATCGTGTAATGCGCGCTGTCACTATCGTACTCTGACAAACCTCTGCCTCGTTGCTCTGGTACCAAAACGCGGAACTGCGCCGCTAACGCTGGTGCCAGATCTTGAAAGTCTCGACTGTTGCGGGTGAGCCCATGCAAACATAATACGACTGGCGCCCGAGCCGATGGCCCCGGGTAGTCGCGGGCATAAAGCGTCAAGCCGTCATCAGTTTTAAAGAAATGGTCGCGAAAGGCAGTCATACCGCTTGTTGGTACCGATGGGACAGCGCTTCGTAAACTGCCTCTGGATAATTGGGCGCGGCGTCGTCGAGCTTCTCCAGCACCTCAACAAGATGCTCATTATCTTCCCGGCCATTCCAAAGCTTGATATAGGTGCCGTCTTTGTAGCCATTATCCTGTCGAAAAAAGTTGAGCACGTTCTTACCTACGTAGTGTCGATAAAGCGCCTCGGGCGAAAGGTCACAGGCCTTCATCAATGCGGCAAAAAGGGGCACGGAAAATGATTTGCTCTCCAGCGCATGGTGCGCCAACGCCTCCGTCGCATCATGAATATCCGTATGTGCCATCACTTCGTTTGTCATGTGAGCACTGATGGTGTCGGCCAGCGCGTCAAGGCTGCTTTCGGTCTTGAACAGCGCCGACATCCCGAAATGCCATATATCAACAACCTCCAGCCGAACCTGATTCATGTCAGGCTCCTGCTTTTTCCACCACTTGTAGCCTACGTGATCCATTAACTCGCCACATTCGATCCACACCGCTCGATACCAGGCAAAGTCCTGATCAATCCAGTGCTCATGTACCCGGGCATTCATGCGAGCCTGCATCTCCAACATATTCTTAACCGCCGTGCGCTTCACCTTCTTTACGTCTCCCCGTTAATCCATACATTTTCTTGCTCATTCTGGCGCATCGCAAACCAGTCAAGGCACGACCGGAGTCCCACGGTAGGTCAGAGCGGAATAAATAGTGGCACCCGCTATCTCTCGCTCACTGGTAAATCGCGGTATCTTTCTCAAATAGCATGTCTGCCCGTGCAAACGCCTTAAATTCCAGACAGTTGCCACTAGGATCCCGTAAAAAGAAAGTGCGCTGCTCCCCTGCGCGTCCCTCGAACCGCGTCGTGGGTTCAATTGTGAACGCCGCCCCAACAGAGCGAACTCGCTCAGCCAAGACGTCAAACGCGGCGGTATCGAGGACAACGCCAAAGTGCGGTACCGGGATATTTTCGCTGTCGACCCTGTTAATGGCGGCGTCGACTTCTCGCCGTGAATCTACGCGATGAAGCACCACCTGATGGCCAAAAAAATTGAGGTCGATCCAGTCTGCAGATTCTCGCCCTCTAGTACACCCCAGCACAGACTCATAAAACCTGGCGGCAGCGACTAGGTTATCTACGGGTATGGCCAGATGAAAAGGCGGTATAGAAACAGATGGACACACTAAATCGTTACCACATTGCCACGGGGTTGATTACCATCTGCACCGCACCCTTTAATCGTGCTTGCCCAAGCACGAACATAAACTCTTTCACATCCTCGTCAGCCAACCGACCCGTATTCATGGTCTCGAGAATGTAAATGCCATTCTCTTTGAGAAGAATCGCGTGGTCATAGAATACCTTGTCCCCCTGGCGCGGCGGCACAGCGCCCAAGCCCCAGGTGTCAGCACCGACGGCGAGCGGCTTTAGCGTGGCAAGAAAGCGCGCGGCCTCATTGGTGATTCCCGGAATCGTGCTGACCCACAGACCCGGTTCGGCGGTCAGCTTTGCGTCAGTCCAGCCCGTATGAAACAGCACCACGTCGCCCTCTCCCACCGTTACCCCTTGTTCCGTCATCGCGGCCCGAATGTCATCGCTGGTGAACGGCTGGCCGGCGGACAAATGAGCCACACCAAAGTGCTTGGCCATGTCGATCAACACACCGCGCGCCACCATCGGTGGCACCTGACTGATATCAAGTTTGGTCAGCCCGGTGATCTCGGAAAAATCTTCGCCACGATTGCAGTTGTAGAAAGTGCCACTTTCACCGAGGTGCCCGAGACCGTCTAATTGCGGGCCGGTTCCCAGCCACATTTGCACAAGATCGTCGTTGGCGCTGATCTCCCAGCCATACTGGTGTGAGCCCTCAGACCGGTAATGCAACCCGGGCTGCACGACCTGTAGCGCCGTGTAGCGTGGTGGATAAGCGGGCATACCAGGGGTGATAACAATGCCCAGAGGATGACTCGCACCCTGCTTTACGAGAGAGGCGGCAGCAATGGTGTTCTCCGGCGTTATGCGATTCGCGGCGCCAATCTGATCAGC
>DFQW01000199.1 GCA_002377985.1 Halieaceae bacterium UBA3479 | reverse complement strand
AGATCGTTGCCCCACCCGATACGATGGTGGTGAATATAGGCGACCTACTGGAGCTTTGGTCTGGTGGGTACTTTGTCTCTACACCTCACAAAGTCGTCAATGCCTCGGGGAAGGAGCGCTACAGCTTCCCTTTCTTCATGGTGCCTCGATACGATGTTGTTGTGGAGCCGCTCATAGAGTGCCAACAGGGGTTTAGCAGAGAGCCGGTGCCCGTAGGATCTGTTTCGAGGGAGGTATGGCGCACCAACTGGCAGTTTGCTTCTCCCGCGAATACAGGGTTTGACTTAGGGACACTCCAAGACTGACCAGTCCGATGCTTGTGTAGGCCTCATGCCTCGTGAAGCATTCAGCCCCTCCGAGTGTTACTCAGCGGGAATCGGTGCACCCTCTTTGAGCACCTTTAAACTGAAATTCGACTCCACATTCTTAACACCCGGAATCTTAAGAATTCGCTTCATGACGAGATCGGAAAAGTGATCCATGCTTTTCGCAACCGCCTTCAACAGATAATCATGGGCGCCCGCCATCGCGTGGCACTCAACAATAAACTCCTCTGTCTCTACAGCATCAAAAAACTCTTGCAGCGTCTCATCGTCCTGACTGTCCATCGTTATCAAAATAAAGGCTGTCACCTGCAGCCCTAACTTACGTCGATCGACCTTTGCGCCATAACCCGTAATGACTCCAGCCTCTTCAAGCGCCTTCACCCGTCGGTAACATGGAGACTCCGAGGTCCCAATGTGCTCCGCCAAATCGACATTGGAAATGCGACCCTGGGCTTGCAGAACCCTGATGATGCTTTTCTCCTGTTTATCAAGCTCCATAGAGCAATAATCTCCCTTATAGGCCTTATAAAAGACGAGATTATCCTTTTTTAACGCTTTTCCCAATCAATTAGGTGAGTTTCTTCTAGGTCCTTTTTGTAACCTCGTGCTTACGTTATCGATTAGCAAGAGGTGGAAAAGGTGGCTGACCTATTCGAAAACCCCATGGGGCTGGACGGGTTTGAATTCGTCGAGTACTCAGCGACACAGCCAGGGTTAATAGAGCCCGTGTTTGCGATGATGGGGTTCACGCATGTCGCGAATCATCGATCGAAAGATGTCGCACTATGGCGTCAGGGTGACATCAATTTCATTATCAATTACGAGCAGGATTCGCCCGCCTACTTCTACGCCATGGAGCATGGCCCGTCAGCCTGCGGCATGGCGTTTCGAGTGCAGGATGCGAAGACGGCCTATAGCCGTGCATTGGAGCTAGGGGCTCAACCCGTTGATGTCCAAACAGGTCCCATGGAGCTGAAACTACCCGCCATCAAAGGCATTGGCGGCGCATTGCTGTATCTCATTGATCGCTATGAAGCGGGCGCTTCAATTTACGACATCGACTTTGAATACTTGCCTGGCATCGATCCATACCCCAAGGGCTGTGGCTTTAACGTCATCGATCACCTCACACACAACGTCTACCGGGGTCGGATGGATTACTGGGCTAATTTCTATGAACGCCTGTTTAACTTTCGGGAGATCCGTTACTTCGACATAAAAGGCGAATACACAGGGTTAAAATCAAAGGCCCTTACCGCACCCGATGGCAAAATTCGTATCCCACTGAATGAAGAAGGTGGTACGGGCGGCCAGATTGAGGAGTATCTGATCAAATACAACGGTGAGGGCATTCAGCATATTGCCTTCGCCTGCGACGACCTCTTTGACTGCTGGGACAAGCTGAAAGCACAGGGCGTCCCGTTTATGACGGCGCCCCCAGAAACCTACTATGAAATGCTCGAGGAACGCCTACCCGGCCATGGCGAGCCGGTAGACGCGCTACAGTCTCGCGGCATCTTATTGGATGGCACGACCAGCGATGGTGAGCCGCGCTTACTCCTGCAGATTTTCTCTGAGACCCTGATTGGCCCTATCTTTTTTGAGTTTATACAGCGCAAAGAGGACGAGGGCTTTGGCGAGGGTAATTTCCAGGCCCTGTTCGAGTCGATGGAGCGCGACCAAATGCGCCGCGGCGCGTTGAACGCCGGGCAGTGACGCAACAGAAGGGACCCACTATGGACATTAAGCGAATCCACCATGTCGCCTATCGCTGCAACGACGCCAAAGAGACGGTCGAGTTTTATCAACGCGTGCTCGGCATGGATTTTCAATTAGCCATTGCTGAGAACGAAGTGCCCTCGACAAAAGCGCCCGACCCGTACATGCACGTGTTTCTAGATGCTGGCATGGGGAATGTATTGGCGTTTTTCGAGTTGCCCAATTCGCCTCAAATGGGGGTTGATCCCAACACCCCAGACTGGGTGCAGCACATTGCCTTCGAAGTCGAGAGCTTTGATCAACTCATGAGCGCAAAAGCCAATATCGAGGCCGAGGGCGTCGAGGTCTTGGGGCCAACCAATCACGGCATTTTTCAATCGATCTATTTCCGGGATCCCAATGGCCACCGCCTCGAACTGGCGGTGAACACACAAACACCTGAAGAGATGGCGGAGCTTCGCCGGGTGGCCCCCGACATGCTCGATGAGTGGCATCAAACCCGCCAAGCACCGCGGCATGCTGCCTGGCTTCACAAAAAAGAATTCAACCCGGAGACTGTATGAAACTGGCGAGCTTAAAATCGGGACGAGACGGGCGTTTAGTCGTTGTGTCAAAAGACCTGACTCGTGCTGTCGGCGCAACACCCATTGCGGCAACAATGCAGGCCGCTCTCGACGACTGGAACACGGCATCGTCGGAACTCGTAAAACTCTACGACAAACTCAACGCAGGGGCCGTTGCCGACAGCTTTGCGTTTGATGTCACACAGTGTGATGCCGCTTTACCAAGGGCCTATCATTGGGCCGACGGTAGTGCCTATGTCACACATGTCGAGCTCGTAAGAAAGGCGCGCGGCGCTGATCTACCCGAATCATTTTGGACCGACCCACTCGTTTACATGGGTGCTTCGGATGCGTTTCTGGGTCCAACCGATGACGTTCTGGTGGAGCAAGAAGCATGGGGAATCGACTTCGAAGCAGAAGTCATTGTCATTACTGACGATGTGCCGGCTGGCATTTCACCTGAGCAGGCATCCAGACACATTAAACTCATCGGGCTCGTCAATGACGTCTCATTGCGCAACCTGATTCCCGGGGAGCTTGCCAAGCAGTTCGGTTTTTACCAGTCGAAGCCCTGGACAAGTTTCAGCCCAGTCGTCGTCACACCCGATGAGTTGGGCGATGCCTGGGATGGAGCAAAAGTGCATTTACCGTTACGCGCCACCCTGAACGGCACCTTAGTGGGCGCGCCAAATGCGGGCGTGGACATGACCTTCGACTTTTGTACGTTGATTGCTCACTGCGCGAAATCGCGCGACCTCATGACAGGTACCGTTGTCGGGTCAGGTACGGTCTCCAACGTCGGCAGCAAGCACGGCTCCTGTTGCCTCGCTGAAGTCCGCTGCCTTGAGACGATTGCCGAGGGAGCGCCAAAAACCCCGTTCATGTCATTTGGTGACCGCGTCGAAATCGAGATGCTCGATCGTGAAGGCCAGTCGGTTTTCGGAAAAATCGACCAGCGCATCGTGCAATACTCGCCACCGACTGACTGATACATGCGGCTTTACTCCTACTTCAGATCATCGGCGGCTTATCGGCTCAGAATTGCGTTAGCACTCAAAGGGCTCGACTACGACTATGTCGCAGTCAACCTTCTTAAATCTGAGCAAACAGAAGATCACTACCGATCCTTAAACCCCATTGGGCTGGTTCCCGCACTGCAGCTCGACTCCCAAGACGTACTGAGTCAATCCGTTGCTGTTCTTGAGTGGCTCGAGGAGAAATACCCGAACCCTGCTTTATTACCGGCTGATGCGCTGGCTCGCGCCAGAGTGCGCGCGTTCGTCAATGTCATCGCTTGCGATATTCACCCGATCTGCAATCTGTCGGTCACCAATTATCTAAAAACCGAATTTGGTGCAGATCAGGACGCCGTTTTGGGCTGGTACCACCAATGGATGTCTCGTGGTTTTGAGGCGCTCGAGACACTCGCCGCCTCAACGCAAGGCTCATTTTGCATGGGAGACTCGGTATCGTTAGCCGATGTCTGCCTGATCCCCCAGCTCTACAATGCCAATCGGTTTGGCATCGACCTCGGACCCTACCCCACGTTAACCGCCATCAATACGCATTGCCTGACACTCGAGGCCTTCCAGAGTGCGGCACCGGAACAGCAACCCGATTCCCCGGAAGGCGTTGCTCGCGCAACTGAACCGCAGTCAAAACTCCAGCGGGACGGGCAGTAACGTGACACAGGAAGCGTTGATTGACAGCCTGCCGGAACACCTCCGCCCGTTCGTGAAGCAACAGAACTACCAGCAATACACACCTCAAGATCAGGCTGCCTGGCGTTTCATCATGTCGGAGCTCACCAATCAGTTAGCCGAAAGTGCGCACCCCGTGTATTTGGAAGGGCTGGCCAAGACCGGTATATCCCTCGACCACATACCCTCTATTGAGGAAATGAACGACTGCCTTCGCGATTTGGATTGGCGTGCTGTGGTCGTAGACGGCTTCATACCCCCCGCCATTTTCATGGAGTTTCAAGCACTCAAGATTCTGGTCATCGCTCTGGACATGCGTAGCGCTGATCGTCTTTTGTATACACCGGCCCCCGATATCGTGCATGAGTCTGCAGGGCACGCGCCGTTTATTGTAGATATCGATTACGCTGAATTTCTTCAGCGTTTCGGTGAAGTGGGTATGAAAGCCATTTCAACCAAAGCGGACTTGGAGCAATACGAGGTCATACGCCAGCTGTCCATTCTCAAGGCATGCCCTGAGAGTAAAGACGAGGACATTGCTGACGCGGAAGAGACTCTGAAGGGGCTGCGTGAGCGCGATGACACGCCCTCTGAAGCCGCCCTATTAACCCGGCTTCACTGGTGGACAGTCGAGTACGGACTGGTCGGGTCCATGGAAGACTACAAGATCTTCGGTGCAGGTCTTCTGTCGTCACTCGGCGAGAGCCAGCGGTGCGTGGACGACCTCCGTGTTCGAAAGATACCCTTAACCGTTAATGCCGTTAACACACCGTACGATATCACCACTGAGCAACCGCAACTGTTTGTCACCAAGAGCTGCAAACACCTGACGCAGGTTCTTGAGGAGTTCGCGGCCTCCATGTGCTTTGTGAAAGGAGGTGCGGAATCGGTGCAAAAAGCCATCGAGGCCGAGAGTGTCTGTACGGCGGTTTACGACTCGGGTTTACAGGTAAGTGGCCGCTTTAGCGAGGTACTCTGTGACGTCGTCGGCAACGCTACCTACATACTAACGGAAGGACCTACGCAGCTCGCGTACAAGGATAAGGAGCTTTCCGAGCACGGTGTCGACGCCCACGCTCAAGGTTTCGGATCGCCAGTGGGTCGTCTCAAGGACTTCCACCGGTGTCTATCGGAATACTCGGTGGATGAACTCAAAACCCACGGTATCCGCGTCGGTGAAACGGTCGAGCTCGAGTACCTTTCCGGTATTACCGTTCGCGGAATACTCAGGGAAATCCTTCGCCACAATCACCGCAACCTCCTGCTCTCCTTCGAAGACTGCTCGGTGAATGATCTAGACGGACGGGTCCTGTTTTCACCCGACTGGGGCGTCTATGATCTCGCGGTAGGCTCCACCATTACCTCTGTGTTCGGCGGAGTGGCTGATAGAGAGAAACGCCAGCTCTTCCGGCCTACTCCGAGTGCCACTGCAACAAACCTCAGCCATGACGAAAATCTGATGAAGGCCTATAGCGCCGTTGCCGACTTAAACACCCGGGCGAAACCTGTCGACGTCGCCGAGCTTGCCCCTGAGATTGTAAACATACTTAGCCTGTATCCCAACGACTGGCTCATTCGCTCAGAGTTGCTCAATGTTGCCGCACCCTGCCTGAAGGCTTCATTACACGAGCAGCTACGCGATATCGTCGCCCGCTCTCCGGAGTCTGCAGAGATGATCCGGAGGGTCCTCGACCACTAAAAAAAGACACCGTGTAACACACTCCCCGTGTCTATAGCTTGGATAGGCGCAACTCGCTTACTCAAGCGATGAATGCAATAGATGTGCACCGCAGTAAGTTGTTAAATCTACGTCAACTAAGCACTCGATATCCAAGTCATGTTAGCGACAGATACGTTGACGAGGCTTGAAGCGCGCGGCTGTCTTTGCGCCAACTGATCTTAAGTGTCTCGCTTGAGTCCCAGGGCCTTCAGCAACTTGTAGCGAATGGTCGGCAGGATGACCTTACGACCTACTTTCGACCACTGAACAACCCCGGTTTGAAATGACGCTTTGGCAAAAAGCTTTTCGGCGTAAGCCGAAATGATGGAGTCGTTCTCCCACAACAGCGGTTGAAGCCCCAACCACTGCAGGCGATATAAGACCGCACCCCATTGAACATCAGCGAGACTAAAGGCATCGCTAGCAAGCCATCCGCCATCGGCAAACTGACCTTCCGCTAATTGATGCGCTAGGCCTTCGAGTTCAACTCTCGTGGAATCCAAAATTGCGGGCATCTGACCCGGCGTAACCATTGCATCCTTTGTCGCCTCAATGACGGCCTGCTTTTTTTCATAGGCTGACCTGAGTGTAGGGTCTTTCTTATACGTCTCGATCAATCCCGATAACAGGTCTACTTTGTCGAAGCGTATCTCAAATGCGGT
>DFQW01000079.1 GCA_002377985.1 Halieaceae bacterium UBA3479 | reverse complement strand
CACTCAGACAATCCGACTCACCGAATGAATCATTACTGAGGAGACTGATATAAATATAAATAATACTGATAGGTTATTAATAAGTGAATTGAAGCGGCTCAACATCGTTTTCTCCTTCAAGAGACATCTCGTTATCACAGAAATTGGGCGTGATTTTAGAGAAATCAAGTCAGAAAAAAGCGCTGTAGCCATTGAAAGTAATTATAATTTAACTAATAGAAATGGTATTTTTTATTATAATAATCTATAGTTATATTTTAGTGTCGCGCCGGGCAGGATACACCCCATCTCAGTGTCTTGGCAGTCAGTGAATTCAGGCAAATTCGCGCTCGACACCCGCCATGCGCGCATAAATAAGTGCCCCCAAGGCCGATACAGTGGCAGCGAGATAAAAAACCGCATCCCAACCTCCGGAAACATCCTGAATCCAACCCGAGACAAAAACCGAAGCGCTGGAGGAAATCGCCGCGAGCGTATTGGTGACCCCCATGAGCAGCCCTGATTGACTGGGGGCGATATCGAGATGATTGGTGGCAAAACCCCCGATAGACAGCGCCGTCACCGCGTTACTGACGGTAATAACCGTGACGATGACCAGCAAAGACTCGGCTGCAGTCACCGCGAGCATGGCGCTGGCAATGCCGACAAAGGCGAGGGTTTGAAAGACCTGCCTGAGCCTCAGCCTATTTACGCCGCGGCCAACAAAGTAATCAAACAGCCGACCAGCTATGGGGGTCATGAGCAGTGATACGGCAGTTGGCGCGAGGGCGAGTAGCCCGGCGAGCTGTAGGTCGACGCCCAACTCGCGAGTAACGAAGGTAGGAAACCAGGACAAGATCAGGTAAAGCGACCAATTAATGCAGATATGCGCTACCGCAATCGCCCAAACGGCGCGCGAGCGCAGCATTCCTCGTACCGTGAGTCGCGGGAACGGCTCACCCAGATCGCTGGCAGCATCGGCTACAGAATCCTCAGTGCCAAGGCCCGGCCTATCCGCGGTTGCATCCCGTTCTTGCCATGACGTCGCTACCAGCGGTTGCGAGCGGGCGCCCATACTCCAGATGACGAACCACACCACACCCAGCAACCCGTAAAGATAAAAAGCGCCCTGCCACGACCAGACATCTATAATCAGCGGTGTACAGATCAGCGCAATCACGCTGCCACCGGCGATGCCCGAATTCATTAACCCGACTGCGGAAGCCCGTCGATCAGGATGAACCCAGCGCGAGTAGAGTGAGTAAATAGACGGCCATGTGACCGCCTCTGCTACTCCCATAAAAAATCGGCAGGCCAGAAGCATACCTATACCCAGCGTGGCCGAGGCGGGCGTTAGCAGGGTAAACAAAGACCAAAACAGCACCCCCAGTCCCAGCACCCACTTTCCGCCAAAGCGGTCTGAGAGGTAGCCAGCGGGTATCTGCAAAACGACATAACCCAGAAAAAAGGCCGACATGACCGCGCCCTGTACCGTCGGTGACCAGGCGTTTTCTTCGCTCATGGGAACGATGGCAATCGAGATGGCAATGCGATCGATCATGCAGATATACACGGCGATAACCGTCATCCATACCAACCAGCGGGCACCCGCCGGCGATTCACGACTGCTAATGGAGTACATCATTCAAAACGAGCGCTAGGGCGGATACCGGGTGCAAAGTGGCATGTATAGTTACCCTGAAAACTGAGCACAGACCGCCTTTTGGTTCAAATCACTTCTCAATATTAGTCGACAGGCCAGCACAACGGCTAGCACGGCATCGCGCATAAAAAAGGGCGTCCGCGGACGCCCCAAAAATTCGCCTCGAGCAGCTTAGAACCGATAGTTAAATCCGACCCGGATCTCCCACAAGGAGGCATCACCAATACGTGACTGAGCACGACCGGCATCAATATCATCCTGCGTAACACCATAGGGGAAGTTAGCCTTGTACATTACACCCCAATCATCATTTAGCAGATTCGTCAGGTTGTCGATCACGACAAAGGCGCTACCCCGATGCGAATCCGCAAAACCTGGGAACTCCTGACTGATACGCATATCGACTTTGCGCCACCAGCTACCGTTGTTGTTGTTACGAGTACCGGGCTCCTCTAGCACATGCTCGATGAAGTCCAGATACGGCGTGAAGCCATACGCGCCAATGGTGCCATCGCCGCCATTGAGCACTGTACTGTAGGGCACCCCTGAACTCGCCTGACCATAAATAGAGAAGCGCGTCCTGTACTCACCGAACCAATTGGCGGTGTAGTTAAACACGCCGGTAAACCGATGCTCGATATTGTAGTTAGAGGTCGACAGCACCTCTTCTTCAGGGTCATAGAAGGCGCGGTTAGTATAGTTAGAGAACGCCACCGAAGAGGTCATCGGGTTGACGTCCTTGGCGTCTGTCCAAGCGTATCCCAGCCGAATATCCCAACCGTTATCAAAGGACTTGAACAAGCTAAAGGCCAACGACTCGGATTCATTGCCCTTCGAGCTGTTGGTCAATACGAAGGTGGGGATTCTTGCCGCGTCATAGATAGGATAACCGTTGCCGAAATCGTTGTACTGTCCGGTGAACTCAAGGTCTCCATGCTTGTAGATGGCCGTGTCCTCGCCCCGAGTAATGAGTGCATCCGCCGTCACCACGTAGCCGTCACCAAACTCCCAGGTCACACCCAGCGAGTACTTCCACTCGGTAGGCGCCTCGAAGTCGGGGTCCAGATAGACGATCTCGAAGTTACTGCCATCGCCCGCGGCCACGCGATCAGCCAGTTGCGAAGGCACCCCCCAGCCCGGACCGCAGACCGGTGCACTGGCTTCACAGTTCACGTAGTTCTGCGCAAAGAGATCAACGTTCCTCTGATCCACCTGCACAGCTGCAGTATTGGTGTTGGAGTACACATTGGAGTACCACACATTCGGGTTGCCGCCGGAGAACAAGCCAATACCGCCGCGCACCGTGATGGCATCGGTAGCATCCCAGGTAAAGCCCACACGCGGTAATACCAGATCCAGATTGTCCAGCGTCGCATTGTTCGGGAAGCCATAGTCGGCGACAAAGTCCGGATTGACATCGGGCGCATCACTGGATTCATACCAGTCATAGCGCAAGCCAATCGTCAGCGCGAAGGTATCCGTGACCTGCCACTCGTCCTGAATATAGGCAGAGTTCACCGCATAACCCCAATCCACGGCCGCATCGAGCTCGTTATTGGTAATCGCGTTACCGTAGTACACGCGCGACGCCTGACCGGCCGCGAAGTTATCGATACCTCTGAAGCGGACCTCGGTGTCCACGTGCTGATAGAACAGGTTGTACATCTGCAGATCTTCGCGCTCATAGCCCGCAGTGATCGTATGATTGCCCATGGTGTAGTTACCGCGAATCACGAGCTGCTCGACTTCCCAGTCGAGCGCGTTCGCCTGCCGGCTGTCGTCCTGCCCGAGGTAAACATCAACATCGTCCAGCTCTACTCGGAACTCAGCAAAATCCTTACCGGCGACCGCGGCTTGCAGGAAATCGACATCACTATAGGAGTAGCGAATCTCGGTCGAGAACCGATCGTTCCAGTCGGCGTACCAGTTGAGGTTGTAGGTCGTCAGCTCGGCGCCGCGCTTGTAAAAGTGCTTGTCGAATTCAAATTCGTCGAGATCGCCATCGGAGGCTTCATAGTTGAACGAATCGTTGTACATATACGTTGCAGACAATCGGTGCGCATCGTTGATGTACCAGTCAGCTTTGAGCAAATATTTTTCATCTTCAAAATCGAAAGCCTCAGAGACGCTGCGCCCGGGTTCAAAGCCATAAACCTCACGCGAGATCCGTGCAATCTCGTCGAGCTCCGCCTGCGAGACTTGCACCTCATTGACCGCCCCCGTACCAATCGCACCGCGCTCATTTAAATCAGCACCGTCGTATTTTTCATAAGCCGCGTAGAAGAACAGCTTATCAGGAATGATGGCCCCGCCCAGCTCAACACCCCAGCGGGTCTCGTCGTAATCCTGCGACTCGATGCTGTCCCCTTCGAGTTTGTCACCCCGCAAGGCGTCACTACCGTAATCAAAAAATATCGAACCAAAAAACTCGTTGCGGCCGGTCTTGGTGACCGCGTTGATGTTACAGGCCGAAAATCCGCCGTAGACCACATCCATCGGCGCCAATTCGACCGCGACACTGGAAATCGCGTCGTAGGGGAACGGCATCCGCTGGGTAGGATAACCATTGCTGTTGAGACCAAATCCGTCATTCAGGCGAACGCCGTCTACGGTCAAGCTGTTGTAACGCGGGTTGGCACCGTTACATTGCACGGCATCAATATCGCCACGGGACTGGTCGACATACAGCCGCGGATCTTGCTGGATGATGTCGTTGATGTTGCGGTTAATCGAAGGCGAATCCTGCAAGGTCGCCAGATCGAATACGGCATTTGGGCCGACCGCGGTATCCACCGCCACGCGCGTACCCATAACAATGACTTCTTCCTCGGCATCGAGGCGATAGTTAATTACCTCGGATTGACCCACCGCTAATGACAGCGACTCCGTCGAGGCTTTTTGCCAGCCATTGGCATCGACGACGATGTCGTAAGCCACTCCTGCGGGTAGACCTCTTACCGAGTAATAACCACTGCCGTCGGTCGTAACCGATTTACTGACACCGGTGGCATTACTGGTGACGATGACTGTGGCACCGGCCAGCGGCTCACCGCTGCTGGTGCTGACCGCGCCGCGCACCATGGCGGAAGTTTCCTGTGCGAGTACAGCGGGGCTGGCTGTTGCGAGACCCGCAAGGGTAACGCCAGCCACCGCTCGCGCAAGTACGCTGCGCGTTAACAGAGATGCAAGAGGATGTTTCATGAGGGATCTCCCAGGGAAAAGGAACAGGGGGCACCGGCGGAACCGCCACCCACATCACAATATTTTGAACGCAACCTGTTACAACTAGGTGACAGTGGCGATTATATGCAGATTTTTTCTCGTGTCAGTCCAAAGTCGCCAACAAAGCCTTGCTGAATGGCTTCAACGACAACGTATCGCCCGAACGCACAACCTTTGGCCAATCAGCGTTAGCAATCAGCGCCCGACCCACCGCAACCAAATCAAAATCGCCCCGATCCAGCATCTCCAACAAGCGATCGATGGACGCCGGTTGGCTCGCCGCGCCATCCCCCTCAGCGGGTTGAGCGACAAAGTCCTGATCAAGACTGACGCTGCCCACCGTGATTGTGGGCATACCGGTCAGTTTCTTAACCCAACCAGCCAGATTCAGGTCCGAGCCGTCGAATTCAGGCTCCCAGAAACGACGCTGGCTGCAGTGGAACGCGTCAACACCTGCATCGATCAACGGCTGCAAAAAGGCTTCCAACAACTGCGGCGTGGGGGCAAGGCGCGCGGCGAAGTCCTGCTGCTTCCACTGGGACCACCGA
Source organism: Halieaceae bacterium UBA3479 (assembly GCA_002377985.1). Lineage (GTDB taxonomy): Bacteria > Pseudomonadota > Gammaproteobacteria > Pseudomonadales > Halieaceae > Luminiphilus. The sequence goes on along the minus strand of DFQW01000079.1, from coordinate 3,274 downwards.
AGAATAATGGGGAAATCCGCGCCTACCTCAGACCGGCAGGCTTCGATCACCTCCACAGCAAAACGAGCCCGCGCCGACATGGAACCCCCGTAACCGTCTGTTCGCTGGTTGGTGCCCTCCCAGAAGAACTGGTCGATCAGGTAACCGTGGGCGCCATGAAGTTCAACGGCATCAAAACCCAGCCGCTGCGCATCACGTGCCGCCTCAGCAAAAGCGCGCACCACGTCGTCGATATCCTGCTGCGTCATGATGTGTCGATTGACCTTGCCGGGAACGTTCATACCCGAGGGGGCGTAACCATCCACGTCGCCCTCCGGCATCACACCGCGCTTGCGCATCCCGCCGCAATGCCAGATCTGCGGGGCGATCTTGCCCCCCGCCGCATGCACAGCATCAACCACCTTTTTCCAACCGGCCAGTCGTTCCTCACCATGGAAGTACGGCACATGCTCATAGCCACTGGCAGCAATATGGTTAGGACAGGTGCCCTCAGTCAGGATCAAACCCACACCACCGGCAGCGCGTCGACGATAGTATTCCACCGTGGCGTCAGTCGGGACATTGTCGGGAGAGTGGTTGCGGGTCATCGGTGCCATGACAACGCGGTTATCCATTTGCAGGGATTTCAGGGAAAAAGGATCGAACAGGCTGTCTATCGCGGACACAAGCCACCTCTTGTTCACTATGTTGTTGATAGGATTCCCCCGATGAGAACCGGAAAAACCTCTCCCGGTTGCCACGGTGAATCCATGAGCGCGGCAGACTACCCTAATTGCTCTTGATTCGCTTCCCTTAAACGGGTGCGCATGCATTCAATTTGCGTATCCCTCCGGAAACCGTTGCTGCCAGCGCCAGGCGCTGGCGATGATGCTTTCAAGATCGGCATGCCGGGGTTGCCACCCCAGCTCCCTGCGGATGAGATCACTGGAGGCCACCAACCTTGCAGGATCTCCCGCCCGTCTTGGCCCTATCTGTTCCGGTATGGGCTTGCCGGTAACGCGTCTCGCAGTGTCGATCACTTGTCTCACGCTAAACCCCTCCCCATTACCAAGATTGTATATTCGGTTGCCCTGGTCCAATGCGGTTAACGCCAGCACATGTGCCTCGGCGAGGTCTAAAACGTGCACATAATCGCGAATGCAGGTGCCATCGGGTGTGTCGTAGTCGTCGCCAAATACGGTAATGCACTCGCGACGCCCTGCCGCGACCTGTAACACCAGCGGAATCAGATGCGTCTCGGGTTCATGGTGCTCGCCTCGCATTTCACTGGCACCGGCCGCATTGAAGTAGCGGAGACTGGCATAACGCAGCCCCCGTGCCTCTGCAACCCAGTGCAAGCCGCGCTCCAATACCCACTTCGACTCGCCATAGGGACTACCGGGCGAGATAGCAGTGTCCTCATCAATCAGGGCGCTTGTAGCCTGCCCAAAGAGGTTGGCGGTAGAGGAAAGAATAAATCGACTCACGCCCGCCTCGACACAGGCCTCAATAAGATTGAGGCCGTTAATGACGTTGTCACGCAGGTAGGGAAACGGTTGGACCATCGATTCTCCGACCAGCGACCGCGCCGCAAAGTGCATGACGGCATCGGGACGATACGTCGCAATCGCTTCACGAATCTGGTCGGGGGACGAGAGATCTCCTTGCACCCAGGATGCGGTATCGGGAACAGCATCGCGATGTCCTTGGAACAGGTTGTCAAAAACCACCACATCATGGTCATGCGCAAGCAGCACCTCGGAGGTCACACTGCCGATATAGCCTGCACCCCCAGTCACCATCACTCTCATTGGGCTTCCTTTAAGCGCTGGCTCAAAAGAGCCTTTGTGTTTACCGCCGCAACCCGGTTACCGATTGCCGTGAACTTTGTCAAAAACACGCCACCGAACGCATGGGGCGGTATCAGGGCCCGATCGCACGCCGCAGTTGCTCGGCCGCCGCCTCTGGCGTGAGATCGCGCTGTGCTTCGCTCAACATTTCATAACCCACCATATGCTTGCGCACCGTAGCAGACCTGAGTAGCGGTGGGTACACATGGGCGTGCAGCTGCCAGTGGGGTGCGGACCGAGCGCCCGGGGCGCCATGCCACCCCATGGTGTAGGGGCATGGGGTATCAAAGAGCCGGTCATAACCACTCAGCAAGACTTTCAACAGGCTGGCCAGCGCACGCTGTTCTTCCGTGTTGAGCGCATCGAGATGGTCTACCCGACGTCGGGGCATCAGCAGTGTCTCAAAAGGCCAGACAGCCCAATAAGGCACCACGGCACACCAATGAGTGTTCATAGTGACCAGCCGCGTCCCGGACGCTTCTTCGCTTCTCCTGTACGCTTCCAGCAGTGGCTCTGGGTTGGACTCAAACCAGGCCATCTGCTGCATCGACTCCCGACGCGCTTCATTGGGCAGGATATCAACAGCCCAGATCTGCCCGTGAGGGTGCGGGTTGGAACAGCCCATCATGGCCCCTTTGTTCTCGAACACCTGAACCCAATGATGCTCTTGCCGCAACGCCGCAACCTCTTCCGCCCACAGCGCGATCACCTGTTCGATTTGTGCTTCGGTCAGCTGGGATAGTGTCCTCGAGTGATCCGGGCTGTAACAGACCACGCGGCATCGCCCCGTGACAATCTCCGATTGAAATAGATCACTGGGCAGAGGTGGGTCTCCGGGTGATTGCTCAGCGGGCGCGCGCGGCGACTGCATCAGTACAGCAGGAAAATCATTATCAAACGCCCACGGCGATTGGTAGATCGGATTCTGTTGACCGGTGGCGCGCACATTGCCGGGGCAGAGATAACACTCAGGGTCATAGCCCGACATCGCTTCCGATTCCGTGGGGGTTTCTTCGCCCTGCCACGGTCGCTCGGCTCTCTGCGGCGATACCGTCACCCAGTCGCCAGTGAGTGCATTTAGACGCCGATGCGGCCCGCGATAAAACGGATCAGTCATCACGATGTATTTACCTCCCCCGCGCCCGCAATGGCATTCACTGTGAAGCAGAGGGTGGGTCTGGCGGTATATTCGGTGTAACGCCGGCAAATCGCATTTGCTACCGCGTCGACCCGGTCGCTGCGAACCAAAGCGATCACGCAACCGCCAAAACCGCCTCCCGTCATTCTCGCTCCCAGAACGCCTTCCTCTGCCTGCGCCAACGCCACCAGCTGATCAACCGCGTCACAAGACACGGCAAAATCATCTCGCAGCGATTGATGGCTCGCGGATAACAACGCACCCGCGCCCCTATCATCTCCTGAGGTGAGCGCGGTCACCATACTCT
>DFQW01000190.1 GCA_002377985.1 Halieaceae bacterium UBA3479 | reverse complement strand
GCCAAGGACAGGCTGCCCACGATTTTCGTAAGCGCGCTGGATAAATTCACCTGGGGGCAGATGTCGGCACTCCGGCCTCCCAGTAGCGCGGCAACGGCCGCCCTGAAATCCTCCACCACCGACAACCACTGTGGCCAATTCTCCTCGCTGGCGCCCCGCCAGGGCGCGAGAAAGTCACGCTGCCAGACCTCTGTGGTATTGGCGGGTGGCAAACCGACGGAGTGACTCAGGAGATAAATGCCCCGGTCATACAAAAAATGTGCGCGGGCACTCATATGCTTTTGAGGCTCTCGCGCAGCCGCTCGAAATCCTTGAAACGACTCGGGATATCATCCCGCGCCACTACCGCTCTCAAGTCAGCCAGTTTTTGCAGTGATTTGAGCAGCACCGGTAACGGTGGCCCACTGGCCGTAATGCCCGATTTATTCGTCATATCTCCCCGGGCGGCGGGTTGTTCAATGAATTTTTTGACCAACAACTCGTGGTGTTGCACCGCGGTCTTGCCGTGCGCTTCGGCCGCGAGCAAAAACGCGGTGAGATTACGCTGATACCATGGCTGATCCGAGTTTGGCAGTTCGGCGAGAAATTGATCGAGCAGGCTTGACCGACGCATACAGTCGCGCAAGACAAGCTGATCTTCCGGCGTCATGAACAAAAACTTGTCCACCAGTAATTGGGAGTAGTAAGGATCGTCAGCGCGACACACGCCCAGCAACAAATCAATAACGTTAATCCCCGCAAAGTCTCCGGCATTGGCGCCGCGGTACTCGTGCAGTCCGACACGATGGGGTTTGTAATAGGGCCGAATGCAATAAAAAAAGCGATCGGTATCGAGCATATCGAACAGCTCGGCATTGGAATGTAAGACATCTTCCAGCGCGTGCGTTGCCGCGCGCAGAAGGTCAGCAGTCACCGGATGCGACACCCCTAAGGGAATCGTTCGTCGCAAAGATTCCGAAGCGCGAATGTAGGCCAGCGCGGCACGGGTGTTGTAAACCAAAAACAGCGCCTCGGCCTCCAGCGAGGTGAAGCACTTGAACACGCCATTCAGCGCCTGGTTATGGGTTTCAAGATGTGCCGAGGCAAATCGCGGCACAACACCGAGCGATGCGCCCAACTGCATTGCCAGCGCGGAAGCGGCGACCAAGGGCGAGCGCTCCTCACGTGACGGTTCAGTGAGCTCATGTCGCCGGCAGGCGGCCATATAAAAGCCCACATTACCCAGAAGATCATATCCCGCATCAAATCCTTCGTCGGTATTACCCTCTGCCAGCAGCGCCTCTATAAAACCTCGCCCTTCAGCTTCGAGCTGTTGCTTGAGCGCGTCGCCCTTGCCCACCACAGACCCTGGGTCATCGCTGGAAAAATAAATCTCCTCCAGAGCCGTATTCAGCTCGACAAAACGTGAGCGAATCCATTCATCGAAGGCCTGAGAGTTGGGCGTCACGATCTCGATCCGCCGTTCGATGTAATCTTTAGGTTGCCATGCCCCAACATGGCCGTCTTAAAACGCTGAGTTTGCGCATGGGTCGCGGTCAAGGCTTCAGCTCCGCGCCTTCGGCGCGCAGCTCGGACTCAAATATCTGAAAAGCTGCAGGAATCCCCTGCGCCCGATCGCTCTTGGGTGAGACCCCCATGTACTTGCGGTAGCAGCGGCTGAAGTGCGTTGTCGATACAAAGCCGCACATGGAGGTGATCTCAACAATCGAGCGCGAAGTCTGTTTGAGCAAGCGGCGCGCGCGGTCCAGGCGCAACTTCAGGTAATAACGCGAAGGCGTGCTATGCAGGTGTTTGAGGAATAATCGCTCCAGCTGACGACGGGAGAGATCGACATATTTTGCCAGGTCCTGCAGCGCAAGGGGCTCTTCCAGATTGGCCTCCATCAGTTGCAGAACCTCCTTGAGCTTGGGCTGCACCTCAACTTTGCGTGACCACATTGGAATCACCTGCATCTCGACATCGGTCCGATGCCGCTCACACACCAGCATATCGGCAACCCCGTCGACTAGTGATTGTGGGTGCCGTTTACTCATCATGGCCAGCATCATGTGCAACGGGACCGTACCCCCGGTGCAGGTCATGCGATCACGGTCAATGGTATAAAGCTGAGAGTTAAAATCGATTCCGGGAAATTGCTCGGTGAGCAAGGTCAAACAATCCCAGTGTGCGCTGCACTCATAGCCATTCAACAACCCCGCGCTGGCTAGCGCATAAGAGCCGGTGCATAACGCCCCCATTTGGGCCCCGCGCTGGGATTGCTTACGCAGCCAGGCCAAATCGGCCTTTTGCACAGTGCGCTCGATATCGATCCCCCCCACCACAATAACGAGGTCAAATTCGACATCATCACTCAAGGTGTGATCGAGCTTCACGCGAACACCGTCGCTGCTCACCTGCTCCGACTCACCCGAACCGATCAACCGCCACTGATACAACTCCCGGTCAGATAGCAGATTGGCTACGCGCATGGGATCGATCGCGCTGGAGAGCGAGATCAGCGTGAACTGATCCATCAGCAAAAAGCCCACGCGCTGCGCACGCCGCACCGCGCCGCTGACACCACTATTCATGACCGCTACCCATTCACCCGACCCCTGCTGGTCGCACTATCGACATCCAGGCTACCCCCTATGTGGCGGGGACTATTTCGACATATTGAACCAAGATAAGTGCAAAAGCGACATTAACGACACAAATGCGACACTTTCGCGCGAGGTGCGCGGGGGGTACGCATAAAAAAAGGGG
>DFQW01000188.1:1975-5913 GCA_002377985.1 Halieaceae bacterium UBA3479 | reverse complement strand
ACCCTCAAGGGTTTTGAAGATACGGTGACGGTATTGCTTAAGCGGCCAGAAACCGCCTATATCTGGCAAGCAATGAGCGCCTCTGGCGGCTATGGCGGGCACGAATTTGTCCCGCCGAGCCAGCGCGACAAGAGCACCCAAATGATGCTGCCCGAGATCCGCAACGCGTTGGCAGACGTTGCCTCGGTGCGCGCCTTTCCGGCCACCAATCCGGCGCTGCCCACCGCAGGCCGGTTTGATATAGAAGTGGTAGTGACCGCGTCTGATAGCGCGGAAAAAATGCGCCCCTATGCATTGGCGATGGTTGAAAAAGCGCAACAGTCGGGGCTGTTTCTATACTTCGATACCAGCTTAAGGCTGGACCTGCTCTCGGTTGAGTATCAGTTGGACAAAGACCGCCTCGCTGATCTGGGTATGACCCTCAGCGATGTCACCTCCCAGATGGGCATGTTTGTGTCCGAGGGGTACGTCACGCGCTACGACGAGCGCGGGCGCGCCTATCGCGTCATTCCCATGCTGGAGCGCGCACTCAAAGTCTCCCCCGAAGCCCTGCTCGACACCCCCATCACCCTGCCCTCGGGTGGCCAGGTGCCCTTCGGGGCGTTTGCCACCCTCGAGCGGCGGACCGAACCACGCGCACTGACCCGATTCCAGCAGAAAAACAGCTTTCAGCTATTTGGCGGCGTCATTCCCGGTTACACCAAAGAGCAGGCGCTAAGTGAAATAGAAGCGCTGGCAAAGGAGGTGCTACCCCCCGGGTATCTGCTCGATTACACCGGAGAGTCGCGGGAAATCCGGCGAGAGGGAAACACCATGGTTGGGGTGCTGGGTGCTTCGTTGATTATGGTGTTCCTGGTGCTCGCCCTGCAGTTCGACAGCTTCAGGGATCCCCTAATCATCCTGCTCGGATCCGCACCGCTGGCGCTCTTCGCGGCGATGGTTATTACCTTTACCGGTTTTACCACGATCAATATTTATTCTCAGGTCGGGCTTATCACTCTGGTCGGGCTCATTTCCAAAAATGCGATCCTTATTGTGGAGTTTGCCAATCAAGCGCAGTTGGAGGGGCTGACCAAGCTCGACGCCATCAGGGCGGCCTCCATGAGCCGACTGAGGCCGGTGTTGATGACTACCGGCGCGACGGTGCTGGGCCATTTCCCTCTGGTGCTGGTGGACGGTGCCGGGGCGATGGCACGCAACAGCATTGGCTTTATTCTGGTGATTGGCATGGCCATCGGTACGCTGTTCACGCTTTTGCTGCTCCCTGCAATATACGCGCTGTTGGCGTCTGAGCATCACGATATCGAGACACGGGATGCCAATCAGTTGGCCAACCCAACGGAACGCGCGGTATCTGCCTGACAGCCTTACTTGACGCGTGGTGAAGGCACGGGTTTAATACGCGGCCTTCGCGCTGTAAGCCCTTTTATTGCCCAGGTAGCTCAGTCGGTAGAGCAGTGGATTGAAAATCCTCGTGTCGGTGGTTCGATTCCGCCCCTGGGCACCATCAGCGATTCATCTCATGCGTTATGTAGCTGCTTCCGATGGCACGAGGCCTAGCCTGATAGTGCCAGGTCAAGGAAGATCAATCAGACGAGCATCGGAATCGGTATTTCGGGAAGCCACCGTTAGCAAGTTCATCGCTGGCTTTGCCGCGAGGCGAATAAGATGCGTGCGCGCAGCAATTACTCTGGCGAAGACGGCTGACCTTGGTTATGTTTAGCTCGCCCTGAATTGGATAGCGCTCTCCGCGAGGACCCACTGGCCATGATCATGTCTTTTTTATTGCGCAAAATCCTCCCCTGGGTGGTCGAGATTGGGCTGTGGCTGACGCTCGTCGTGGGCGGGATTATGGGCTACCAGTCGGACTATCTGGAGTCAAAAGCGCTCTCCGCAGCTCTCGGCGCACTGATCGGGTTCATGCTCGGTATGATTCCCCTCGGGCTGCTACAAATCACCATTCGCAACAATGCATTGCTCGAGATGATGGTGAAAGAGGGTTACGGCAGACCCCGCCTGAGCTTGCACAAAGGGCAAGTGGTAGAGATGCCCTACGTCGCCTCAGAAGATCAGCTATAGCGCCAAGGCCCGCACAAACGTCTGAATATTGAACGCTACGGCACTACTGACGGGTTATTTAAATGCCAACACTCGACCAATGTGACTCAGTGCCGGCTAACGTCGTAGTTTTTCCCAAGTCGATTTCACCGTTTTGGCATCCTTGACGTACGGCATGTCGTAGACCTGTTCGCCCATGGAAATCCGCAGGGTTCCGTAGCCAAACAAGACCCCGAAGAGAGATGGCCGCACCTCCATCGCAGTGACGCTATCGGCATATAAATCTTCACGCGGGAAAAAGAAGGTCGTACTTTGGATGACGCGATGATTGGTAACAAACCGATTAGAGCTACTGATATATTCGACCGAGGCGTACCCCAACGCCAGAAGCGGGTAAACAACGCAACAGAAGAAAATGACATCGGACTCGGCACTGGCGTTGTCGCTCCAGAGCAGAAAACCCACAGCACACGCAATGATTAAAGCCGCGCGGGTCGCATGCTCCCACAGGCACCCCACCGGCCGGCCGAGGTTCATAAACGTATGTTCACCACTCTCGCCATGCTCGCGAGGCGTGAAGGCGCGATCTTTCATCCTGGCAAGAACCTGTTTTCGTTCGTTAAGGTGCTCCACCCGGGGCAAAGTGTAAGGTAACGCAAACAGCACGCCGAGCAAAGCAGCACCCGTCAACATAGAAATGATGATTTCCAGTGACGGCGGTGTATCGTCCTCCATTAATGCCTCAAAGCCTCTGCTGGGCACGTTGACAGGGGTGATAGTGGGGTCAATCGCCACCCTCAGGGCCTTGGCGGTACGGGGCGTGTCGCTGATTGAGTCGACCAAAGCCCTCTCGTAGCGCTCGATAAAGGCAATGGCGTCTGTGGTCAACAAGTCCAGACACATTCCCAGATACAGCGCATCCCGCGCGAATTCCCAGGAACCGACAAAATCCGGTAGCCCCAGCCGCGCTCTGATGTAATTCACGAGAGTCAGCAGCTCGCCACCGCTCGCCAAGGTGGTATCCCCGAGCTGAGCACAACGGGTCTGCGCCAGTAAGCCATTGCCGTCTCTGGGCGCGCACCCCGAGATCGACACCATAATCGCAGAGAGCAGCAGACCCAGCGCTATTAGCGTCTTCCGCGCGCGAGGACTACCCTTGACCACCCTATCTGAGCTCATTGTCCGCTTTCGACCTAACCCCTATATCTAGGGGTTCTCAGCTATGGAGTACCCAAGATAGGAGGCCAATCAGGACAGATCAATAAAGCGTTGCAGTAATTTTTCCCGTAAAAATGACACTTTACAACGTATTCTTGAATCGAATTGTGGGTTGCCCCAGAGATGAGATACGGCGGCGCCGCGTCGCGATTCAGCGCGGTCTTGGCCCCGTCCCCAACTCGCCTTGCCAAAGACAATCTGAGTTGCCCCGCGTGGCGTAGATGTCTCTGACTGATCGAGCAAGGGATACCACATGGAATATTTGGTTTGGGCGATTCCCGCAGGGCTGTGGCTACTTATCAGCCTGGACGCCGCCACATGGCAATCGCCACTGCTATTGCTGGACCGCACTCACAAACTGTGAGGCCAGACCGTCGAGCGCTCATGCCATGAGCTGGTTGCACCTGGGATTCTGGGGTTGTGCCCTGATGTGGGTTATTGGCCTGGCGGGTGATGTGGGCTTGGCAAGGGATCCCGAAGTGGCCCCCGGTCTACAATGGTTGCCCCTGATCAGCGCCATTATTGCCTTTATCGGCATGTGCTATTTCGGGCATCACACCGCCATGTTTGGCTGGTGAACACCAACAACCCGCTCACTATCGCACAGCGGGGCACCCTCCCCCCCTCATGACGGCATGACTTCAGCTTCTGCTGCCCTGGAG
>DFQW01000188.1:0-1681 GCA_002377985.1 Halieaceae bacterium UBA3479 | reverse complement strand
CGCAAAGGGCTATGCGCAAAGATAGGGCGATGACCCTGAACGCATGACCTGCTGTTTTGCAGCAAGACGGGTAATATGTTGCTGCTCATTGGCCCAGCATTGCGACTACGGAGGCCCGATCAATGAATGCGCCTATTCCCCCATTGGACTCGTGGCCAGAACAGACCATTCGCGGCCATGACCTGTGTGGCACCCGCTACACCTCTCGTGAATTCATGGAGCAGGAGTGGGAGGGTATGTGGACACGAGTCTGGCTATTGCTGGGACGGGAGGCTGAGATCCCCAATCCGGGCGACTGGCAGATGGAACCTGTGGGCCGGGAAGAAGTGCTGATGGTCCGCCAGCAAGATAACAGCATCAAGGCTTTCTACAACGTGTGCCAACATCGCGGTAATCCGTTGGTCGACGAAGCCAAGGGTAGCAATCCGCGGCGTTTTGTCTGTCGCTACCACAGCTGGGCGTTTCGACCTGATGGCGGGCTGCAGTTTGCGCCCGACAAAGAGGATTTCCCCCAGGGCAACCCCTGCGGCAAGCTGTCACTGGCCGAGCTGCGGTGCGAATCTTTTGCCGGTTTCATCTGGGTCAATATGGACCCCGACTGCGGCCCCCTGCGCGAGTATCTGGGCCCAATCTGGAACGAATGGCTGGCCCGGGAGGTGAACAGCTGGCAACGGACCATGGCCAATACCATGTGGCTACCCTGCAACTGGAAGGTCGTTCTGGACAACTTCAATGAGTCCTATCACGTGCCCACCGTGCATATGGGCGCCACGCCTTCAACTGATCGGACCGTCATCGCCGGCGGCATCAATACTTACTTTAAGGAAACCCGGTTTGACCTGGCTAATGAGGGTCACGCGCGTATGGTCATGAAGGGGGGCTACGGGGCAGGCATCACCGATGCGGAAGGAAATATTATGGACCCGCTGGCCACCCTGCTCTCGTATTGGCAGCTCGATCCGGCTGATTTCAAAGGACGGCCTGAGGCAACCCGCGAAGCCTTGCAACAAGCCAAACGCGAACTGGGTAGAGAAAAGGGTTATAGCCATTATGAGGCGGTGCCGGTCGAGCAGCTAACCGACGCGTTTCACTATACCGTGTTTCCAAATTTTGCAGTGTCTCTGTGGGCAGACGGTTTCCATTTCCTGAGAGCGAGACCCCACCCTACTGACCCCGAGCAGTGCCTTTTTGACAACTGGTGGTATGCCAGCCCCGCCAGTGTCGCGGCCGGTCTTGACGATGGCGCAAGCGCTACAGACTCGCTCACCGGAGAGGGTGAGGGTGATGTGCCGGTGAAGTGGTTGACCTGCGGCGAGCACTCTATCGGACCGGCGATAGAGGACGACGTCGCGGTCTTCGTGACACAGCAGCGCGGTATCCGTTCAAGGGGATTCAAAGGTGCCTATTTATCAGGGCAGGAGCGGCGCATTAGCCGCTACCATGAGCGTATCGACGATTACATTAACGGCGTACTGTGACGCCCGGGGCAAAGCCAGACATGAGTGACGCCGACGATCGAAGAGAGCTTCAGGACGTGATGCTGAGCTATGCAGCCGCCGTAGACGACAGAGACATGCCCCGCTACCGCGCCTGCTTTGCAGACGATGTGGAAATTGTGGGTTTCGGTGAGAGCACCATAACGGGCGCCGATACATGGGTGGCTTCCGTAGAGAGCCAGCTG
>DFQW01000080.1 GCA_002377985.1 Halieaceae bacterium UBA3479 | reverse complement strand
CGGCCCGACAGGAAGAGGCGTCTAAAAATTTTCCAGTAAAAACTGCCGCGCCAACTGCGCTGCGGCGTGAGACGGATACTCGCGAATCACTTCGTCAAGGTACTCCCGGGAGCGCTGACGATTGCCCTTAATAAACTGCACCCGACCGAGCTTGTACAGTGCGTCGGGGACTTTGGGGTCAGCAGGGTATTGATCCAGTAATATCTTGAAGCTCTGGCGCGCCAGCTCCGGATCTGGGGGGTCGATCACCAGATACAACTCACCCAGCCAATAGTGTGCGTTGGGCGCGTAACGACCGAAGGGGTAATCCACCAGAAATGTGCGGAAAGCCGCTACAGCCTCGTCAAATGATTTTTCCCGCACCAACTCATAGGCCGCCCGATAAGCCGCCTCCTCGCCCGACTGCGGCTCTGCTACACCTGTGCTTCCCGGCCTATCGCCTCCGCCAACAGCAGCCACCGGCGGTGAAGTCGCGGCATCATCGGTGCTCCCGGCTGAGACCGTTACGGCTCCCGCAGCAATACGACGATCCAGATCAACATATCGCTCAAGGCTCTGGGCCTCCAATCGCGCCAAGGCTTGATTCGCCTCTTCCAGAAGCCCGTTTAAGCGCCTGACATCCGCTTCGAGCTGCTGCACGCGCAACACCAGACTACCGGAGTCACTGCCAGTAATTGCAACTCCGCCGACATCAGAAGGGGGTGAGGCGACTGTTGTCGAGCCTGAGTATGGCCGAATGCCCGCGTAATCGGCCTGATCATCCTCGACAGCAATACCCGCCGCCGGCGCATTCAGATTTTCTGCTGCGGCACGGCGCTCCGCTTCGACGTCAACATAGTCCTGAGCAAACGCGGGCAGGGTGATGCCCAATAACAAAAAGCCGGCACAAAGCGCCGGCTTGAAGGGTAAAGCTGTCACGGTCTTTCCCTTATTTATTTGAGCTCAACGCGACGGTTCTGCTGCCAATTACCCTCGCCCGAGCCATACGCCACGGGATTTTCTTCGCCGTAACTCACCGTCTCTATGCGGTAGCTGGGAACGCCGTTAGCGACCATGTAGTCGCGGACGGCATTGGCACGGCGCTCGCCCAGGGCAAGGTTGTATTCCCGCGTGCCTCGCTCGTCGGTGTGGCCTTCAAGACGGATGCTGTCGTTGTTGCCGAGCAATGCAGCAATATGGGCATCCACCTGACCGCGCGCCTCGTCGGTCAAAGACGAGCTGTCAAAACCAAAGTAAAAGACCGTGCCCACGGCTGCCGCCGCTGCTTCGGCTTCCCTTTGATTCGCGGCCGCCTCTGCCTGCGCGCGCTCCTGGGCGGCCTCCTGCGCCGCTGCTTCCTGAGCCGCTTGCTCTGCAGCTGCGGCTGCTGCCGCCTCCTGCTCCTTGGTATCGTTACCGGAACAGGCTGCCAAAATCAGCGCGGCGAAAACCAGTCCCAGCCACTTTGTGTAAAACGTTACGTTTTTCATGGTACTTACCTTTCCCCAATGTGTGGAAACCTAGATGCGCCTAATGTAGCGCATAAACACCTTATTTTCTTCTGCCAGCGCTAAAATATTTGCGTAAAAACTCAAGGTGTCACATAGGGAGACCATGCAGGCTCCTGAACGCTCCCTTCTCGCGATGGCAAGCTGAATCTGACTCCGCCATCCACCGCCACTGCACCCAGAATGCTGTCGTCACCACGTTTTGTGGCATAGAGAACGATCGACCCATTGGGGGCGATACTGGGGCTTTCGTCGAGGCTTGTCTCGGTCAGTACCGTCAAGCGATCGGTGACCAGATCAAAAACCGCGATGTGATAACGCCCATCCCGCTGATGCACCAGCGCCACATTGCGACCGTCCTGAGCGACCCTGGCTCGCGCATTGTAAGGGCCCTCGAATGTCACTCGATCTATTTTGTTGGTCCGCAAATCATAGCGGTAAATCTGGGGGCGCCCCCCACGATCCGAGGTAAATAACAGGGATTTTCCGTCTGGCATCCAGGTTGGTTCCGTATCAATCGCAAAATGGCGGGTTAATCGGGTCAAAGCCCGGCTCGACAGATTGAGAAGGTAGATATCGGGGTTTCCATCCTTGGAGAGCACCAACGCCATGCTGTTTCCGTCCGGAGACCACGCGGGAGAATTATTTAACCCCTGAAAATTGGTTAGCTGCTCTCGCTGACCGGTGAGAAGATTTTGTCTATAAATAGCGGGCCGCGATGTCTCAAAAGAAACGTAGGCGATCTCGCGACCGTCCGGAGACCAGGTGGGAGAGAGAATAGGATCACGGCCCTCAAGCAGAACAATCGGCCGTCTCCCATCGGAATCAGCCAGCGTCAGCCGATAAAAATCTTTGCCCTGGGGATTCCGGGTGACGGAGACGTAGAGCAACCGGGTGGCAAATGCGCCGGGTATTCCAGACAGTTTTTCGTAAACCTGATCAGACACACGATGGGCCAACATGCGTAACTCGCTCACCGGGCCCGTCACGGTCCCCGCCTCCACGGCTGTTTGCCGGGTAACGTCAAAAAGCTGAAAGTCGACCCTAGCCTGAGTACCCACACTAACCCTGCCTATCAGCACATATTCCGCGGAGATCGCGCGCCAATCCCTGAAATACAGCTCGGATTCACGGCTTGGGAAGCTCAACATGTCACGCCGACTCACGGGCGAAAACTGA
>DFQW01000075.1:65549-73123 GCA_002377985.1 Halieaceae bacterium UBA3479 | reverse complement strand
ATGGGAAGTAACCAGCCAGTGCCCGCCATTGTGGGGGGTGTAAACAATATCGCGCGGATCCCGAACCAGCGCCTCCAGCAATCGCTGTTGTGGATCTGCCGCCAGACCGGTATCCGCCACGATATCAAAATCGCTCAGCAGCGCTTCAGGCACATCATGTAATTGCGTCGGCATCTTTTAGTCCAACACCACCAGGCACTTCCCCCGGGAAGCCCCATGCATCATGTCGCAAAAGGCGCGGGGCGTTTGCTCAATACCTTCATATAGCGCGTCAAAACTCTTCAACTGTCCGTCCTGCAGGCGACGCTGGAGATCGGCCGCGATTTCAGGAAAGGAGTCGAAATAATCAGAGAACATAAAGCCCTCCATCCGCGCGCGTTTGGTAATGAGCTCCCAACTGTTAGTCAGTGGCTGAATGGCGCTTTCATATTGAGAAATCGCACCACAAAGCACCAGGCGAGCCTGCTCCCGCAACTGACCCATGGCGGTATCCAACGCCTCGCCGCCGACATTGTCAAAGAAAATATCAATACCCTCCGGAGCAGCGGCCTTAAGCGCGCTAGCCAAATCGGGCTGGGTCTCACGGTCTATCACCGAGTCGTAGCCGACGGTTTGCTCCAGCCAGTCGGCTTTGGAGCGACTGCTTGTCAGCCCAATGACGCGGCACCCTTCCGCCTTGGCGAGCTGCCCGACAACGGTCCCCACCGCTCCGCCCGCGGCACTCACCACGACCGTTTCTCCGGCCAATGGCTGACCGATCTTGAAAAGCCCGACCCACGCCGTCATGCCGGTGGGGCCGAGAACCCCCATATATTGATAAAGGGGGATCTCCGGGGAAACCGCCAGCGGAGAGCACAGATCGCTGCCATCGAGAAGACTGCACTCCTCCCAGGCGGTTCTTGCACTGACCAGTGTTCCCACCGGATAGTCCGGATGCCGGGACTCAGTCACCTCTCCCAAAACAATGCTTTGCACCGGATCACCGATCTGCATCCCGGTCAGATAGTTATCCCCCGCGCCAGCCGTCATCCACTGGCGAAACCCCGCATCCAGAGAAATCACGCGATTACGTGTTCGAAAATACCCCGCTGGGCACGGCGCATCGGGCAATTCGACTATCCCGAAGTCCGCCTCCGTCACCGCGCCTTCAGGGTGTCTCACGAGCACAACGGCACGAGGCATCAGACTGCCACCTCTATGACGCCGTCGGCCAAGCGGACTTCGAAGGTTGACAACGGTACGCGCGTCAACTGGCCCATCGGGTTGCCGTCCCGGAGATCGAATCGCACGCCATGCAACGGACAAGAAATAAAGCAGCCGCGGATACGTCCCCCTTCGAGCTCGGCCTCCTGGTGGGTGCACCGATTTTCGACCGCATATAAATCGCCGGCAGCCCGGCAAACTAAAATATTGCGCCCATTCAGGGTCACAGCGCGACTCTCGTTATTTCCCAGTTCGGCATCAGGAAAGGCAGGCTGAAACGCAGTCACAAGAGTGTCCTTTTGGTTTATCAAAGATCGGCCAGACACGACCGGGAAACTCGATGGTAGCACCGGGGCCCGGCAGAAAAAAACCGTCTTGCTTGCTTATTTTAGGCGTCATCGCTAGGCTTTGGCCTCATTCATCTTCACGGCTGAGGTCAACATGAGCCACGGAAATAAACAGCAATGGATTCTGGTGAAGCGGCCAGAGGGTATACCAGACACTTCTGAGGTGGTCTTCCAGGAGGCACCCATTCCCGAGACCGGGCCCGGGATGCTATTGGTCAAAAATCATTATATTTCTCTGGACCCCGCAATCCGCGGCTGGATGTCCGACATTCCTAATTACCTGCCCCCCATCCCCATTGGTGATCCCGTGCGGGCGACCGTGGTGGGAGAGGTTCTCGAGAGTGGCGCCGATCACATCAAACCCGGCGACTATGTATTCGGCCTGGGCGGTTGGGAAACGCACAGCACCATCCCCGTCGACTTCTGCACCAAGGTCCCCGAAGACAATACCTTCCCGCTGCATTACTACGTGAACATTCTGGGCGCAGTGGGGCTGACACCTTACTTCGCTATCGCTGATGTGGGTGGTGCTCAGGCAGGGCAAACCATGCTTATGAGTGCTGCCGCCGGGGCCGTTGGGTCTGTGGGTGGCCAAATTGCCAAGCTGATGGGGCTCAAGGTTGTCGGCATTGCAGGAACCGATGAAAAATGTCGCTGGGTGGTCGACGAGCTGGGCTTTGACGACTGCATCAATTACCGCACCGCAGGGGATCTGGAAGCGGCGATCCGCGCCGCTTGCCCCGAAGGGGTCGACTTCTATTTCGACAATGTGGGCGGCGAGATTCTCGATGCCGCATTGCTGAACATGAACAAGGACTCGACGCTACTGTTTTGCGGCACGATCAGCACCTACAACGCCACCGGGCCGGTGCCCGGGCCTTACAACTACTGGCAGATTCTCGCGCGCACGATTACGGTGAAGGGCTATCTGGTCAGTGACCATTATCACCGGATTGCAGAAGGTCAGGCAGCACTGAGTCAGTGGGTCAAGGCTGACCAACTCAAGTTCCGCGAACACATTAACGAGGGCATCGAGAACTGCCTCGATACCTATAATCTGCTGTTCTCGGGAGGCAACGAGGGCAAGTTGATGCTCAAGCTCTAGCGCATGGCGACGTGGCGTCAGGCGCCCTGCGTCATGTCGGCAATAAATGAGCAATAAAAAATCCGGTCAAAAAAAAGGGCATCCACGATGCCCTTTTTTATTTCAGCACTTTTCTCTGCTCTTAAAGCTCCGGTTTGGGCGCTCCCTCATCCCCGCCGGCATACCACTTCACGCAGCGATGAAAATACTGATTACCGCGCTCGTTACGACCAAACAAGACGCTTTTCATGAGACCGGTTTGTAGCCCTTTCTGTAGCTGCAAACCGACGTTGTAGTCCTCGTCCTGCACCACGTCGCGCAACCAGTCGGCCATTTCGATCCGCGCCGCCACGTCTTCGTCATTCTCGGGAGGTGTGGGATGCAGAAAATGCAAAATGGTGGTGTTTTCCATGGGGCCCGGGCCCGGAATCATTTGTGCAACCTGGGTAATTTCCGGCGCAATAAAAATGGACACGTTAGGGAAAAACAACCGAATAAAATCGAAGCCCTTGGACTCGTGCTGCCATAACTCGTCTTTATTGACTTCACCCAGGCTAGTCACGTTCTTGGCAGCGAACCCTACCAGCTGATGCGGACCATGGGCGTCATACTCCATCACATTGGTGAAGGTTCGCGGCTCGATGGTCTCGGGATGCGCCGCCTTGAAGTGGTAGCCTTCAAGATAGCCGTCGTAGGCGACCTTCCAGTTGGGTCCATGGATGGTCCGATTACCTACATAGACCCACTGGTCCATGCCTTTTTTAGCGACATCATCCATCATGCCACCGAGATACTTGCGAATATCCACGTCGCTGTCTGAATTGAGTACTGCAAAGATCAGCCCACCCTCTTCATGGCTCGGGAATTGAACCAGGTCACGCGCACCCTCACACACCTCACCAAACTTGGGTGCGTCGGCGATAGCTCTCAAGGAGCCATCGGATTTAAACGTCCACCCGTGGTAGGGGCAGCTGAATAATTTCTGGTTGCCGCATGGCGCAGACGTCAACCTCATACCCCTATGAGTGCACACATTCATCAGCACCTTGGCACTGCCATCTTTTTGCCGGGTGATCAGCAGCGGGATACCGAGAATGTCGAGCGTCTTGAAATCTCCGGGTTCAGGGATTTCCTGTGATACCCCCACCAGAATAGGGAGCGCCTTAAAAATGGTGTCCATCTCCTGCTGCCAAATCGCAGGGTCGGTGTATTCCGTCGAGGGCACTTCCATGGTGTCGGCAGCCCAATCAGTCGTTCCGTTTTGCACATGATCCAACAACCGCGCACCCATGCGGCTGTACTGAATTTTTGTATCCACTGTCATTTTGTGCTCTCCTGACTTGATCTCTACTCGGGCATTACCAGATCGCCCACGGAATTCACCTCGTACCGGCGCACCTCCATGTCTAAAATCTCAAGCGCCGCGCACGCCTGCAAAAACGCGCCGACATGGGGCGTCTTCAGGTGCGCATCGAGATCAGCCTGCGACGCCCACTGCTCGCTCACCCACACCACACAAGGATCGGTAACATCCGTTGCAATACCATACCACTGACAACCCGGCTCTTGGCGCGTACTGGCGACCACAGCTTTGGCGGCTTCGGCATATTTTGGTGCGCTCTCCTCGCTCAACTGGATGCGAACAATAACGCTGACTGTGCTCATACGGACCCCTCTCGGATTTCTCTGTTCTCTTTCTCTGTTGCCTATAGCGGCGTGCTGGCGCGCTTATCTCGGATTCGCAACAACCCACCACCGCCGAGCCAACCTAGGTTTCGGGACAGAAAAAGTCAAGCGTGCTTGCTTTTTTCTACGGGCCTACCTACCCTTGGCCGACTTCGATTTATCCGACTCAATACCTGAGACGATGCACGCAGGAGAAAGCAGTGGCCAACAGACTTCAGGGCAAAGTCGCTCTCATCACCGGGGGTACCAATGGTATCGGGCGGGCAGCCGTTTATGGCCTCAGCGAGGAAGGCGCGAAGGTGGTCTTCACCGGGAATAACGCGGCGGCGGGCGCCGAAATAGCGGAGCAAGCTGGCGCCGTTTTTGTGCAACACGCGGTACAGGATGTCGAAGGCTGGGCCACGGTGAAGCAAGCGATTCTTGACCACCACGGACGCCTGGACATCACTTTTTCCAACGCGGGCACCAATGCTGGCGACAGTGACATTGAAAGCGTCGAAGTGGACGCCTGGAAAAACCTGGTCGATATCAACCTGACAGGCATGATGCTGGCGATCAAAGCCAGTATTGAGCTGATGAAAAAGAACCCCGATCAGAGCGGCGGGTCGATCATTCTCAATAGCTCCATTAATGGCATTCTCGCGCTCGCCGGTGATGTGACCTACTCAACGACCAAAGGCGCGCTTCGTCTGTTGGCAAAGTCGACTGCCGTGCATTTGGCAAAAACCCAAACCGGTATCCGCTGTAATTCAATCCACCCAGGCGTTATCGAGACGCCGCTCATTCAGGGTGCCATCTCAGGTGCACCGGACCCAGCAGCGGCGCGGCAGATGCTCGAGGGCATCGCACCCGTCGGGCGGCTAGGTAGCATGGAAGAGATCGTATCGCTGTTGATTTATCTCGCTTCAGACGACTCGAAATTCGTCACCGGCTCGGAAATTGTGATCGACGGCGGCTCGACGGCGGGGTTGCCCGGCGTCTGAGCTAACCGCGATCTGCGAGAGTCTCGCTACTCGCCGTGTAATACGCTGAAAACGCGACGCGAAAACTTCCACTCTCCCGCAACTTTCACACACTCGTCGTCGTACTGCCCACGCGGACGAAGCTCGGTGCCATCCTGCGTCACTGCCACCTCATCGGTATAGCTCCGCATGGTGGCGCGGTCGCCTTCAACATGGATCACACCCGGCATGGCCATCATGTTCACAAAGGGGAACATCTTCATGGCTTCTAGCCACGCGGCGACAATGGTCTCACGCCCTTTGAGGCCCGCCATATCGAGATGGGGCAACTCCCACACCGCATCTTCTGCCCAGGTAGACCCCCAGATATCTGCATCTCGCTGGTTCACGCCATCGCAGTAACGCTCCAGTAAGGCGCGAATTGCCTGTTGCTCTTCAAAATGTTGGTCGCACATATCGCTTCTCCTCAAATTCCCTGGCAGTTACTGATTGATCAATCCGCCATCAATCACCATTTGCGCGCCCGTCATATACGTGGACAGATCTGAGACCAGGAACAAGGCGGCATCAGCTATGGTATGCGGTGGACCCATGTAACCCATGGGCACCGCCGCATTTAATTTCACGTATTCCTCGGGGTTCTCCACCGAAGACTGTCGTTGCATATTGGTGTCTATCAGTCCCGGGTGCAGGGTATTACAGCGAATACCGTCCGCTGCTGTCTCGGCGGCCACCGTTTTGGTGAAGCCAATCACACCACCCTTTGCGGCGGCGTAAGCACTGCATGCGGGGACACCGACCAGTGCGGCCACCGATGACATATTGACAATGGAACCCTTGACTCCAGACTCTCGCATCACCGCAACCGCTTTCTGGGTGCCAAGAAACACGCTGGTCATGTTCACCAGCATCTGGCGGTTGTAATCAGCAAGTGTGAGTTCAGGCAGCGTTTTTAACACCGCAATACCCGCATTGTTAATGAGCGCATCCAGCCGCCCGTGCTCGCTTGTAATCGCCGCCATCGTCGTATCCCAGGCAGCCTCGTCAGTCACGTCCTGCTGCCAGGCCTGCGCCCGACCACCCGCGGCGACAATTTCTGCAGCGGTTGTAGCGGCACCGTCACCATCGACGTCTGTGACAATGACAACGGCACCTTCGCTGGCCAACTTGTGTGCAATGGCATGACCAAGCCCCGGGTTGGAGGCCCCGCCCGTCACCAGACAAACTTTTCCATCAACCATGCCCATGCATTTTCTCCTTAACTTTAGAATTGCTGATTAGCGTTGTGCCATCACGCAAAGCAATACAACGCATTCATTTAGCCTAAGCGTCCCCGGTATCAGCCAGATAGATGCGCTCGAGGTGGTCAGTCACCGTCTCGATCACGCGCCGCGCCCGCTGCTCTCTATTGGATGAGCGATACGCCACGCCCATACCCTGCATCACAAACTGCACCAGATCGTGAGCAGCTTGTAATGATTTAACCTGTTTCCAATGCGGGAACACCGCGCGCACGGTCTTTAGAAATTCCCGTTCGAAATCCTGCTCTACCTCGCCAACGACCTTTGCCAGCTCTTTGTCTGTCCTGGCGGCCGCCAACAGTTCCTGGTAGGCAATAAAGGAAGGCAAGTTGACATACTTCCAGGCAGATTCGACCGACGTGCGGATAGTATTGCGTGTGAGATTCTCTTCAGGGGACTCGATACCCGTCATCAGGGTGCGATATTCGTTCAGCCGCCGCACATGCAGATAACCTACTACCGCATTCATTACAGCTGATCGGGACGGGAAATGATGCATCATTGCACCGCGCGAGACGGCTGCCTCGTCGGCAATCATGGCGGTGGTCGTCTGGGCGTAGCCGTGCTCCACGAAACACCGCACGGCAGCTTCGAGTATTGCTTGGCGCGTCAGCGCACTTTTCTCCGCCTGCCAACCCTCGCCGACGCGCGACGTGCCGGCCGGCTTTGGCTTTACCGTCCGTCCCTTCGTGCTGGCAGATTGCTTGTTACCACCAGTCGTTCTTTCAGTAGCTCGTGTGTTCATTGGACCCCTTAGAGCGGCAGCGCTGGGAATGCGGGAAGCCAGTTATGGAAACAATCTCGCTTGCTTTTTTTATCAGCGGTATCCTAGACTGAATTGGCGACAACAGCCACCGGGCCAGCACAAATACAGTCGAATAACGTCTCCGGTATCAGAATCGACAATAAGGAACCACGATGTCAGTAGCCAAACCACTGCATCCCGGCCTGTTCACTTGGCCAGACCCCAACCCGAGTCTGATCGGCAGTC
>DFQW01000075.1:63255-65273 GCA_002377985.1 Halieaceae bacterium UBA3479 | reverse complement strand
TTGCCTCGATTGTGGGGAACACGCCTTTCCCAGTCAGGATTCTTGCAGGGCTTGCTCGGGTCAGAATACGCGGGAGGCCGAGCTCGGCAATAGGGGTACGCTGTGGACATGGACGATCCAATCCTTCATGCCCAAGACGCCCTACCACACCGACGAAACACCCGAGACGTTCCGCCCTTATGGGGTAGGCTATATCGAATTACCGTGCGGGCTGAAGGTAGAAAGCCGTCTTCGGGAAAACACGCCGGAATCGCTTCGCATCGGCATGACCATGGCAATGGAAATTATATCCGTGCGCAAAGATGAGGAAGGTACTGACCTGGTGACCTTCCAGTTTTGCGCCGTAGAGGAGGCAGGTTAATGGAGGTTGCAATTGTGGGGTTGGGTCTGCATCCGTTTGGCAGAACCGCCACGATGTCCGGACTCGAACAGGGCGCTGCCGCGGTCAGGTCGGCGCTCGCGGACGCCGGCACTGATTTTAAGGCCATGCAGTTCGCGTTTGGCGGCAGTCAGGACAGCGGCAACGCCGATTCGCTGGTAAACCTACTGGGGCTCACCGGACTTCAGTTCACCAATGTGGCAAATGGGTGCGCGACAGGGGGCAGCTCTCTGAACGCAGCCTACTCAGCCATTAAAAGCGGGCAATACGACGTCGGCTTGGTGGTGGGTTTTGACAAACACGACCGCGGCGCCTTCAATGCCAAGCCCGCCGAATGGGGCTTGGACGACTGGTACGGCGAGACCGGACTCATGCTGACCACGCAGTACTTTGGCATGAAGATCCAGCGGTATATGCATGACTATGGCATCTCGCGCGACACGCTGATCCGTGTCGCGGAAAAGGCCTTTCGCAACGGTGCGCTGACCCCAACAGCCTGGCGGCAGACGGCATTGTCGTGGGAAGAGATCGAGAACGCGCCCATGGTCAGTGAGCCACTGAACAAGTACATGTTCTGCTCACCCGCGGAAGGAGGCTGCGCGCTAGTGGTCTGTCGTGCTGACATGGCACACCAATTCCACCCAAGACCAATCTATCTCAAAACGGCAGTGGTACGCTCGAGAAACTATGGCAGCTTTGAGGTGTTCAGTCCCTCCCAGCCACCCGAAGTCGCGGCATCGCCAACGGTTACAGCCTCCCGGGCGGCTTTCGAACTGGCTGGATTGGGCCCGGAGGATATTGACGTTGCACAGCTCCAGGACACTGAAGTGGGTGCAGAAATCATGCATATGGCAGAGAACGGGTTTTGCGCTGACGGTGAGCAGGAACAGTGGTTGGCCGACGGCGTTACGGAGATTAACGGGCGGTTGCCGGTTAATACCGATGGCGGCTGTCTTGCCAACGGCGAGCCCGTTGGCGCCTCTGGTCTGCGCCAGGTCCATGAGATCTGTGTGCAGCTTCGAGGAGAAGGTGGCGCCAGACAGGTGGCCGGCGAACCCAAGGTGGGTTATACCCATGTTTACGGCGCACCGGGCATCAGTGGCGTCAATATTCTGGCGCGATAAACCCCTCGGTACCAGGTACCGCACATCACGAAGGTTTTAAAGGGATAGACAATGGCGAATGCAGAGCAAAAACAACAAGGAGACGGGGGTCGCTTCGTCGGTACTACCTGGCAGGACCTGCTCGATCTTGAGACGGTAGAGGTGCCCGAGTACCTGCGTGTTCAGCACAATCCCCACATGGGAGATGATGACCTTCCCGTGGAGCGCTACATCAGCCAGGACTTCTTTAACAGGGAAAAAGAAGAGATGTGGCCGCGCGTATGGCAAATGGCCTGTCGCGAGGAGGAGATCCCCGAACCCGGTGATCACCACGTCTACTGGATCATCGACCGCAGTGTGATCGTCACCCGCACTCCCTCGGGCGAGATCAAGGGTTTCATCAACTCCTGCCGGCACCGAGGACGATGTCTTCGGGACGAGTCGGGATCCGTTGATAAATTTCGGTGCCCCTTCCATGGCGCTACCTGGGACTTGGAAGGACAGTTCCAGGGCATCCCCAATCAGTGGGACTTCGA
>DFQW01000075.1:23986-62861 GCA_002377985.1 Halieaceae bacterium UBA3479 | reverse complement strand
CACTTTAAGCGCTTTCCACTGGAGGAGTACTTCACGGGCGTGCATATACAACGCGTGATGAACTGCAACTGGAAGGTGGGTGCCGAGGCCTTCATGGAGTCCTGGCACACCGTGGAGACCCACAAGCAGATCCTGACCTTCACCGGCGATGCCAACTCGCAGTACGACTGCTGGGGTGACAACGTCAGTCGCTCGGTCACACCGATGGGCGTGGCCAGCCCACACCTGAGCGATATCTCGGAAGAAACCATCACCAGGGACATTTTGAAACTGTCGGGCCGCATGGCGACGGACAGTGACGAAGGTGTGGAGATGAAAGACGGCCAAAGTGCGCGCGAGTACGTGGCACAGATGAATCGGGAGATGTTTGAAGAAGCGGCCGGGGAGCAGTTCGATGGCCCCACTATGGCCGAGCTTCAGGATGCGATTCTTTACAGCTTGTTCCCGAACTTCCAAGTCTGGATCGGATACGGTGGCAACATCGTCTATCGCTTCTTACCCAATGGAAACGACCCTGACAGCTGTATCTTCGACGTGCGCATTCTGTTGCGTTACCCCAAAGGTAGCGAGCGCCCCGCTGCAGTCCCTTGCACCGTGATTCCAGCGGATCAACCGTTCGCCTCCCACGAAGCGCTGGGATCGCTTGGCGGTGTCTTTGACCAAGATGACGCCAACCTGCCAGCGGTGCAGAGAGGCATGAAAAATTCAGCGACTGGCAAAGTCATTCTCGCCAGCTATCAGGAAAGTCGGATCCGGCATTTGCATCAGACCATCGACAAATACCTGAGTTGAACCGACAAGATCTACCGCTAACACGATAAAAAGCCCCGCGATGCGGGGCTTTTTATTCACACGACTTGTTGAATCAGGCTGCGCTGTAATGTGCCCAGGCATCAACGATGGGTTTGGGATCAAAGTAATAGGGGCGAATCTCACAAACCTTGCCGTCGCGGAAACGGAACAACTCCGCCAGTTGCGCAGGCGCAAGACTGGGGTCTTCGAAGCGGAAGGAAATCACATTGATCACATAATCTCCGCCAACGGTCATCCCCTCGGGCTCGAGGTCAGCAACCTTTAACGTCCCGAAGACGTGAGAATAAAGGTCACGCAACGCCCTCTTGCCGCGGTACTCCCCCGCCATCGGCAAGCCCTGGGCCTCAATGATAAAAAAATCATCGGTGAGCATGGTCTCGGCGGTATCAAAATCTCCCGCGCCCGTTGTGGCATAAAGTTGCTGTACAAAGGCCATTTTCTCGTCATCGGTCATCGGCTTACCCCCCTCTCTGTTTATTCTTGCCTCAAAGCGGATCGCTCCAGGCGACTGTCAAAAATGATGCGAATACGGCAATTATGAATCGGTTAAGTCCGGGCATCGGCATACTGTTGAATAATGCGCTTGCCGAGCGCCATCTGGTGCACCTCGTCCGGGCCATCTGCCTGGCGACACCAGCGCGCGTAGTTAAATTGCTCCGCCATGCACCAATCGTCGGTCAGCCCGCCCGCACCGTGCATTTGCATACAGCGGTCAATAATCACCTGAATCATCAGCGGCACACTAATTTTGGTGGCCGAGATCAGTTCAATCGAAGGCTTCACGCCGTGCTGATCTATGTGCCAACAGGTCTTATAAACCAATAATCGGGCCATCTCGAGCTCGGCATAGCTCTTGGCGATATTCTCGCGGATCGATTGATGCTGACTGAGTTTTTTACCAAAAGTTTCGCGATCCTCCACGCGCCGGCAGGCGAGCTCAAGGCAACGTTGCCCGGCGCCGATGAGTCGCATGCAATGGTGCATGCGGCCGGGAGCCAGACGGCTCTGGGCGATCTCAAATCCCCTGCCCTCGCCCAGCAACAAGTTATCGATCGGAACTCGGACATCGGTGAACCTCACCTCGGCATGGCCAATCGGTGCATCGTCATAGCCCAACGTGGTGAGCGGTCTGAGCACCGCCACACCCGGTGTGTTTTTGGGCACGAGAATCTGGGTTTGCTGTAAATGCCGATTCGGGTTCTCGGCATCGCTCTTGCCCATGACGATAAAGATTTTGCAGCGCTCATAGGGTGCCCCGGTAATGAACCATTTGTGCCCGTTGAGTACCCACTCGTCACCCTCGCGGCGAATATCTAGCTGGATGTTGGTGGCATCGCTGGATGCCACCTGTGGCTCAGTCATGGCGTAAGAGGAGCGAATTTCTCCCGCGAGGAGGGGCTCCAGCCAAGCCTTCTTTTGCGCCTCGGTACCGAACTTCATCAGTACTTCCATATTGCCGGTATCTGGCGCATTGCAGTTGAACACTTCCGGCGACCAGATGACCCGACCCATTTCCTCTGCCAACGGGGCGTAATCGAGGAAACTCATGCCACCGTGGTCGCTGTGCTCGGCAAAATCGGGGGGCACAAATAAATTCCAGAGCCCCGCGGCGCGAGCCTTTTGCTTGAGATCCTCGACCAGCGGCATGGAGGCAAATCGATTCTCAGCGGTGTCTAAAGCCTCGCGGTGCGAAGCCTCTGCTGGCATCACATGCTCAGCCATAAAGGCCTTCAGCTCACCAAGAATGCGCGTGCTCTTCTCACTCGGGACGATCATGGGTTACCTCTCTGCCACTCTCCAATTTGGTGGGACCTCTTGCCGACCGTGCCGCACATGGCCGAGAGCCGGGATAAACAAGCAAGTTGGTTTGTTTTGCAACTGCCTCATACTATATAGTCATCGCGGCCTGACAGAAACTCCTTCGGTTGCGCTCACACACCGCACTCGATGCGGGTAGCTTCTGCAGGAACGCGCTTTCGGGCGCCTGGCAAAGTAACACAGGAATGTCGCGATAGTGTCGCAGGGAAACGATGGATCTGATTACCGATACCTCCTACCGAAACTTAACGCTGGCCCAGGTCGCAGCGGCCCGTGCGCAGGAACGCCCGGATGATACGGCGCTGCGCTTCGACTCCGGCCATACCTTAAGCTTCGCTGAGGCGTGGCGGCAGGCCAACGCGCTCGCCAGCCAGATCCAGCGCCTCGGCATAGCACCGGGTGTGACGCTGACCTTCCAACTGCCCAATATTCCCGAATCCGTGCCCGTGGCCATCGCGGCTTCCATCTGCGGGCTGATCATCAACCCGGTCGTCCCCATCTACCGTGGCAAGGAGCTGGGATTCATTCTGAACGACGCCAAGAGCGAGATCCTGTTTATCCCGCATCGCATCCGCGGCTTTGATTATGTCGACATGATCAACTCGCTAAAGCCATCATTACCGCACCTCAAGCATGTCGTGTGCTGCGGCGCCGAGGAAGACCTGCCTGATGACATCCTGAGCTACGAAACCCTCATGGCGAGCGCCTCAGGCGAGGCCGCCGCTGTCGCAGCGGTGGATCCGGACGATACCAAGGTGGTTTTGTATACCTCCGGCACCACCGGCAACCCCAAAGCGGTGCGACACAGCCATAACACACTGGCTAAAGCCATGGATAACGGCGTCAATGCATGGCGACTCGGCGCAGACGACATGATGCTCATGCCATCGCCCGTGACCCATGTCACAGGCTACGTGAATGGTATCGAGCTGCCTTTCTTTACCGAGTGCAAGGTATTGCTAATGGAGAGCTGGGTTGTCGACAAGGCGGTCACGCTGATCGAGACCTATCAGGCAACAAGCTGCGTCAGTGCAACACCGTTCCTGCGCGAGCTGGTGGACGCCTGCAAAAACTTGGGGAAAACTCTGCCGGGGTTCCGCTTGTTCGCCTGCGGTGGTGCGGCCGTCCCTTCGGCATTGATTTATGAAGCGCGTGAGGTGCTCGCCGACTGCTGCGCCGTGAGAGTCTATGGATCTACGGAAGTCCCTCTGGTTACGGTCGGATTCATCGGCAAGGACGAGAGCGAGCTGGCGGCCGAAACTGATGGCAAGGTCCGCAACTATGACGTCCGTATTTGTGACGATGACGGGGGCGATGTCGGGCTCAATGCCGAAGGTGAAATCTGGGTCCGCGGACCAGCCATGATGCAGGGTTATCGGGAGGCGGCACAAAACGAAGCCGCTTTCTCACCCGACGGTTACTTCAAAACGGGCGATATCGGGCAATTACTGGACTCACAGGCAATCGTCATAACGGACCGCAAGAAAGACATCATTATTCGCGGGGGAGAAAACCTGTCGGCCCGGGAAATTGAAGAGGCGATCATGCAACACCCAGCTGTAATGGAGGCTGCCGCCGTATCGGCGCCTCATCAACGGCTCGGTGAAGGCGTCGCAATATTTATTAGAGTGTACGAAGAGAGCGAAGCACCGACTCTGGAAGCGCTCACTGCGCTGTGCCAGGAGCAGCAGCTTGCGAAACAGAAGTGGCCACAGTGGCTGGGGGTGATCGCGGAGATGCCCAAGACGCCCTCGGGCAAAATTCAGAAAGCGGTGTTGCGCCAGTCATTGAAAGATCAGGGCGTAGTGCTAGGCTAGACCGAAACCAACGAGGAGCCCACGCGTGTGAATGCTTCCAACCCGATTCCCGGCGACTACACCGCCTTCCGAGCAACGGTGCGCGAGTTTTTAGCGAGCGCACTCACTCCAGAATTGGCTCGCGCCGGCGAGCGCACGACCAGTGTGTTCTCTGATTTTGAAGCCGGTCGGCAATGGCAGAGTGCGCTGCATGCCAGAGGCTGGGGCGCTCCCGAGTGGCCGCTCGAGCACGGCGGGACCGGTTGGGATATTCAGCAGCGCTACATTTTTCTCGAGGAGTGCCGACTCGCCAATGCGCCCAACCCGGTCATGATGGGTATTCAGATGTTGGGCCCGATGCTGATGCACTTCGGCACCGAGGCCCAGAAGGCAGCGTATCTGCCCGGCATCATCTCGGGTGATGACATCTGGTGCCAGGGCTATTCAGAACCCGGCTCCGGATCGGATCTGGCCTCACTCAAGACCACCGCCGATCGCGACGGCGATGAGTATGTCGTTAACGGCACCAAGATCTGGACCAGCATGGCGCATTATTCGAATTGGATTTTCTGTCTCGTAAGAACGGACAAGAACGTAAAACCTCAGGCCGGTATCAGCTTTTTGCTGATCGATATGGCGACCCCCGGCATCACGGTAACGCCTTTTTCAAGCCTCGATGGTGAGGTCGAACAGTGCCAGGTGTTCTTTGAAGATGTGCGGGTACCTGTCAGTAATTTGCTCGGTGAGGAGAATCAGGGCTGGACCGTCGCCAAATACCTGCTCGAGTTTGAGCGAGGCGGACAACACTTCACCATCGATCTCAAAAAGCAGCTCCGTAAATTACAGCGACTCGTCGCCAGCGAGGCCAACGCAGCAGCGGAGGACCCGACCTTTGCCTTTCGTATCGCCGAAACCGAAATTGACGTGATGGCACTGGAACAAACCGAGCTCCGCATCAAGGGCTCAGTCGCAGCAGGCGAGCACCCCGGAGCGCTGTCCTCCCTCGTTAAAGTCTCGGGTACCGAGTTGGGCCAGCAGTGTGCCGAACTGCTGATAGAGGCCGCCGGACAGGGCGCGATGCCTTGGCAAAGCGAGGTGCTGGCACCCGATTATCAGGGACCCACCGCTGCTCCCGAGGAGTGCGTTACCACCATGGCGGAATACATTAACAGCCGCGCCACCACGATCTATGGTGGGACTGCGGAGATTCAGCGCGGCATCATTGCCAAGCATGTCCTCGGGCTATAGGCGGATAAACAAGCAATGACCGAAGATCAAGTGCTATTGCAGGACGCCGCTGAACGCTATCTGCGCGACAGTTATGACTTCAACGCGCGGCGGGAGCGACTCGCTCAAGGCGTATATACCGACCCGCAGCATTGGCAAGCCTTTGCCGAAATGGGCTGGCTAGCGCTCCCGGTCCCTGAACACCTCGATGGCCTGGGTCTGGGTACGCGAGAGGGTGCGATTCTCGCCGAGCTCTGCGGTCGGTATCTGGTCACCGAACCACTAATTGACGTGCTTGCTGCCGTTGCCACCTTGATCGCACCCAGTCCGCATGCAGATGTGTGGCTCAATGGTGTGGTCAGCGGTGAATTGATTACTATAGCGGCAATTGACGAGGGCGCCGGCCGACGCAAGGAGCGCCCCTCCACGACCCTCACCCACACCGGCGCCGGCTGGCAACTCACCGGCACCAAACAGTGGGTCAGCGCTGGCGCTTCTGCCACTCACTTTATCGTGCTCGCGAGCGGTGACAAAGGATTGGCTTGGGTGCTGTGCCCGCGTGACGCGGCAGGTGTGGAATGCGCGACCTTTCCGACCCATGATGGCCGCGGCGGCGCCAACGTCGGGTTCGATACCAGGGTTGAGGAACACCACATCTTACTCTCCGGCGAACCAGCACAAGCCGCGCTGGAGGCCTATCGTGAGCTTGCCATAACACTCAGCAGCGCAGAAACATTGGGCGCAGCCCACGCCGCGCTCAACGCAACGGTGGAATACACCAAGCAGCGCGTTCAATTCGGTCAGCCTCTGGCGTCTTTTCAGGCGCTGCAGCACCGCATGGCCAATATGCTTATTCAAGTGGAGCTGACGCGCTCTTTGGTCTACGCCGCCTGTGACGCCGCCGATGGCGACACGCCGGATCGATTCAGATTTGCCCGCGCCGCAAAAGTTAAAGCCAGCACGGTCGGGCGCAAAGTCTCACAGGAAGCAATACAGCTGCACGGCGGCATAGCCACGACCGACGAATACATTGTGGGCCACTTTTTTAAGCGCATTACGGCGTTGGAGAGCTGGGTATGTTCACGCAGCGAGGCACTTAGAGAATTTATGGCGTTTAGCGGTTAAGCTCTGCCGGCACCTTTTACAATATTGATGATCACGTAAGGAGAAAAATAATGGACCTGCAACTCAAAGATAAAGTCGCACTGATCACGGGCTCGACCAAAGGGATTGGTCGGGCGATTGCCGAAACGCTCGCCGACGAGGGCTGCAATATCGGCGTGTGCGCGCGCAATCAGGCTGAAGTCGACGAGACGGTCGCCACGCTCACCGCCAAGGGCGTCAAGGCCTGTGGCAGCGTTGTGGACGTCACCGATGCGGCTTCTCTCGAGGCCTGGGTCAACCAGTGTGCCGACACGCTCGGAGGCATTGATATTTTTGTACCCAATGTATCAGCGGGAGGTGCGGACAATTCCGAGTCGGGGTGGCGCGCCAATTTTGAAGCCGACATGCTAGCCACCTGGCGCGGCGTGGAGCTTACGCAGCCTCACCTGGCGAAGTCGGGCCAGGGCGCCATCGTCATTATCTCGACGACCGCCGCGGTCGAGGCGTTTGCGGGGCCAAGCCCTTATGGTGCTATCAAGGCCGGTCTGCTGAATTACTCCAGTAACCTGTCCCAGTCTTTGGCGGCGTCGGGTATTCGCGTCAACGCCGTAAGTCCGGGCCCAATTTATTTTGAGGGAGGCGCCTGGGAGCAGATCAAAACCCATATGGCCGATTTTTATAACGCCACCGTCGCCAACATCCCGATGGGCCGCATGGGGAACAACTACGAAGTCGCAGACACGGTGGCCTTCCTGGCAAGCCCGCGTTCCGCCTTCACGACAGGCGCGAACGTCGTCGTGGACGGTGGTTTTACCAAACGCGTGCAATTTTGACATCGACGCGCAAGAGCACCCCGGTATTTACCGGGGTTTTTTTCGCCTAGTCTGCCTCGGTGATCAGACGATCCAGATCCTGCAGCGTGGCAATCAGAGGTGCGATCGGAAGCTGGCGCTTGCCCAGCGTCTCCTCAGCCATCGGTGTTATGGCACA
This sequence comes from Halieaceae bacterium UBA3479, assembly GCA_002377985.1. GTDB lineage: Bacteria > Pseudomonadota > Gammaproteobacteria > Pseudomonadales > Halieaceae > Luminiphilus. The sequence continues at coordinate 55,113 of DFQW01000075.1, read as the reverse complement.
GCGCTCGGGCAGTGCCGCTCCACTTTCAAGTAATTGATAGAGCGTCGGTAAAAAAATGAACTGGAGCCACTGCTCAAGCGTCAAGGTATCCATTGCGAATGGCTGTTCCGACGCCAAAGCCTCCTGGGTAGGCGGATCAGCCGCCCACAAATTGAGTTGGCGCAGGCCAGCCTCAAGATCAATCAACCGAGCGGCGATGTCGCTTCGTGGCGATTCAAGCAACATGATGTGGTGTCGCAGACTGTAAGCGGAACATCAAGAAGCGCCTCCCGCTGGCATGACTCGATATCGTCTCAGCGCATGCCATCCAGCTCAAATGTAAAGGCAGGTAGCGTTTCGAGTATGGTGCGTCCATAACGCCGCGTCAGCAAGCGCCGATCGAGCAATGTAATACGCCCCTCATCTTCCTCGGTGCGTTGCAAGCGGCCGCTGGCTTGCACCAGCTTTTGTGCCGCGTCGGGCACACTGATCTCCATAAAGGGATCTCGCCCCTGTGCTTGTAGCAACTCGGAATGTGCGGCTGCGATGGGGTCATCAGGCACAGCGAAGGGCAGTTTTGCAATCACCACGTGGCGACAGTAATCACCGGGCAAATCGATGCCCTCGAAAAAGCTGGCCAATCCGAAAATCGCCGAGGGCACTCCCGCATCGATATGGTCACGGTGCTGCTCCAGCAGCCGACCCTTGCTCATCTGATCCTGCACCAGCGCTCTATGGGGGATCACTCCCTTGATGCCCTCGAGAACCCCCTCCATCTGCCGCCGCGACGTGAATAACAACAAAACGCCGGAATCATCTTTTATCAAGTTGGGGATGCACTGGATCAGCTCATCCGTGTGGGCATCAGCCTGACCCGGATCAGACGACATTGCCGGAACGCAAAACGTTGCTCGCGCGGGATCAAAAGGACTGGCGACCCGCTTCCATCTCGCCGAATCGGGGATGCCTGAGCGCTCCCGAAAACGATCAAATGTGCCCAGCGCGGTGAGGGTAGCGGAGGTAATCACGGCCCCCGCCGCACGCTCCCACAGCGCCTCACGCAGCAGTTCCCCCGGCAAGATCGGACTCGCTTGGCATTCCAACGACTGCAAGCTCCCGCGATGCCCAATCCATCTCGCCCAGCCATCGCCGGGCTGATCTTCTCGCGGGGCAACCTTGAATGCCTCCCACAACGCCACCTGTTGCTCGGCTCGCGCACCAAGACTCTGTGCGTTAACCAAGTCCGAGTCGGTATCTTGAGGCACAGCGTCCGCGCCGCTCTGGCGGCCATCACGCGTATTCTCAAGGCCAGCCTCCAAACGCGCTACCTCGCGTTGAAGCTGACGCCACTGCTCCGCGAGTGACGCCGCATATTCCGCCAACGCCTCGGGTATACGCCCGTGCTCAAAACGGTACTCCGCTCTCTCAAGCGGTTCCTCCGGGAACTGATTCCACAGTATCTGCGTTACCTCCTCTGTGCGCTGCAGGAGGTCCGCAAGTAACGAAGCAATCAACGGAGGCAAACGCTCGTCCAGGCCCACCTGCCCCCAGCTTGCTGCAGACTGACTGATCCATCGATCGCTATCCCTGAGTCCTTGTAAGGTCGAACCTGCGTGAAAACGCAGGGAAAAATGATTCAGACACTTCGACGGAAGCTGATGGCCCTCGTCAAAGATATATAAGCAGTCCTCCGGCGCAGGCAGTATGACCCCGCCCCCCAGTCGCAGGTCCGACAGCACCAGATCGTGATTTGTAACGATAATGTCTGCTTCTTCCAGCCCTTCTCTCGCCTTGAAAAAGGCGCACTGCCCCACATGAGGGCAACGACGGCCGGTGCACTGGTTCTGATCAGTTGAAACCAGACGCTTAATAGCCGCGTCCAATCCGCCGGGCCAGGCGTCAAAGTCGCCATCCCAACGTCCGGCTGCCAACGTACTCAGCATCTCCTCCAATGTGGGCAAGATCTCGAGGTAATCGGGAGCAGCAAACTCATCCGGATAGAGGGGAATCAATGTGTCACTCTCCGATCCGGCAAGCTGGTGATCCAGTTTTAGCAAGCAGACATATCGGCCTCTGCCTTTGGCCAGGGCCGCCTGAAAGTCGAGTCCACTGTGACGGGTTAAATCGGGCAAATCGCGGAGTAACAGTTGCTCCTGCAGGGCGATCGTTGCAGATGCCACCACAACTCGCTTGCCTCGGGCACGGGCGATCGGCAAGGTCGCGACCAAATAGGCAAGGGTTTTTCCGGTACCGGTACCCGCCTCTACAACTGCGATCGGCGTCTCGGCCTCAGGATCTCCCAGCGCATTCGCCACCTCCGCGATCATCTGACGCTGCCCCCATCGTGGCTTTAACTCCAGCGCATCAGTCAGTTGTTGGTATGCAGCGCGGATATTGTCCCGCAGCGCCTCTTCAATCACATTGCGTTACTCGGCGTCTTATCGCTGGCCTCTTGCTCTCGAATAACGTCCAGTCGGCGCGTAACCGGATTGGCATACATGGTAAGGAACCAGCGTTGATGCGCTTCGGGAATTGCCTCAAACCGCGCTCGAAAATCGGCTTCGGTGGTGGTGCCCCTATCATACTGAACCTCATTGGGCAGTGGGGTCCCGTGCAGCCACTGCCAGGCCCAGATATTCGTTTGGTACAACCGATAGTGCGCAACCATTTGCTGATCGATCGCCGCGACTGCCTCAGCAACACCCAAGTGTCCCGGTAGCGGCGTCCCAAAGTGCAAATGAACGCATCCTTTATGCCCAACAATGCCCGTTGCAATGGACGTAATATCCTCAAACTCCGACTTGATGTAACCCGAACCCGCTGAGAGCTCGGCGGATTTGAGTGCATCGCAGGGATCGAGTTCATAAGAAATGATGAGGGGCACAATATTCAATGTATCGAGAATCGACTCGGGCGATTCCTCTCTCTCCCGGGAGAGGGTCAACATTTTAATGACCGCCGGCTCCGTCACATCGCGACCATCCTTTGCCCTCCCCTCTCTGTGCGCGATCCAGATGGGATTGTCGTCGGTTTCTACTGACGCGCGAATGTAAGCCGACAGAAGCTTTGCTGCCGCGAGAAGTGCCCGCGGACCATGCAAATTGCGTTTGACGATAAAGCTCCGGTTCAAGCGCATCAGGTCGGATATCCAGGGCTTGGACAGCAAGTTGTCGCCTATTGCGACGGCGAGTGTTCTGACGCCAGATCGGTGCAGCGCATAATTTGCGTAAGCAGGGTCCATTACGATGTCACGATGATTCCCGACATAGACACGGGGCCGCCGAAAATCGAGCTCATTCATACCACTGGTGGAAAACCGTGAGGTTTTTTTGATCATCCGCGCCAAATTGGGCGCGATGACATTTTGCAAATCCTCCACAGTAGATAAGCGTCGCGCCAGAATCCAAAGCCACGCCCGCACAAGTCCCAGCGCAAGGGCTAGTGAAATACGGGCAAGGCGTGGGAACTTCCATCGAGCAATTGTCCCCGCCAGCTCCTCGTTCCGTGCCAGACGCCGGATAACCTCGGGAGCCTCGCTATTGGAATAAGGCCGGATTTCAGAAAACGGATCCTCGATAAAAGTCGACGGGTCCTCTGTCATACACTATTTGCCTCGAGACGCCACAATGGTATACCGCCGCCAGAAAGGTTGCTGGTACCCTGCGGTTCGCTGCAAAAGCTACCTGTCAGAGCGCTCAAATGGAAGCTTCCCGTTCATTTTTGATCACCCTTGGCGCCGCGTCACGGGTAGCCAGCGATTGTTACCGCTTACCGTAGCGTGGCAAGCGGAATACGCGTGGGGCATGCGCCCCTCCTGCTGCTCCCTCTCGGTTAGGGCTGAGCCTTTTTCATGATGAACAAGGCCGCTTCGCTCATCGCTTTTGCCCGAGCGCGCTGGATAATGATCTGGTTAGGCTGCTAAAGGGGTAAAACCCCCTAAACTCGGCCATCATATGGCGCCGCCGGTTGACATTGAAACCGGTATCCCAGATGATTCGCGGCCTTTTTAAAGCCCTATGGAGCACAGCGGTGGCGAATTCACCCCAAGCCAGAAAGCGCGCCCGTCAAAACGACAAGCGCAGAGCACACAATGCCAGCCTACGATCATTGGTTCGCACCAAGATCAAGCAAGTGGTAGCGGCAGTCGATTCAGGCAATGCAGATGTCGCCAAAGCCGCTTATGAGTCTGCGGTACCGGTTATCGACCGCATGGCGAATCGCGGCATTATCAAAAAGAACAAGGCCGCTCGTCACAAGAGCAGACTGAACGCGCGCGTCAAGGCGCTCGCCAACGGATAATCGATCCGGGGGTCAAGTTACCCCCAGATACTGATCCAATACCTTCCCTATTTCCCTGCTGATGACGGCCTTTAGGGGCTTCATCATCATGCTCAGGCGCAAATCCCCCTCTACAGTTAAGTGATCAAAAGAAACTTGACCCTTGTAACCCGCGCCTGCAAAAGCAACGCGCCCCTCGCTTTGCTCTATCGTTGCACCGAGTGTATTCACCAGATATTCAATGAGCGCGGATAACGCTTCCTCTTGCTGCTCCGGGGTCAGATTATGAGTGCGAGACAAGCGAATGTCGGACATACAGAAATCGAATTGGGGTTGGCGCTGATTCAGGCTATGCTACACCCCCTTCCGGCACAGCGTGACCGATAAATGAGCCGCCCCGACAACAGCAGTCGCCGTTTCCTGTTTGCTGAAGCCGACGTTCGGGGGGAATCGGTTCAACTCGGGGCAGCGCTAACTGAAATGTTAAGCCATCAGCCTTACAGCCAGAGCGTTAAGCGCCTGTTGGGAGAGTTTGCCTCCGCTGTCGTGCTGATCAGCAATAACCTTAAATATGCCGGGCGAATCATTCTGCAGGCCAAAAGCGACAGCGGCATCTCTCTCGCAATGGTGGAATGCTCCAGCGAGCGACATATTCGAGGTATCGCCCGAGGTGATATTGGCAGAGAAACCTGCGCACCCATGGATCACCTCCTCGGTGGGCAACTCGCCATTACCATCGAACGAGACACTGACCAGCGATATCAAGGCATTATCAGTCTCGAGGGCCATTCCCTCGCGCAGGCGCTGGAGCAATATTTTGCACAGAGTGAGCAGCTCGGTGCCCGGTTCTGGCTGGCATCAGATGGCAACCAAAGCGCCGGGTTAATGCTGCAACAACTGCCTATTCAGGTGGAGAGCAGTGTCGAACGCAAGGAGCAGTGGACGACGCTGTGCCTCCTGGCAGACACCGTGACTACCCAGGAGCTGCTGACCTCACCCCCTGAGGAACTCCTCTTCAAACTTTTTCACGAGGAGAAGTTAACCCTATACCCGCCGGCACCCATTTTGTTTAAATGTCGCTGTAGCCAAGAGCGAAGCGCCAGCACCATTGCAATGCTACCTGAGAACGAGCAAGCAGAAATCTTGGCCGAGCACGGCAAAATAGTGCTCACGTGTGAGCTCTGCGGCGCGACCTATCAATTTGATCGGATCGTCCTCAACACTGACAATACGGGACATACTTTGCACTGAATATAAACCCAAGCCCAACCAGGAACGGCGCAAAAAAACGCCACATAAATTAAAAAACCAGCAGATCACTGCACATCGCACTCACTATGGACATCGACATGAACGAAGCAGTCCCTATTTTACCCACCAGCCACCATGATCTTTTGCCGCCGGCACTGATAGAAATGGCCCTCGCGAGAGGAGAAGGCGTCCTCTCCGACACCGGCGCCTTGCGAGTGGTCACAGGAGCCAGAACGGGCCGCTCCCCAGCTGATCGCTTTGTGGTCAGGGAGCCATCCAGCGAAGATGCCATTGACTGGGGTGGCGTGAATCGCCCCTTTGATGCGGATCGCTTCGACGCGCTGTGGGAGCGCGTCAAGTCGCACGCAAACGAATCAGAGACGTGGGTTCAGCATCTTCATGTGGGTGAACACACTGACCACTACCTGCCGGTGACAGTGACTACTGCTACTGCTTGGCAATCGCTGTTTGGCCGCAATATGTTTATCAGGCCTGAGACCTATAACCCCGCCAATAAACCAGAATGGAAGGTACTAAACGTTGCTAATTTTGTCTGTGACCCGGAACGTGACGGCACCCATTCAGACGCGACAGTCATCATCAATTTTGGGCAACGCAAAGTCTTGATAGCAGGCATGCGCTACGCAGGGGAAATGAAAAAAGCCATGTTCTCGGTGCAAAATTTCTTACTGCCCGAGAAGGACGTTATGCCCATGCACTGCTCTGCCAATATTGGCGAAGACGGAGATACCACTCTGTTTTTTGGCCTGTCGGGTACCGGCAAAACGACGCTCTCGGCTGATCCGGAGCGCTATCTTATCGGCGACGACGAGCACGGCTGGTGCAAAGGTTCGGTATTTAATATTGAAGGTGGCTGCTATGCCAAAACGATCGACCTGAGCCAAAAGAATGAGCCGGTGATCTGGGATGCTATTCGAACCGGCGCGATCGTGGAAAATGTCGTCTTGGATAATCAGGGACACGCCGATTATTCCGATACTCAGCTGACCGAAAACGGTCGCTGCTGCTACCCCCTGGAACATGTCGCCAAGCGCTCCGAGAATAACGCCGGGGGGGAGCCCAAGTGCGTCATTTTTCTGACCTGCGACGTATTTGGCGTGCTGCCGCCCATTTCTGTTTTATCCAAGGAAGCCGCTGCCTTTCACTTCCTGTCCGGGTACACAGCGCGGGTTGGATCCACAGAAGTAGGCGCAGAAGCGGGCATTAACCCCACTTTTTCGACCTGTTTTGGCGCCCCATTCATGCCCAGACCTGCGGGTGATTATGCTGAGCTGCTAATGAAGCGCATCGAAGATTTCGACAGCCAGGTCTATCTCATCAATACCGGGTGGTGCGGGGGTTCGGGTGCCCCGGGCGGTACCGGTTCTCGGTTCCCCATACCGGTGACACGCGCTGTGGTCAAAGCGGCGCAAGACGGCGTTCTCATCGGCACCGAGATGCGCTATCTGGAACGGCTCAACCTGCATTATCCAGCCAGCATTCCCGGCGTGGAGTCCCAGTACGTTGATCCAAAAGCCGGTTGGGGGGATGACGACGCCTATGAGGCACAAGCAGCAGAGCTTGCAGCGCTCTTTGTGAAGAACATTGCAAAGTTTGATGTGAGCGACGCTATCATCGCTGCCGGGCCCCAACTGGGATAAGCGGCTCTCGCGGCGATTGTTTGCGCCAACCCCCTACTGCGAGCCCCCGAATCCTGCCGCGGGCGGCTTTTACTAGGAGGCAGCGCCCTCGCGCTGCGCGGGCGCAGGACTGCGCCGAAGAACGCGGTCCCTAAGAAGAGTCGCATCCTCGGCAATAAGATACAGCGTAGGCACCAGAATCAGTGTCACGCCAGTAGCGAATAACACGCCAAATGCCAATGATGTCACCATAGGTATCAGGAACTGCGCCTGTACGCTTGTCTCGGACATGATGGGTAGCAGGCCGACGAATGTGGTCAGAGAGGTCAGAATAATCGGCCGAAAACGGTCCTCACCCGCCTGCAATAGTGCAGGGACCAACTCCACTCCCTCGTCGCGCAAGCGATTGATCCGATCTATCAATACCAAATTGTCATTAACGACCACGCCCGCACAGGCGGTGATACCCATGATCGAGAACAGGCTTACCTGCCAGCCGAGTATCATGTGTCCAAATATGGCGCCCATCACGCCAAAGGGTACGGCAGTGAGCACCAGAACGGGTTGCCAGTAAGACCGAAAGACGACCGCCATCAACGCATAAATAACCATCATGGCCAGCGCCATTAATTTTACAGTGGCCTGTCTGAACTCGATTTCTTCCTGCAATTCACCGTCCAGATTTACAAATAGATCAGGGTACTGTTGCTGCCACTTGGGCAGGAATTCCCGGAATACCGATTCGACAATGGCTCTCGGGGCGGGGCCATCAGCCTCCACATCCGCGTCGACCTCAAGGGTGCGGAGCCGATCCAAACGTTCCAGCTTTTGATATCCCGGCTCGATTCGATAGGTGGCAACCGCCTCAAACGGGACTTCACCACCGCCAGGAGCGCGAATATACATATCATTCAGGTTCGCGATTGCCAGCCGCTCAGATTCGGGGTATCGCACCATGACCTTCACGTCCTCCCGGCCGCGAGGGATCCGCTGTGCCTCAGCGCCGTAGAACGCTTGCCTGACCTGTCGGGCTACGTCAGCCAGCGATATCCCCAAGGTCTCTGCGGCAGGTTTAAGTTCCAAGACCAACTCGTCTCGGGGACTGTCGAAGCTGTCCGATACATCAAAAACGCCGGGATAGGACAAAAGCGCCTCCCTGACATCGACCGCCATCGCCTCCAGATCTTTGACATTTCGCGACGCCAGTACGAGTCGAATGGGCTTACCCGGGTCGCGAATGGTGTAGTCCATGCGCACTTCCTTGGCCTCGGCCAAGGCACCTGAGTCTCTTCTCAATTGTTTGGCAATGGCCTCAGTGTCGACTCCCTCATAGATCGTCTGGACATAAACATCTACCGCATTTTCATTGGCACGACCAAAAATGCCGCCAACAGCAGGAACCTCACGATACTCCGGACGCGCATTCCACTCGGCCTTGAGCGCCTCGGCTGCACCAACAACGCGGGCCATCACCTGCTGGGATGCAGAAAAGGAGCCGCCCTCGGGCATGGTAATCTCGACTTCAACAAAATCCGAATTGATGCGTGGAAAGAAGGCGGATCGCAGCCAGCCGCCGCCATACAGCGCCAGACTGAAACTCAGCATCACCAAAAAGAAACCGGCCACGTAAAGGTGTTGCTTCAGCGTCCAAGCCAAAAAAGGCCGGTAACGGTGCTTGGCGACAGACATCAGCCAATCTGCACAACGATGCCGGTACCCTTCCATTTTCCTCAGAAACGCGACGGTCGAGGGTTTCTCCGGCCCCAGATTTGATAAGTGCGCGGGCAAAATCCAGAGGCACTCGACCAGAGAGAACATCAGCACCAGCAAGACAACAATGGGAATCCCCTTGGCGGCATGGGCCCATTCGCCCGGCATAAACAACATTGGCGCAAAGAACACCATCGTGCTGATCACCGCGAACAAAACGGGCTTGAATACATCTCTGACGCCAAACAACGCGCCCGTATCACCCGTCACACCCTTCATTTGCATCGTGTGAATGGATTCACCAACGATAATCGCATCGTCCACGACAATGCCGAGGACCAGCAAAAACGCAAACAGCGAAATCATGTTGAGGCCGACACCGGTATAAGGCAGGAGAAAAAATGCCCCAAGAAACGCGACCGCAATGCCCGCCGAGACCCAAATGGCCACTGCGGGTCTGAGAAAAAGGACCAAGACCAGAAATACCAGCACCAATCCGCCAAACCCATTCTTCAACAGCGTCTCCACCCTGCCTTTAAAAGGCACCGCTGCATCGCGCCAAAAGGTGAGTACCGCTCCCTCTGGCAGATTCGGCGTTTGCTCAGCAACCCAATCGGTAATCACACGGGAGGACTGCACCACATCCGGATGGGTGGTGACGTAGGCATACAAACTGTGACCAGGCATGCCGTTAAACCGGCTTAAGGTATCGACATCCTCAAAACCGTCCTCGATAGTCGCGATCTCACCGAGATAGACCTGCGTACCATCACGGGCAGTCAGGACAACAATCTGCTCGAAATCCTCGCGATCATAGGCCTGACCTCTGGTTTGGACGCGAATATCTCCGTCCTGACCCTTAATGGCTCCCGCGGGCAAATTCAGTGAGGCGGCTCGGATCGCCCCAACGACATCATCAAAAGACAGGTTGTAGCGTCTGAGGTCAATCTCAGACACGTTGACCGACACTTCGTATCGGCGAGGCGATACCAGGTCGACCACCGAGATCCAGGGTTGCCGGGCCAAATCATCTCTAAGCGTCTCGCCGAGCTCCTTCAACTCCCACTCGTCTAGGTCCCCCGCCAGCTGCACGATGCCCAGCATGTGTCGGTAAACCAGCTCGGTCACCACGGGACGTTCGGCGTCGGTGGGGAAGGTGGTAATCGCGTCTACGCGGGTTTTTATCTCATTGGTCAGACGTTGAGTCGGAAAGTCGGGAAAGGTCTCAACGATGACCTGACCCAGACCGTCGGAGGCCGTAGCGCGAATTTCTTTGATACCGTCGAGGTCGTGAATGGCCTCCTCTATGCGCACACAGATTTGCTCCTCCACTTCCCTCGGACTCGCACCGGGAAAGGGCATGGAGATGCTGATGCGATCGATAACCGGGGTGGGGAAAAATTGCTTGTCGAGGCCCGGAATGTTGTACAACCCCCCGATGATGAGCACCACCATCAGCAGATTGGCGGCAATCGGATTGGAGATGAACCAGCCCAGCAGACCCGGCTTATCAGCCACTGGTCGGCCTCAGTTCAGCTATTTCAATCGCGGCGCCCGCGGCCAACTGGCTGCTTTGCTCTGCGACAATCCGGAGACCTGCTTCGACGCCGCGGACCCACACCCTATCCTGCTCCCGACGGAGCAATTCGACTGAAAGCCGCTCTAACCGGCTGTTCTCGTTAACCCAAAGCACCGTATTGTCCCCGCGCAAAGCGGTTGCGGGCAGTTCCACTGATGCTGTTATCGGCTTGCCGCTGATACTGGCTTCGACAAACAGTCCCGGGGTCAGCGGCGGCCTTTGGAACTCACTGCCGCCAAAAGGATCGCTCACCTCCGCAATGGCAAAAGTAACCCGACTGTCGCGGTCAATGCTGGCTTCGACGCGCGCGATCTTACCCTCCCATTGCCAGCGCTCACCGCCGAAACGCGCGCTCAACGTCACCGCCGGGTAGTCCACTACGGCGGTTTCAAAGAGTGGCAGTTCGAGTAGGGCCAGCTGAGAATCGCTGATCGGCAAATGGATCTCGACGCGATCTGTGGCATAGATTTGCGCCAAGACCGAACCAGGTGCAACAAACTGCCCGAGATCAACCGATTTCTTCTCCAGACGTCCATCGAATGGGGCGCGAACCGTCGTGCGCTCCAGAGCCAATTTAGCGGCAGCGACATCGGCTTTAGCTGCCGCCAGTGACGCCTCCGCGGCACGAAGCTGAGGCTTGCGCAGAAACAAATCATTTGCCTCGCTAGTGCCCAAATCACGCCACTCGCGCTGCGCCTGTAAATTTCTGCCACGCTCTTCTGCCACGCGTTGCGCCGCCGCCGCTTCCTGCGCCTGAGCACGCGCAATCGCAAACTGATAGTCCGCTTTCTCCAGCTCCAGCAGTACATCGCCCGCCTTGAAAAAGCGCCCATCCAAAAATAGGTCACTGACACGCTCGACTTTGCCACTCACCTGCGCCACCAGGCCCACGCGGCGCACGGGTTCGACAGTGCCCTGCGTCCTGACAGAAATACTATGGTCAGAGGGCTCTGCCAAAATAACCGCCACTAGGGGGCGTCGGGGTTCGGGCAGTTCTGTTGGCTGCGTCGCAGGCTTACCCACCAGCACCAAAAAACAGATAGCCAATCCCGCAGCGGTAAACAGCACGGAGCCGAGCAATCTGCGTCGCGTTAAACGACTCGCTGTGGCGCTGGTATCCGTCATCGCTGAATCAATACTCTCCCTTATGGGCAAGAAGTCGGGCGGCTACTGCCTATCCTCGACCCGCCCGCCATGAAAACCACGTAGGCGCTTGCACCGGTGGTGGCATCGCACTACCGCCCGTTACGCCTCGGGCCGCGGAGTTTAGCGGTTTACGCGCCAAACAGGTATTCGGGCCATTGTGCAAAGCTACCAATCGCTCCAACTTTGACTGTCTGAATTGCGGGGTTTACAAAACTTCTACAAGCGCAACGCTGCAGTAGCTATCCCTCTGGCACCTTTCCCCGCAGAAAATGCGCTGCATCGCGGGCCTTCACGAGCAGCACCGGCCAAAAACCGCACAAATCTTCAAAATTCCCATGCTACCGCTCTCTTTTTAGAGGGCGGATTCTAATTTTCGACGCCACACTACGTCCTGTTGTAGATCAACCCTATTAGGAGAAGCGTCATGGCAGAAGCCAAGAGAAAAGTAGCACCCAAAGCAGCCGCAAAAAAAGCAGCTGTCAAAAAAGCCCCCGCTAAGGCCAAAACAGCGCCCGCCAAGAAAAAGCCGGCCGCAAAGACCCAAGCCAAGGCCAGCACCAAAGCCAAAACTAGGGCACGACCCAAGGCCATCGATACCGGCCGTAATGCCCTCCTCGCTGGACTCGGCGTCTATGGCAAGGCCTACGATCAGTTGCTGGCGCAGTTCTCAAGCCTGCAGGAGCAGGTGGACGAAGCGCAAAGCCGGCTGACCCAGCGCCGCAAGCAAGCGGAGGATCTCTATAAATCACTGATCAAGCGCGGCACAGCGGTAGAGAAAGACGCGCTGAAGGCCCTCGCTGATCTTGAGCTGGATTCTCTTGCAGATCGTTCAAAGCTCGAAGCACAGATGAAGAAAGCCAAGTCCCGCTTTGAAGATTTGAGAACAAAGTTCGGCAAGGCAGCGTAATTTACCACCCAGTCCGTATTCACTTTCGGGGGAGCTTCGGCTCCCTTTTTTTTGGCCTCGATCCGGTTATGACCGTTTTTACCGCGACCGCGCATCGTACGACACGGTAGTCGCCTTCCCCACTGTACACCTCGATGATCAGCAACCACTTAATGCGATAGTGTTCGTGAGGGCCCACAGCGCTTGATCGCGTTACAATCACTGGCGATGAAAACAGCTCAACGCATTCTTCTGACCGCAACACGCCTGTTCAATGAACACGGTGAGCGCAACGTTACGGCCAATGATATTGCGCTGGAGCTGGATATGAGTCCGGGTAACCTGTACTACCACTTCAAGGGCAAGGACGGGATCGTTGCGGCGCTTTTCGCCGATTACTATCGAGCGCTGGCGAGTCTGTTGGCGGCGCCTCTGGTCACCGAGGATTTTTTGGATCAGAGCAATCCGCTGGAACGCAGCTGGCTATTTTTAACGGTACTGCTCGAGGTGATGTATGAATATCGCTTTATGTACCTCAATCAGAGCGATCTGATGCAGCGGTATCCCGAAGTAGACAGGGGTATGCGCCGCTTAATGGCGCTGAAACAGCGCGCGGCAGCCCGATTGGCGACTGACTTACTCGCCTCCGCCGACGTCATACCGCCACCCCCGCGGCTGGAACACATTGCCGATAGCATCGCGATGACGCTAATGTATTGGCTCAGCTTCGAGCAATTTGCGGGCGAGTCGCGGAGTGCTCAACAATCGATCCACCGGGCCGTGCTACAGGCGCTGTCGCTGTGCGCCCCGTATTTGGGTGAAAAACAGGGCGAATTTTTTGCAGAATGTGAACTAATCAATACTCGATTACTCGAAAAATCGCCTTCATGAGGTACTATTCAGCCTGTATTTGCGCAGATTCTGTCTAGACTGACGCATGTGCGAACACGTGCAGATAAATCACACTTAAAAGATGGAGTGAAAACATGACTATTGCCGTAGGAGATTGCATCCCCAATTGCACCCTGTCCGTCATGGGTAGCGAGGGTCCAGCGCCGGTTTCCACCGCAGACCTCTTCAACAACAACAAGATCCTGATGTTTGCCGTGCCTGGCGCGTTTACGCCGGGGTGTTCGATGACGCATTTACCCGGCTATGTCGTCAATGCCGACAAAATCAAGGAAATGGGTGTCGACGGCATTATCTGTCTGTCCGTCAACGATGCGTTCGTAATGCACGCTTGGGGTGAGGCACAAAATGCCAATGACTCCATTGTGATGCTTGCTGATGGCAACGGAGAGTTCACCATGGCCCTCGGTCTGGAAATGGACGCGACCGGCTTTGGTATGGCGACGCGCAGCCAGCGCTACGCCCTGATTGCCGAAGATGGCAAGATCACCCATCTCAATATCGAGGACGGCCCCGGTGTGGACGTGAGCTCCGCCGAGACGATGATGGCGCTCCTCTAGCAGCTGATGCCACTCCGCATCGGGCCACCGCTCGTTGCGGAGTGCGGCTTCTTGTAGCGCTTATCTGACCACACTGATCGGCGCCGACGTCCCTTCTCTCCCTAACTACCCAGCCCGCAATAGCCCTCAGGTGAGCCTGACCCAAAGAGTTGCGGCGATAATCATCGCGCCGATCACGTTCAGCAATAACCCCTCCCTGACCATTCTCTGAATGGGCAGTTCTCCGGTACCAAACACCACCGCATTGGGTGCAGTAGCGACGGGGAGCATAAAGGCACAGCTCGCGCTCATGGCTGCCGGCACCATCAACCACAGCGGATCAATGTTCACCGCAATCGCGACTGCAGCCAGCACCGGCATCAACAGGGCTGTCGTTGCCGTATTGGAGGTGGCCTCGGTCAAGAAAGTGACTGCTAGGGCCATGACCAGCATCATCACAAAAACGGGCAACACGGCCAGTTGTGTCAGTGCCTCTCCAATCTCAGCGCTCAAGCCTGACGCCACAAATCCGCGGGCCAGGCAGATACCACCCCCGAAAAGCAGCAGCACACCCCATGGAATTTCATTAGCCTGGCGCCATTCAATCAGCGGCGCCCCCTCTCTGTCCCGGACAATAAACAGCGCCAGCACCGCGATTAACGCAACCGACGCGTCGTTGGCAGTGGGCAAATTCAGCCAGTTTTGCCAGCCACCAAAGGGCTCTGCACGCGTTATCCAAGCGAGCGCGGTGAGAGCAAAAATAATGAGAACCCGTCTCTCCGCGCTTCGCCAAGGACCCACCACCGGCAAAGTTACATTGAGCTCGGGGGGCAGGTCGCGAGTGACCCACCACCATGCTGCTGGGAGCAGTAGCGCTATGACTGGCAATCCCCAGGACATCCACTGACCAAAACTGATTAACTCGTTGGTCGTTGCTTCGTAAACCTGAATAAAAATCAGATTGGGCGGTGTACCAATCGGCGTTCCCAAACCGCCAATACTGCAAGACCAGGCCAGTCCCAACAGTAGAGGCACCGCCAGACGCTGGCGATCAGAAGAAGAAGCCAATACCGCCAGCGCCACCGGCATGAGCATCAGTGCCGATGCCGTATTCGAAATCCACATACTCAGGACGGCGCCAGCCAACATAAAGCCCAACACCAGACGGCGAGGATTCTGACCACCCACCAGATGAACCACAGTGAGGGCGATGCGATGGTGAGCACCGGTGCTCTCCATTCCTCGTGAGAGTAGAAATCCCCCCATTAACAAAATAATGAGCGGAGAACCCACTGACGCGCCCACCTGATCGACCGTCAAGATGCCCGTGGCTGGCAAGACCGCAATCGGCAGTAACGATGTGACGGGAATCGGAATAGGCTCAAAGATCCACCACATCATGCACAGCCATCCGAGTACAGCCGTGATGACGATCGCCGGGCTATAGTCAAAAAACAGGAGCATCTGGCTCAATAAAAAGCCCGTAATCAGACCCGGCCAGACTGTTTGCCGCGGATCAATGTAGGTCATTGTAATCATCTGCTGTATGCTCCCTCACCCTGCGCCCTTGTGTAAACTCCTCGCATGCCCAGAATGTCCGACTCGCAGTTGATCGACGGATTCGGTCGCAAGATCTCGTATCTGCGGCTGTCCATTACTGATCGATGTGATTTTCGATGCCAATATTGTATGGCGGAAACCATGCAATTCCTTCCTCGCTCGGAGGTGCTCTCGATCGAGGAGTTACTCCGAGTCGCCCGGCTCTTCACCGAGCTGGGTGTGCGCAAAATACGGGTAACAGGTGGCGAACCCCTGGTACGCAAAGGCGCAATCGATCTTTTCAGAGGGCTGGGAGCGTTACCCAATCTCACAACGCTAGCAGTCACAACCAATGGCAGCCAACTGGCCAGCGCTGCGCGATCGCTCAAAGACGCGGGCGTGCGGTCGATCAATATTAGTCTGGATAGTCTGCGTGCGGAACGCTTTCGGGAGATCACCCGAGTGGGCGACTTAAACACCGTGTTGCGCGGCGTTGACGCAGCAGTGGCGGCTGGATTCGACCGCATCCGTCTCAATGCCGTGGTATTGGATGGCCTAAATCAGGATGAGGTGCTATCCCTCACCCAATTCGCCATCGAAAAGCGCATTCACATCGCTTTTATCGAGGAAATGCCTCTCGGTCAGGTAACGGTCGGTGGTAAAGCCCTCGCTTACGTTTCATCCGAGACGCTGTTGGAAGCGCTCGGTAACCACTACTCGCTGCAACCGCTACCCAACAACGACCTCGCGGGCCCCTCGCGAGACTTCCTGATCAATGGCACGCAAACCGAACTGGGATTTATCTCCCCTCATAGCCACAACTTTTGCAGTAGCTGCAATCGACTTCGCATCAGCGCTGAAGGCCGTCTGCTGATGTGTCTTGGCAACGAGGAATCCATCGATTTGCGCGCCTTGCTTCGATCGGCATGTTCCGATGACCAGATCAAAAGCACTATTATTGAGAGCCTTGCACTGAAACCCGAGCGGCACGTCTTCGACCGTCCTGAAGCGCCGCAAATCGTTCGCTTTATGAACGCCACTGGCGGCTGACGCCACAAATTTGAGAAAACGCTGTGTCTGAATCTGATTATCCAGCGCTTGGTGAAATAAGCACCATTGAGACCGCTTTTGAGGCGGCCGGCTACATCTGTACAACGCGCATTGCCACCGTGATCAAGTTGGCGGCTTCGCTGGAAAAGCCGGTGCTGATTGAAGGCCCCCCGGGTGTGGGTAAAACGGAATTGGCCAAGACCTGTGCAGAAGTAGTAAATCGGCCACTGGTCAGACTACAGTGCTATGAGGGACTTGACGAAAGCAAAGCCCTCTACGAGTGGAAATATGGCAAGCAGTTGCTGTACACGCAGCTCCTAAAGGAGCAGCTCGGCGATATTCTTGATGGCGCCAAGGGCCTGTCAGAATCAATGGATCGGCTGCATCAATTCGGCGACGTGTTCTATTCGGAGTCCTTTCTCGAACCACGACCGTTACTCAAAGCCATGGGGGCCGACGCGGGCAGTGTCTTGCTAATCGATGAGATCGACAAAGCCGATTTTGAATTCGAGTCAATGCTTCTTGAGGTGCTGTCTGATTTTCAGGTGTCCATCCCGGAATTGGGCACCATCACCGCTCAATCAAAACCGCTCGTTTTTTTGACCAGTAACGATACGCGAGACCTCTCGGACGCGCTCAAGCGTCGCTGCCTGCACTTGCATATACCTTTCCCATCAGTCGAACTCGAGGCAAGAATTGTGGCAAGCAGGGTGCCTGATCTGAGCCAATCTCTCACCGATCAGCTCGTCCGCTTTGTCCATGCAATACGCGCTCTTGATCTAAAGAAAGCGCCTGCCATATCGGAAACGATCGACTGGGCCAAGAGTCTCATACTGCTTCATGCCAAGGATCTCGAGGGCAATTTGGTTCTCGACACCTTGAACGTGCTGCTCAAATACGAAGAAGATATCAAGATCGCCGAAGGCCAGCTGCCGAAACTAATGGCGACAGTCACAGCCTAGGCCATACCGGTGAGTGATCCCGACAGGCACACGGTCGAGCAAACCGCCAGTAGCGACCAGTTGCTGGCTTTTATGCAATTCCTTCGTGGCAAAAAAATTCCGGTCTCCCCCGCGGATACCCTCGACGCCATCGAAGCAGCGGAGCTCCTTGGGTACGCCGACAGAACGTTACTCAAGCACGGATTGGCTGCGACGCTGGCAAAATCCAGTCATGAACTCGCCACCTTCGAAAGCGCATTCGACGATTACTTCCAGATCGCCATAAAAAAAGCGGGTGATGCATCGGCGTCCGATGATCCGTCTGCTCTTCCGGATTTGTCGGACAAACTATTAACCTCGGGGGGGACCATACCGCCTCAGGATGTCAACGACCCGCTGGAAGGTTTGCGAGGAAACGCGCTTTTCGACGCGCTTGAGTCGCAAGATGAGAGCGCTTTGTCATTGGCAATTGAGACAGCCGCCGCAGAGGTCAAGGTTGAAGAAATCTCTCTGTTTACCCAGCGTGGGCAATACGTCAGAAAAATGCTGGATGCATTGGGAGACGAAGCGCTTCGGGCTGCAGCGATTGAGTTCGAGCAGAGTGAACCCGCGGCGTTTGAAGCAGTGCAGGCCCTGCGAGAGCAGCTGCGGGAACGTGTCCGGGACAGAGTAGAACGCGCCTATTTGATTCATGCCAGCGCGCAAACGGAAGACCTTCTTGACGAATCACTCTCGAAAGTGAAGCTGGGGAACATTGATCACAGCCAAATGGCCCGACTGAAACGCCTGATGGACCGCATGGCGCGAAAGCTTGCGGCGCGACATGGTCGGCGAAGACGGCGGTACCGACGCGGCAAACTTCACGTCGGCGAAACCATCAGAAAGTCCGTTGCCACTGATGGCATACCGTTCCAGCCCAGGTGGCGGAAGATTGAACGAAAGCGCCCGCAAATCATGGCTATCTGTGACGTGAGTGGGTCAGTAGCCGCATATGCAAAATTTCTGCTGATGTTTATCTATGCCTTGCAGGACGTGTTGCCCCGAACACGCACTTTTGCCTTCTCGGCGGCATTGGGCGAGGTCAGCGACTTGTTTGACACGTTGCCCGTCGAGGAAGCCATTGAGAAAGTGAACCTCAAATATGGCGGGGCCACCGACTATGGACGCGCACTGAATGATTTCAGTGAATTGGCCTTGGCCGAGGTAAACCACGCCACGACACTGATCGTTCTTGGCGATGCAAGAAATAATCAAGCTGATCCCAGACTCGATCTGCTCGCCGAAATGAAAGCAAGAGCAAAGCAAGTCATTTGGTTAAACCCTGAATCCACGCGCTTGTGGGGCACGGGAGATTCAGAAATGTTGCGCGTCAAGCGTCATTGCCATGTTGTCAAAGAGTGCAATAGCCTCAACCAATTGGCTCGCATTATTGACCAACTCCTCTCTGACAGACGGTAAGGGCGGCGCCTGTCATCTCGCTCGAGGCTGAGCGTCAGTCCTGCAATTTGAATGACGGCGCCGTGCGATCGGACACTGGATCTGCTGCCAGCTTCAGTTTCAAGCGCAGGTTATTCTGAGAATCGGCATTCCGCAGCGCGTCCTGCTCCGAAATGATACCCGCCTGACACATGTCCAGCAGGGCCATATCGAAGGTCTGCATGCCACGGTCCTTCGATTTTTCCATGATCTCTTTCAGGCCGGCAATATCGCCACGCAAAATCAGCTCTCTCACGGTAGGGGATCCCAACATCACCTCAACCGCCGCACTCCTGCCACCCGCCAAGTTGGGAATGAGTCTCTGAGAGACAAATGCTTGGAGATTGAGCGACAAATCCGTGAGTAGCTGATGCCGCTTCTCCTCAGGGAAAAAATTGATTATGCGATCCAACGCCTGATTGGCATTGTT
This sequence comes from Halieaceae bacterium UBA3479, assembly GCA_002377985.1. GTDB lineage: Bacteria > Pseudomonadota > Gammaproteobacteria > Pseudomonadales > Halieaceae > Luminiphilus. The sequence goes on along the minus strand of DFQW01000075.1, from coordinate 35,760 downwards.
GGCATGGAGTGTCGAAATACAGAGGTGGCCCGTTTCGGCAAATGATAGAGCGTGCTCCATCGTCTCTCTATCTCTTATCTCCCCGATCAGAATGACATCGGGCGCCTGACGCAGTGTATTTTTCAGCGCGTTGTGCCAATTACGGGTATCTACGCCCACTTCCCGCTGACTGATAATCGACTTCTTGTGTTCGTGAACAAATTCAACTGGATCTTCGATGGTGACGATGTGGCCACTCGCCTCACAATTGCGATAGTCGATCATGGCGGCGAGAGACGTGGATTTTCCCGAGCCCGTAGCGCCTACAAAGAGGATCAAGCCCCGTTTTTGCATAATCAGGTCCGTCAGGACCTCGGGTAAGCCGAGTTCGTGCCACTGCGGGATTTCTGAGACGATATACCGCGCAACAATACTCACTTCGTTGCGCTGCCTGAAGATATTGACGCGAAATCGCCCGGTACCCGGTAAAAACAGCGCCAAGTTCATTTCCAGTTCACGCGCAAACTCCCCGCGCTGCGCATCATCCATAATTTCGTCAGCGATGGCCGCTACTTCACCGGGCGTCAATACGTCGGGCGCAATGGTCTTGAGCGCCCCTGCAAACTTGGCGCTGGGGGGCGCACCCGTCGTCAAAAAAAGATCTGAGCCTTTACCGTGAGCGAGAATTCTTAACCATTCATGGATTCGCATCGTCAACACACCTCCTTGTGCTTGTACCGCAGGATGCCTTCAACTGAAACTGCGGTCCGTTGCGCCTCTGTACGATACGACATTCGCACCGTAAACTCCGCCTCAATTTAACTCCTGGCGTGGGCATTAGCCTAGTGCCATTCACGTCAATTCATCACATGGGAGGAGAGCCGTGACGAAACATGCTTCGGTTTTCCGACAGGTGCTGGAGACAAATCCTTCGCTGCTCCGCGAGATCCGAAGGGGTGTAGAGAAAGAAAGTCTTCGCGTTACTTCGAGTCAGGCAACATTAGCCCAAACACCACACCCCGCAGAGCTTGGCTCGGCGCTGACACACCCGTCCATCACTACCGACTATTCAGAAGCCCTACTGGAGTTCATAACGCCTGTCTCTGCTTCCATATCGGCTACTGAACAAGGGCTGGCCAACTTGCACCGCTTCACGGCGCAGCAGCTTAAAGACGAGTTCCTGTGGAACGCCAGCATGCCCTGTGTTGTCAACGGAGATGCCGGTATTCCGATCGCCTCTTTTGGCCGCTCCAATGTCGGTCAAATGAAGCGGATTTATAGAAATGGCCTGAGCGTGCGCTATGGGCGCAGAATGCAGGCTATCGCGGGCATCCACTACAACTTTTCATTGCCTGATGCGTTTTGGAAAACAGCGCGGGCCTCGGTTGGCAACCAGAGCGACGCCATGCAGTTTCAAACTGAGGGTTACCTCGCGCTGATCCGCAATTTTTTCTCCCGTGCATGGCTCCTGCTCTATTTACTCGGTGCCTCGCCAACCGTTTGCGCAAGTTTCCTTCAGGGTAACCGCTCGCATCCCCTGCAACCGTTAGGGGAAGATCATCATAGTTATTACTTGCCTTTTTCTACCTCTTTACGCATGGGTGATTTGGGTTACACCAGCAACGCCCAAGCGCGCATGAATGTCTGTTACAACGATATCGAGCAGTATATTTCCACGCTGAGGGATGCAATTCTTACACCTCACTCGGCCTATGAATCCTTCGTACAAATGGATAACGGCGAACGAGCGCAGCTTAATACTGGGCTACTTCAAATTGAGAACGAGTACTACAGTCCGATCCGGCCCAAACGAGTCACGCAAAGCGGCGAAGCGCCGGTGGTCGCGCTGGCGCAACGGGGCGTCGAGTACATTGAGGTGCGCTGCGTTGATATCAATCCGTTCATCCCCTTTGGTATTGACGCGAGCACCATGCGGTTACTGGACTTATTCCTGCTGGCCTGCCTGATCGACGACAGCCCACTGTGCGATGAGTCAGGCCGACAGAGAAATGCGATAAATCTGCGGCGAATGGTCAATACGGGCCGAGAACCGGGTCTGACACTCTTATCCGAAGACGGCAGCGAGGTTCCTCTCGCGGAGCTGGCAGAACCGATTCTGGCGCGGATGATGGAGATCGCGGTCTGGTATGACGCCACTGATACCGCGAACGCAACAACCTATCAGGCAGTGGTCAAAGATGCGCGGGAAAAACTCGCGGATCCGGCGCTGACGCTGTCGGCGCGGATGCTAAAAGAAATGGAAGACAGTGGACAAAGTTTCTGGCAATTGGCGCAAGGGTATTCTCGTCGTTGGCATCATGAGCATCTCGCCCATCCGCTGGAGGCACAAACACTTGCGCAGTTGCGTGATGAAGCACGGGCCTCCCTCATACGTCAATCGGAGCTAGAGGCGCGTGACACGCAAAGCCTTGATGATTATCTGGCAGAGTTTTACCAACAGTACAAACATATCTGAATTGGGTCCGAGAAAAATACGGATAAAAAAAGCGCCCCTGAGAGCGCTTCGCATGGCCACGAATGTTACCGCTCATATTGCAATGAGCGAATTGCTATCTCAGAGCGCGATATCAACCGCGTATGAGACAACAAACTTGATCTGATCGTTGTCGTAACCGCCCTCGGCGGCGCCTCCTTTCACGTCGGTATCAGAAATCATAAACGTGAAACCGCCCTTTGATACCGTTACGTTGTAGTCGTAATAGCCCTCGGCGTTACCGTTAAAGGCCTCTGCAAAATCACCATCGTGATGTCCCACATGCAGACCAATCGCAACCCCGTCGCCGATCTCAAAACCATAGTCGAGAGAAAGATAGTAGGCTTCGCCGAACCCAAAATCCTGCCCTTCAGCCTCGTCTGCCTCAGTGTTGGCCAGCACATTGAACTTGGCGCTGAATCCACCGATACCTGCCCCTAAATAGACTTCGCCAAAATCGAAGTTGGCTTCCTTGTCGTAATTGTAGTAGAGGTACCCCACATCCCAGCTGATCGCGCCAGTGTCGAAGGCGAAGCCCGCGTAGATATCGTGCTCATAAGAGTAAACGTCCGACGGTCCGTAGTTCACGTTCGACGCCCAGGTACCGATGTAAAAACCACTGTCAGAGGCGTAGTCAATACCGCCCTGAACAGCTGCCTCGTTTTCCGTCTGGGTCAACCCTCGCCATATGTAGTTACTGGTCATCGAAGCGTTCGCTGACCACTCCCCAGCCTGGGAAGTTGACGCGAATGCGCAGGTAAAAGCGGCGGGCAACAGCATTGCGCCGAGTTTGGTGCGGGAAGTAGCAGTTTTCATAAGAGCTCCTTGTGATGTCATAAAAATCAACCTGCACAGCGAATAACGGACCTGGAATTACTGTGTGGGCGAACCTTTGCTCATCCGCCTCTTTGCAAAAGGCGGGCCAACATCGATAAATAGCTGTTATTTATTATTTTTTTGGTTTTTTATTGGTATGCGAGAGAGCGCCACATCGTGGATTTAGCAGTCTGGGGGTGGCGCTCGCGCCAAATGAGTGCGCGACCGCACAAAGTTAGCGCAGGCGCACCACACCCCGTCGCACATAGCACTACCCGGCGGCGCACAAATTCCCGTGTCGCATGCCGAATCTAATCCAGTGCCCTGCCAGCTTGCGTAGAGGAAGATAGATGTCGATGAGGTTTTATCCATGCCCCACCCCTACTATCTCGCGCTGAGTTTGGCCTTCGGTTCGCTGGTGATAGCGCCCGCGCCGTTTGCCAACACCGTTAATTGCGAAGCCATCGCTACCGAAACGGTCGCTGAGCTGAAAGCGGGTGCAGCAGACTGGTGGTCAGAAGACAGCGCAAGGATGGCAGGCATGGCGGCGGCATCCGCATGCTTCAAGACGCAGACGAGCCTAGCGCAGTCGATCGAAGTCGCAGTGCCTGCCGAGCAGGCGACAAGCCCCGAAGACGAAGCCACAGAATTTATGGGTTTGGAAGTGCGCCCTCTGAGCGGACCGCCCAGCCGTAAACCCTACGAGCGCTCGCGAGACTGATACCGCCGTAACCGGCCACACCAACTGCTGGGCTTCGTGTCTTGGCGCGCCCGGCCGCAACTCGCGAGTGAGAGATTCGTTAGGGCCATGGCCGGGGCGCATGACTCCCGCGCATGGCGCAAACTTGGCGCCGAGGAAGGGGGGTAAAGGGCCGACCTCTCCCCATCAAATACGGCGTTTCTTCCTAACGGGAGGAGGCCTAGTCCTCCTCGCGAGGCACCACAGCGATTAATTCAACGTCGAACAACAGCGTGGCATTGGGACCAATCATTTGGCCAGCACCACCCTCTCCGTAACCCAGCTCGGGTGGAATAATAAATTTGAATTTCGCACCGGGCTTCATCAGCTGCAAACCCTCTGTCCAACCAGGAATCACCTGAGTGAGACCAAAAGTGACGGTTTGACCCCGCTCAAAGCTGCTATCAAATACTGTCCCGTCAATCAGGCGTCCCTCGTAGTGCACTTCTACAGAATCGGCAGCAACGGGGCTATCGCCCTCTCCTGCCTCGACCACGATGTACTGCAAGCCGGTTTCGGTAGTCTGCACTTCGCCCTTGGCACTCAAGTCTTCCATATAGGCTCTCCCCGCCTCGAGATTGGACTGTGCGAGCGCTGTGCGCTCTGCTTCTGCTTCGGCCTGACGACGCTCTTGAAACGCCGTCATTTCGGCATCGATTTCCTCTGCAGTGAGCTCAGGCTCAGCGCCGGTCATGGCATCCTCCAAGCCCGCAGCATAGGCCGCGACATCTATGGTCATGGCGTCAGCCGCCATTCTCTCGCCCATACGCAATCCAATCCCGTAGCTCAGGCGCGCGTCGGTAGACTCCAGCGATACCGGTTCTTCCTCTGTATTGGCGCCACAGCCCAGCATCAGCGTGAACGACAACGCGGCAACGGCCAGTCCCGTTTGGGTCATGGGAGTACTCATGTCAACTGCTCTCTTTGTAAAGTTTCGGATCGCGGATGTTACGTGGCTTGCTCGACGAGTACCACCATCTGCTCGCGTTCAGAGACATATTTACCGTCGCGAAATGGCTCAATACAGGCGAGATTCACATGCATCAACTCGCCGATCGCTCTGGCAGGTTGGTACAGCAGCTCTGTCCCACCATGATCAGTCACCATCGCTGCTTCCCACATGAGCTCAGCCAGGTGACGCTCTGCCTGCACCTCCAAGGACAGTAGGTGCTTGCGCGCAGTTTGCAGGGAGGGCGCTGATCGCCACTGCATACGCGTGGCCCTGAGCGGCACGACAACCGCCTTCAGCCAATCTTGGGACGCCCCGGCCATACGGTCGACCATATCCGCTTGCCACTCATAGTGCTCGCTTCCCAGCCACAGGGCGAACAGTGCCTCCAGCACGACTAAATCCAAGGCGTCCTGAAGCGAGAGCAGATGCTCACGAGTCGCAGGGTCGCCGTAACGCGCCAGCGACCATTCCCAGAACGCGTCAACGGTCATTCGCGGTTGCCCGATCGAACGCCTCTACCAGCGCCCATTTTTGCCCACGACTGAGCCGCCGCACTGCCGCTTCTTCCTGTTGCGCAGAGGATCGGTTCAGACACTTCTTCCACCACACCAACTTTACCGGTTGCCTGGCACGGGTATATCGAGCCCCGCCCGCCAATTCCCCGTTATGTTGATCCACACGTCGCTGCAGATGGGTCGTCACGCCGGCATAGAGCGTGCTATCGGCGCACAAAACCATGTATACGTACCAGGCGCTCGACACTGATCTGTCGCAAGAGGTTGCCGGTTGGTTAGCAGTAGGATATTTTCTTGCCTGCGTCATCCAACTTTCCCAAGAATGCGGCCACGCGCCGCCGACCGAATCACTGGAGCCATTATGAGTGCCGATATTCTGCATGTGACCGACGATAACTTTGACGCGGAGGTCCTCTCCAGCGACTTGCCCGTTTTGGTCGACTTCTGGGCCGAATGGTGTGGTCCGTGCAAAATGATTGCCCCTATTCTCGAAGAGATTGCCACAGAATACGCGGGAAAAGTCAAAGTCTGTAAAGTTGATGTTGACGCCAACCCCGACATGCCGGGCAAATTTAATATCCGGGGAATTCCTACCCTGATCATGTTCAAAGCGGGTAACGCGGTAGATACCAAGGTGGGCGCATTATCCAAAACCCAGCTCGGAGAGTTTATTGACTCGGCGATTTGACGCGCAAAGGGGCAAAAAAGGCGATCAGATTTCGCTGGACGTCCCTTTCAGCCGATGCTAACTTTCACTCACGGTGTTCTCTGAACCCGTGCAGTGTCCCACGCTTCTTCCTTTTGATCCTCCACCACGGTAACCATCACTGGCCCGGGTGACCTTCAAATCGTTGGGGAGCGGGGGCACACCGTTACCGTCCGATTCGCACCCGCGCAAAAAAGCAAAAAGCATCATCGGACGGGTTTCTTTCCCCTTACTGATATTCAAGCAGCCGGACATTACTCGTGGAAGATCAAACCAACGCCAACGCAGAAGAGTTGGATACACAGGGCAGTGAGCAAACAGCGATTACCAATCCCGACGTTGAGACGGAGGAAAGCGCAAAAAAAAGCGCGCGAACGCTGAAACTGAAAGCCGCTGAGACTGAAGATAACGGGGGTTCGGAAGAGCCGGTTTTCGCAGCGAGCGCTGAGCCCGACATCCCAACCGAGGCGGGTGCCAACGGAGATGACGAGGGTCAGCAAGGGCGCTCCCGGCGAGGTCGTCAGCGACGTCCCAGAAGGGATCCGAATACCCCCAGCGCCAACCCCATGAGCCTCACAGAGCTCAAGAACAAGGCAACGCAGGACCTGATCGACATGGCCCGGGAGATGGGCATCGAGAATATGGCCCGGTCGCGCCGGCAGGATATTATTTTTGCGCTGCTCAAGCGCCACGCAAAGAGCGGCGAAGACATCTGGGGTGACGGTGTTCTCGAAATTCTACAGGACGGATTTGGATTCCTGCGATCCGCCGATAGTTCGTTTTTAGCTGGGCCCGATGACATCTATGTAAGCCCCAGCCAGATCAGGCGGTTTAACTTGCGAACCGGCGATACCGTAACGGGCATGATCCGACCCCCCAAGGATTCGGAACGATATTTTGCATTGCTCAAGGTCAAAGACGTCAACTTTGAGTCACCGGAAAGCGCAAAGAGCAAGATCCTTTTTGAAAATCTGACCCCGCTGTTTCCCAACGAGCGCTTGACCCTTGAAAAGGGCAATGGCTCTACCGAGGATCTCACAGGGCGCATCATTGATCTGGTTGCTCCCATAGGCAAAGGCCAGAGGGGTCTGCTGGTCGCACCGCCCAAGGCGGGTAAAACCATCATGATGCAGAACATAGCGCAGGCGATTATTTCAAATAATCCTGAGTGCTATGTCATTGTGCTGCTGATAGACGAGCGACCGGAAGAGGTAACAGAGATGCAGCGTTCGGTCGGTGCTCGCGGTGCCGAGGTCGTGGCATCCACCTTTGACGAGCCCCCTTCTCGTCATGTGCAAGTCGCCGACATGGTGATCGAAAAAGCCAAGCGACTGGTTGAGCACAAGCGCGACGTAGTTATTTTGCTTGACTCCATTACTCGTCTGGCCCGCGCCTATAACACGGTCATTCCCAGCTCCGGAAAGGTGCTCACCGGGGGTGTTGATGCTCATGCGCTGGAGCGTCCCAAGCGCTTCTTTGGCGCCGCGCGGAATATAGAAGAGGGCGGCAGTCTTTCGATTATCGCTACAGCCCTCATCGACACCGGCTCCAAAATGGACGAAGTCATCTACGAGGAATTCAAGGGAACCGGTAACATGGAGTTGCATCTCGATCGCAAGATCGCGGAAAAACGCGTCTACCCAGCGATCAATATTCGCCGCTCAGGTACGCGTCGAGAAGAATTACTCACCGGTGACGAGGAACTGCAGAGAATGTGGATTCTCCGAAAGCTGCTGCACGGGATGGAAGACCTCCCCGCGGTCGAGTTCCTGCTGGACAAGCTCAAAGACACCAAATCAAACGATGAATTCTTCAAGTCGATGAAGCGCAAGTAAACTTTCGTCATGCCGAGCTTTGTTGACCTGCGGGAATTTATTGCCGAGCTCGAGAAACGGGGAGATCTTGTCAGAGTTAGGGCCGAGATCGACCCCAACCTGGAAATGACAGAAATCGCTGACCGCACACTGCGCGGTGGCGGCCCCGCGCTGTTGTTCGAAAATCCAAAAGGATCCCGCATCCCTGTTTTGGCGAACCTCTTCGGTACAGCGCAACGTGTCGCGCTGGGTATGGGTGAGGAATCGGTAGCGGCGCTCCGTGAGGTAGGTGAGTTACTGGCATACCTTCGACAGCCTGATCCGCCCAAAGGCTTCCGCGATCTCGTTGATAAAGCCCCGCTGCTGAAGAAAATACTGACTATGGGGCCCAACGTAGTAAAAAACGCGCCCTGTCAGCAAGTCATATACTCCGGTGAGGACGTTGATCTTCATCAGTTGCCGATTCAGACCTGTTGGCCGGGCGATATTGGCCCACTGGTGACCTGGCCACTTGTCATTACGCGCGGCCCAGAAAAAGAGCGCATGAACCTCGGTATTTACCGTATGCAGTTACTCGGTAAAAACAAGCTCATTATGCGCTGGCTCTCGCATCGTGGCGGGGCTCTGGATTTTCGGGACTGGCAGTTAAAGCGTCCTGGTGAACCTTACCCTGTTGCCATTGCGCTAGGCGCAGATCCGGCCACTACCCTCGGCGCCGTCACACCAGTACCCGACGCGCTGTCGGAATACGCTTTCGCCGGTTTACTCAGGGGCAAGAAAACCGATCTGGCTCACTGTGTATCAGAGCTCTGCAGAAACAATGAGCTCATGGTGCCTGCTCACAGTGAAATCATTCTAGAGGGCTTTATTGATCCCGACGAGCGAGCGGAAGAAGGCCCCTTTGGTGACCACACCGGATACTATAACGAGGTGGAAGCGTTCCCCGTATTTACGGTCGAGACCATCACTACCCGCGAGAATCCCATCTACCACAGCACCTATACCGGCCGTCCCCCTGACGAGCCCGCCATTTTGGGTGTGGCACTCAATGAAGTATTTGTGCCGCTTCTGAAAAAGCAGTTCCCTGAAATCAGCGATTTTTACCTGCCTCCGGAAGGCTGTTCCTACCGGATGGCCGTCGTCACGATGCGCAAAGAGTATCCGGGCCATGCCAAGCGAGTTATGTTTGGTGTCTGGTCTTTTCTCCGGCAATTCATGTACACGAAATTCATTATCGTGACAGACGATGACGTCAACGCGCGGTCCTGGGAGGACGTGATTTGGGCAATGACCACCCGCATGGATCCCGCCAGAGACTGCACCATTGTAGAGAACACTCCCATCGACTACCTTGATTTCGCCTCTCCGGTAGCGGGACTGGGTTCTAAAATCGGAATGGATGCCACCCATAAATGGGAGGGAGAAACCCAGCGCGAATGGGGTCGCGTTATCGCTATGGATGAAACCGTAAAATCCCGCATTGATGCGCTGTGGGATTCTTTGGGCATTTCAGTGCCCGGGCGTTCATCGACCTGATCGGACCCCGGACGGGGGCACAGTCATTCAGGCACAGCGAGCAACTGGAGTGCTTCCCGCTGTATTTGCGCGGCCTTGGCTTCATCGCCTTGCTGTCGCAGCCAATGGGCCCACTGCGCGGCAATATCGGGCCGCTTTCCCAGCGAGTAGGCCTGCTGCCAGAGCTCACCTGCCTCTCCGGTTCTGTCCTCCTGCCCCGCAATGTGGGCCAGCGCTGCATGACAGCGACCGTCGACATCTTTGTCGACCCACCGGCGCAGCACTTTTGCCAGCTTTGCAGCCCGCCGTTCAGGAAACGCGCGCACCGCATCCAGCGACACGACTTCAAAGTGCTCGGTCAGCCGCTCAGTCAAAACCTTGAGCAGCAACTCCCATTCGCAACGAAAAACGAGGCTTCGAACAAGCGCTGCCCACACCACACTGCCCTCCTCTTTTAGCGCAGCGGGCACTCGACGCCATAACGCGAGCAACTCCGGGGACGACTGCGAACCATCTGCCATTAGCGCGCTGTAGGCTTCCCGCTCCCACATGTCGAGCAGCATTTCTGGTAGTTGATGGCAATGCCGTAAATCCGATACGAGGGTAATCAGTTCCACCCACGCTTTTTGGGCATACGCCACTTGGGCGAGCAGCTTTTTGGTCCTTGGCAGCGCCTGCTCGGTGCCGGTTAGGGCACTGAGTGTTTGTCTCGCCCGATCATAATCTTGTGTCGCCAACTGGCATTCGGCGCGGGTGATTAATACAAGATGGCGTGGCGTCTCCCCGGCGCGTTCCGCTTGGTTCAATACATTGTTAGCCTGTTCATAGTCACCCTTCCGACAGGCGGCCACGGCGGCATACAGGGGATGCAAAACGGTTCTGGCTTCTGAGGGATTTACCTTACGCAGCGCTCGCTCGGCCACATCCCATCTCCCCTCGAAAAACGCTGTAATGCCTTTGTCAGCTAGGCGCTGAGCGCCGCGAGCGGAGCGCAGACCGAACCATTGGCGAAGTTTCATGGGCATGCGAAAGGTGGAACGGAAAAGCCCTCGTAGCAGCACCAGCGACAACGCGAGTAACGCGCCCAGTCCCACAGCCACCCAAATAGAGGTCTCAAGCTGCCAGCCTCGCCAGCGAAGCAACACATACCCTGCATCTTCCGCCATCAAACTGGCCAGCAGTGCGCCGACCAACAGGCCGACGATGAGATAGATATTGAAACGCGTCATCGTCAGGGTGCCATCTGGGAGTCGAGTCGCTTGAGCTCGGCATCCAAAAGGCTTCGGGTTTGCACCATATCGGGCAAATCGGGCGCGATATCGCTGCTCTGCAGCGCTTGAATCTCCTTCAATATGACTTGCACCCGGTCCGGGTCATGTCCGGAAAACAAGCGTATGAAACGTTCAGAACGGGCTAATGACTGCTGATAAAGACTGGCATTCGCGGTGAGCATGGCTATCTGGCACTGTTCCAGCAGCATGCGCAAATTTTGCCGTGCCAGTGCCGCCCACTCGGGTGTCATCAGCGCCGCTACCTCCTCGTTGCTTCTGCGAATCAACAGGTAATCAGAAAGCTTCCTGATCGCTTGATGCCAGCTTGATTCAACGCCATCCAACCAATTTTGATTTCCGCTTTCCCGATTTCCGACTGTCACCTCTTCCACGATCACTGGCGCACCTTCGTAGGCAAGCCGCAGCTGCTCCACCTGATCGATCAACCCAGCCAGTCGCCCGTAGAGCCCTACTTCATCAACCTTGGGAAGCGCCATCAGATGGGCGTGATCCTGTGCGATCGCCAGGCGCACGGGTTCATAGGCAGGCGCATCAGTCGCACGGAGTAGCTCGTCCGCTTGTACCAACAACGAGGTCGCCGCATCAATATCGCGAGCGACCAATAGTCGCTGACTGGCAAGGCGCAGCAGAAAGGCGGCCTCGTGGCCCAGCCAGGCGCGACGATCCACTGCCAGTAATCGATCCACTTGCTGCTCGAGTCTCCCCATCCGCAGTGCTGACTGACTACCTGTGTCGGCCAGCTCGGCGTCTATCTCTTCTCGAAACTGCCTTAATGTTTGCTCCCCTTCCCGTCGCGCCGCGTCCAGCAGTGAACGCGTGCGTGCCTCCGAGGCAGCGCTGGCTGCAGCCGCGACGTCGGAGCGCTGCTCGATCCGTGCTGTCACCTCCTGCAGTTGCCGCTCGAGATCTGTGAAGCGATGCCACTGCTCAGAAACATAGGGCCAACCAAAAA
>DFQW01000075.1:0-23645 GCA_002377985.1 Halieaceae bacterium UBA3479 | reverse complement strand
CGCCTCGCTTTCTTGGTGGCGTGTTGGTCGCCGGCACTGCCGGCTGTGTTTGTTGTGGCTTAGCCGATTCTGTCATGTTGACGTTCCACACTCCGTCCAATGATGCAAAACCCGAATCACCGATTGGTCGCTGGCGTCATCTGCACGCAGCACCGTACGCCACCCCAGACGGGTGGCAATCTGGGCTACTCGATCAGAGGGCACAACAACAGGAAATCGGAACAGGGCCTGCCCGTCTTCGTTAGCCAGTAAAGTGGTCAAGCGCGACAGGATCTCACCGCTACTCGCCTGAAAAATCCACTCGTCGGCTTCACCCTTAAGGACCGATAGATCGACCTCGGGCCAACACCGGCGATAGCAGGGAAACTCGGTCACCGAGATACCCCGGCAGCGGAGTTCATCAGCCAGCGTGTCACGCCCCCCCTCACCTTTGACGATCGTCACGCGCCCAACACTATCGCCATTGAGCTCAGGCATCGCTAACAGCCCCTCCGAATCCTGTCGGTCAGGCGCGCTTGATGAAATATTGTAATGACTAAGTATCTCCCGGGTTTTTGCTCCCACAGCGAGCACCGTTGGGGCCTTGTGGTTATTGAGGAGGGGGGCGAGCACAGGGAGCCCAAACCTGACCGCGTTACCGCTGATAAAAATCCAGATCTCACTGGGTTCGGGCAATTCCGGTCGTTCTTCGATGGTCAGCGGAACAAGTGTCATGAGGGGCAGACAGAGCGCCTTGAAGCCCTCGCCGGCAAGCAGCCCGGCCAATCGCTGGCTATCCGATGCTGCTCGGGTCAGGACAACTGTCGTCATCCTCGAAGAGCTTGAATCAAATTCTTAGCCCCCTGAGAGAGCAACAATTCCGCCACGCCCAGGCCCAATTGCTCCGGGTCAACGCCGCGTGCTTCTGCGACGAGCAATTGCGTACCATCGGTCGAACCTACCCGGGCTCGCAACCAGAGACTGTCTGCGTCCCACTCGGCGTAAGCCGCAATGGGAACGTCGCAACCACCATCGAGTCGCCGAACCACCGCCCGCTCGGCACGAACCCGCATTGCCGTCATGTCATGATGCAAAGGCGTCAACAAATCTCTGATGCGGTCATCGTTATCTCGAAATTCGATCCCCACCGCGCCCTGCCCCGCCGCAGGTAAAGAGAGTTGGGGATCAATCGCATCACCAATCCGTGCTGCAAACCCCAACCGGATCAGTCCCGCACAGGCGAGCATGATGGCATCAAAATCACCCTTATCGAGCTTGGCGAGTCGCGTGTTGACGTTGCCCCTCAAAAATCCGATATCGAGATCCGGGCGATGCTGGGCGATCTGGCAACTGCGCCGCAAGCTGGAGGTACCCAGCCGAGCACCCGGGGCCAGTTCGTCAAAGCTGTTAACACCCACCAGTGCATCACGCGGGTCCTCGCGCTCACAGATGACCCCAAGTGTCAGGCCCTCCGGCAACACCATCGGAACATCCTTCATCGAATGAACAGCGATATCTGCGCGACCGTCCAGCAAGGCTGTCTCAAGCTCTTTGACAAACAGCCCTTTGCCGCCCACCTTGTAGAGCGGTTGCTCGAGGAGCTGATCGCCACGAGACGTCATACCCAACAGGCTGACCTGCAGGGTAGGATGTTCAGCCTCAAGGCGGGCCTTTACATACTCTGCCTGCCATAAGGCGAGCGGGCTCTCCCGCGTGGCAATCACGATCGCGTCGGTCACACTATTTCCCCCGTTTGTCGCTGAAGTCTATCACGTGGGCGACATTTCACCGCTCTCCGACGACGCTCTCGCGATGCATCCACTGTTAGAATCTCCCCACGAATGTGAGGAAAACTGCGCCATGAGCGATCGAGAACCAAAAACCGGACAGGAAATGTGGGGAGGCCGCTTTGACGAACCCACCGATACCTTTGTTCAACGATTTACCGCCTCGGAAGCCTTTGACCGCCGTCTCGCTGCCTGCGACATTCAAGGCTCTAGGGCGCATGCCGATATGCTGCACAGCACCGGGGTACTGACGTCAGAAGAAAACGCCGCCATTCAACAAGGGCTCTCCACCATCCTCTCCGAAATAGAGGCAGGCGCATTTGAGTGGCAGGTAGCGCGCGAAGACGTACACATGAACATTGAGGCGCGGCTGACAGAAATCATTGGCGATAGCGGCAAGAAATTACACACGGGCCGCTCCAGAAACGACCAGGTGGCGACTGATCTCAGGCTGTACTTGCGCGGCGAGATTGATCATGCGGCGGCCGAGATATCACGCCTTCAAGCCGCTTTACTGACACAGGCCGAAGACCACGCTGATACCATCATGCCCGGTTTCACACACCTGCAGGTAGCGCAACCGGTGACCTTTGGCCACCACCTGATGGCCTGGTATGAAATGTTGGAACGCGACTATCAGCGGCTATTGGATTGCAGAACCCGTCTGAACGTTTGCCCCTTGGGTGCCGCTGCCTTGGCGGGGACAACCTTCCCCATTGATCGACTGGCGACCGCGACCGCGATGGGCTTTGATGGCCCGACACGAAATTCTCTCGACAGTGTCGCCGACCGCGATTTCGCTATCGAATTTTGTGCGGTAGCGGCTCTAGTGCTCAACCATCTCTCTAGAATGTCAGAAGAACTGGTGCTATGGACTTCCTCGCAGTTCGGTTTTGTCGCGCTACCGGATCGCTTCTGCACGGGCTCCTCGATTATGCCCCAGAAGAAAAATCCCGATGTTCCCGAGCTCGTAAGGGGTAAATCAGGCCGAGCAACCGGCAACCTGATGAGTTTACTGACGCTCATGAAATCGCAACCCCTGGCCTACAACAAAGACAATCAGGAGGACAAAGAGGCGCTCTTTGACAGCGTCGATACCCTCAACGATTGTCTCAAGGCGTTTGCGGACATGATCCCCGCCGTCGAGGCGATTCCCTCGAAAATGCGCGAAGCCGCGCTCCAGGGCTTTTCAACAGCGACCGATCTTGCGGATTATCTTGTCAGAATTGGCATTCCCTTCAGAGATGCCCACGAGATCGTCGGACAGGCCGTCGCGTATTGCATCAAGTCTGACTGCGATCTCGCAACGCTGCCCCTGAAGACGCTGCAAGGCTTCCATGAAGCGATTGAAGAGGACGTATTTGAAGTACTGACGTTGGAAGGTTCAGTCGCCGCGAGAAATCATATAGGAGGTACCGCGCCGGCTCAGGTGCGCGAGGCAATCAGCATAGCGAGAGCGGCGCTGGCGGCGCGTTAAGCACCGGGTACAAAACGAAAACTCAGCAAAAAATTGATGTCGGGGGCAGTCTCTACCGCGACGTCCTCGCTGAAACCAAAATCAACAGACCATCTTTCTGACGGGCGCCATCTCAGCGCCATGCTTAGCATGCCGGCCGTTTGCTCCAGCGGCGCCAGATCGCTATGCGATACGCCACTATGGGCATCATATTGCACCAGCGCTGACCATTGAGGCGTCAGGGCCCAAGCCAGCGAAAGCCCGGCAAACCACAAGTTTCTTCGCTGCGTCTCGCCGAGTAACGAACTCTCACCTGCCCGCGTAACACCCACCTGTCCGTGCCAGAAAAACGATCCTTCCTCCGGGTAGCGGCCACTGAACCGTACCAAAGTGAAGATGTCCGCGGTGCCGCTACCCAGCCAATCCTCGGTCTTGCCGGTCGCACTTTTTACGCCAATGCTCGCCGCCACATGAGCATCGAGTGACGCAAAAAGCTCGCGGCTGACCGCAACTTCGACGTCACCCAAACCCTGAGTTGATCGCTCCAGAGCGGCCACCCGGCCTTGCTCCTTTAACTCGTAGCGAAGCTGATTTTGGGGATATAGACCGCGGTCACCATTGGGTAGGCCAAACGCTTTGTGCCATCGCTCGATTGCGTTGTCCGTGAATCCACCTGAATGATGTATCCACGGCGCTTTCAATTCGACATCCCACAACGGGGCGAAACCGTAGCGCATAGACACTGTCAGTCGGTCGGTCTGACCATCGAGGTGAAGCGCCTCTCCAGCTGCCGATTGAAGGATGAAATGATTTGCCATCATGCCCGAGAGCTCCCACTGCAAACCGGCAACGGTTCGCGCTGTTCGCTGCTCGGGCAATGCTCTCAGCAGCGAAAATGGTGACAGGTTGGCGACCGCCAGCGGTGCCTCTATCGCACATGCCCAGGCGCTCCAAAAGGCGGCAAACCCGACAAGCGCACGTAGCTTAGAGTGACGAATCACCCAAGAGACTCTCTTCAAGGATTAAACCTGTGTGTTCGGCGAGCTCCCTCGCCAAGACCGCCTGAAACACTTCGCCGGTCTTTGTGTCTGTCCACACGTTCCCGCGCCATTCGTAATGGAAACCGCCGCCAGGCGTCGCTAACCACAGCTGCTCAGTGGGCGGTTGCCGGCTGAAAACAAAAACCACACCGTTCTCAAATGTCGCATTGATCACACCCTCGGCGCTACGAATATCGATATCCTCCGGAAAGGCTTCCAACGCTGTCTCGACCCACTCAAAAGTCGTGTCTATCCGTTCGTAATACTCATTCGTCGCCATACCTGTATTCCCAATACTTTTTTCCGATTACAACTTCCATAGAACACGATCAGTGTCAGCAACCATCAGTCTCTCTCACCGCACTGTTATACTGCCAGCTTTTCCGAGGTCAAGCTGTGAAGGTCATTTGTGCTGTCCTAATGTGTTTATGCATTTGCGGTTGCGGGCAACAGGGGCCCTTGCGTCCCGCTGACACCGAAGAAACGGTAGCACTCGCCAACTGATGTCTCACTTTACACGCCAAAACGAGGTCCTCTGTTGCGAAGACCTATCGCTTGATGATATCGCCGCCGCCCACGGAACGCCCACTTATGTGTACTCGGCAGCGAGTATCGATGCCGCGTTTGAGGCATATCAAGCGGCATTGACCGGCCAGTCGCATCTTATCTGCTACGCGGTCAAGGCAAACTCCAACCTCGCAATACTGAATCGACTGGCCCGATTGGGTGCGGGCTTCGATGTCGTATCAGCGGGCGAGTTGGAGCGGGTACTCCACGCAGGGGGTGATGCCGGCAAGATCGTATTTTCCGGCGTTGGCAAGAGCCGCGCAGAGCTCGCTCTGGCGCTGGATAAAGGCATTCGCTGCTTCAATGTCGAATCAGAATCTGAACTCAAACAACTGGCCGATGTTGCTGGCGCTCTGAGAAAAACGGCGCCCGTATCTATTCGCATTAATCCCGATGTCGATGCCGGGACTCATCCCTACATCTCAACCGGTCTGCGTGAGAACAAGTTTGGTGTAGACGCATCCACCGCGCGGCGGCTATATCGCTTGGCGCGCGATACGGACGCGCTCAATCCGATCGGACTTGACTGCCATATTGGCAGCCAGATCATGGATGTGAGCCCGTTTCTAGAGGCGATGGATTTTTTAATAAACATGATCCACGACCTGTCGGCGGAGGGTATCGAGATCTCTCATTTGGATATCGGCGGTGGTCTTGGCGTGAGCTACGAGAAATCTGCGCCCCGTATTGGCGACTACATCGCCGCGCTACTCGATCGCCTGTTGCCGCTTGACGTGGAACTGGTGCTCGAACCCGGCAGATCGATTGTCGCCATGGCAGGGGTGCTACTGACAAAAGTCGAGTACTTGAAATCCACCTCGCTCCGGCATTTTGCGATTGTGGACGCCGCCATGAACGATTTGTTGCGACCAGCACTCTACGGCGCCTGGCAAGAAATTTGTCCGGTAACACCCCGCACGGGCGACGCGCTCGAATGGGACATAGTAGGCCCCGTCTGTGAAACCGCAGACTTTCTCGGCAAAGCTCGCCCTTTAGTGTTGGCCGAGGGTGATTTGTTGGCGGTGATGGGCGCTGGTGCTTACGGATACTCGATGTCCTCAAACTACAACAGCCGCCCCAGGGCTGCCGAGGTTCTGGTCGATGGTGCTTCAGCCCATCTCATCGGGAAAAGAGAGTCACTTGAGGCATTGTGGCAAAGAGAATCGATACCACCGGGGTGGTCACGATGAAGCTCTCGTTTACCAAAATGCATGGAGCGGGGAATGACTTTGTTGTGCTGGACGGCGTCTCGCAATCAATCGTATTAACAGAGGCAATGATCCGGCGTCTCGCCGACAGAACACGGGGTATCGGTTGCGATCAGGTCTTGTTGCTAACGCCGCCGGATGACCCCGAAGCAGATTTTCGCTACACCATTTTCAATGCTGATGGCTCGCGGGCGGGTCAGTGCGGCAATGGTGCACGGTGTGCGGGTCGTTTTCTCAAGGAACAACGGCTGACCCGCAAGCGAAAACTGACGCTGCTCACCGATGGGGAGTCACTGGAGCTCTCGCTCGCCGAGGATGGCCGTATTTTTGCCGGACTCGCCCCACCGCAATTTGCGCCGGAGGCTATCCCCTTCTTGGCGGAGCAGACTCACCGGCAGTACAGCATAGAAGTACAGGGACAGGTACTCTCGATTGGTGCCGTCTCGATGGGCAACCCCCATGCGGTGCTGATTGTGGATGACACACAAGGGGCGCCGGTGCAGGTATTGGGACCCTTGCTCGAGGCCCATGAACGCTTTCCAGCAAGAGCCAATGTCAGCTTTATGCAAGTGCTGTCTCGCTCGGAGATACAGCTCCGCGTTTATGAGCGCGGGGTCGGAGAAACCGAGGCCTGTGGTTCAGGAGCGTGTGCCGCGGTAGTGCACGGGATACAAACGGGCCTGTTGGATTCGGCGGTGACTGTTCACCTTCCTGGCGGGAAGCTCTCTGTCAACTGGGAGGGCGGCGAGGAGCGGGTCTGGTTGGGTGGCCCCACAAGCACCGTTTTTGAGGGTACCATCCACATCAATACCTGAGTGATACATAGCGCTGAGAGCATTGGTTATTGGCGACAGCCAACCAAAAAGCCATTGGCCAACTGAATCATCCATGATCTTTCACACCAATACAGTGATGCGCTTATGAACCCAGCAATCAACCCGGAAGATGTGGAGCAGTTTCTCCGCGAAAATCCCGATTTTTTTCAAAATCGACCGGCTTTACTGGCAGCCTTGAATCTGCCACATGGCGGGGAAGGCGCCGTGTCACTGGTCGAGCGACAGGTGGCCATTTTGCGCGAGCGAAACATCACCTCGAGACAAAAGCTGGTGGAACTGTCCGAGATTGGTCGCGAAAATGATCGTTTGCTCAAAGCCGCACGCCAGACAATTTTGGCACTTCTGAATGCCGTGGACAGAGGTCACGCCACGCTCATATGGAGTGAGCAAGCCTCTGGCACTTTCGGCGCAGAAATGGGAACGCTGATCTGGTTTGGCAACGCCCCTCAGGATGAAGGTGCGGCGGCGGTCGCACGTCAACTGATTCAGGCAGCCGGTACTTTTTCAGGACCGGTCACGGCAAAGGACATGGAAGCGTTGTTTGGACGCGGTGCAAATAAAGGCTCGGTCGCAGTGTCGTGTATTCGCAAGGGAGAGGAAATCATCGGAGCACTGACAGTGGGCGCCTCAGACACCGAGCGCTACGGCCCCAAGGATGGTACTTTGTTTCTCGACTATATTGCTGAGGTCATCGGTCAGCTTCCCGCTTGCCAGTAGCGCGAGTCTGACATCCCACAGGACACCGCTTTGCCGGCTAACGTGACCTCACCGATTCGCCTCATCAGTTTTGATCTCGACGACACCCTGTGGGATGTCAGGCCCGCTCTGCAGGCCGCCGAGGCCGCCCAATGGCAATATCTTGACCAACACTACCCCGCACTCGCGCTACATCGCATATCGAGCGACGAGATAAGTGTTATCAAAAACAAGCTGCTCAGCGAGCAGCCCTCACTGGCACACCGGATCAGCCAGTTCAGGGAGACGTTTATTGAACGTTTGCTGCAATCAAAAGGGGTGGCACAGACCGAAGCGAAACACGCTGCAGCCAAGGCCTTCGCTGCATTTTATGCCGAGCGACATAAAGTAACCGTCTACGAGGGTGTTCCGGATGTACTCGAAAACCTAGGTCGCAGTTTTTTACTGGGGGCCCTGACCAACGGCAATGCCGACGTTGGGCTAACACCGATTGGCCGCCTATTTGACTACGCCTGGCGGGCGGAGCAATTTGGCGTTAGCAAACCCGATCCCGAGTTTTTCATTCGGGCCTTTGCAACTGCGGGCGTGACGCCGCAAGAGGTGATCCATGTGGGTGATTGCCATAACAACGATGTGGCAGGGGCGGTCAACGCAGGGGCCCGGGCCATTTGGTACAGCCCAGCAGGAGAGCGCAGCACTGTCGCTCACGCCGTGATCGATGATCTTAAGCAACTTCCCGAAGCGATCACCGCTCTCGCTGAATCGCAGGAATAAATCAGTACCTAGATAGCTTCCTCGCCCGTCTCACCCGTGCGAATCCTGACAACCTGCTCCAGCGGCGCTACAAAGATTTTGCCGTCACCGATCTTTCCCGTGCTGGCGGAGGAAATAATCGCCTCCACTATCGCTTCGACGTGATCATCTGCAGCAGCAATTTCCAGCTTGAGCTTCGGCAAAAAATCCACAACGTATTCGGCGCCTCGATACAGTTCCGTGTGGCCGCGCTGTCTTCCGAAGCCTTTTACCTCCGTCACGGTTACGCCTTGAACACCAATATCAGATAGCGCAGCACGCACGTCGTCCATTTTGAAGGGTTTGATAATAGCTGTGACGAGTTTCATAAGCGCATCCCGAAAGATTGAGCTTGTATTATGATCTTCCGAGACTTTTTCGCAATGCTTGAGGCCGCCTTTATGGGTCGAGGTTTGATCGCATTGTCTTGCAAAGGCGATCGAGACGGGCTGTCACGGGCTCACCTCGAGACTGCGGCCGTCCCATGCGGGAGTTTCACTAACGCCGCGAATTACGATAGCCAGCCAAAGAATATCGAGCCGGCCATTGCGACGCCGCCAGTTTATTTTCAAAAAGGCAGGTGCACCGCACTCAAACGCCCCGGTGCTGCGCGGATCCCGCCAAATCCGGGCAAAAAAAAGGGCCCCGTGGGGCCCAAAAGTCTGCCATGAGAGGACAGGGTAATTAGCGCGTGGTGGCGAACTCTGGATAGGCCTCCATGCCACATTCGCTGAGGTCGGAACCTTCGTACTCCTCTTCTTCAGACACCCGCAGGCCCAGCACCATCTTGATAACGAAGAAGGTGATGAAGGACGTTACGAATACCCAGCCGAAGATGGTCAGGGCACCGATGACCTGCCCAGAAAAGCTGGAGCCATCGTTTGTCAGGGGAACCAACAGCAATCCGAGAAGCCCCACCACACCGTGGACCGAAATAGCGCCCACCGGGTCGTCGATTTTCAGCTTGTCCAGAGTCGTAATAGACAGCACCACCAGTAGCCCACCCAGCGCGCCAAAGATAGTGGCTTGCAACGCAGACGGCGTATCGGGACCTGCTGTAATGGCCACCAGACCTGCCAGACAGCCGTTCAGCGCCATGGTGAGGTCGGCTTTTCCGAACAACAGCTTCGCGAGGATCAGCGCTCCGATACAGCCACCCGCGGCGGCCAGATTCGTGTTCATGAAGACCACGGCAACGGCATTGGCAGAATCTACAGAGGCTGTGGCCAAAACCGACCCGCCGTTGAAACCGAACCATCCCAACCAGAGAATAAAGGTTCCAAGCGTGGCCAAAGGCAGATTGGCGCCGGGAATTGCGTTGACCTCACCGTTGGCGCCGTACTTGCCCTTGCGTGCACCCACCAGGATAACGCCCGCCAGTGCGGCGGCAGCGCCAGCCATGTGGACAATACCGCTACCCGCGAAGTCGACGAATCCAAGGTCGCCGAGGGTGTACATACCAAACACCGGGTTACCGCCCCAAGTCCAGCTTCCCTCCATTGGGTAGATGAACCCTGTCATGACGACCGCGAACGCCAAAAACGCGAACAGCTTCATCCGCTCAGCGACCGCGCCCGAGACAATGGACATCGCCGTCGCAACGAACACTACCTGAAAGAAGAAATCGGCAGAGGGCGCATAAGTGGCGTTTTCTTCGCCGCCCTCGACCACGCCCGATCCGGTGATCGAGCTGAGGAAGATGTCTCCCCCGTACATGATGCTGTAACCCACCACCATGTACATGATGCATGCCACGGCAAACAAAGTGACGTTTTTGGTCAGAATCTCGACCGTGTTCTTGCTGCGGACCAATCCGGCCTCGAGCATGGCGAATCCGGCGGCCATCCACATGACCAACGCGCCGCAAACGAGGAAGTAAAAAGTGTCCAGTGCGTACTGCAACTGAAAAATATCGTTTTCCATGAGAGTGATCTCCAAGTCTCCGGTTTACAACGCTTCTTCGCCGGTCTCGCCGGTTCGAATACGGGTGACATGTTCGAGGCTGGAGACAAATATCTTGCCGTCCCCGATCTTGCCGGTTTGCGCGGCCTTAGTAATGGCCTCGATGATCTGATCCACCATGCCGTCGGCAATGGCGATTTCGAGTTTTACCTTGGGAAGAAAATCAACGACGTATTCAGCTCCGCGATACAGCTCGGTATGCCCTTTCTGGCGACCAAAGCCTTTCACTTCGCTAACCGTAATTCCTTGAACACCGATCGTGGAGAGTGCTTCCCGCACATCGTCCAATTTGAAAGGCTTTATGACTGCAGTAACCAATTTCATGGCAACCTCCGAAAAAACCGCCCGGAAGGACGGCGATTAACTTGATGGCCCGAGGCCTCGACACGACAATCTTGAGCGGCTCGCGTGCTCAACGCGGCCCGGCTCGCCAACTCAGGTTGCCAAGGTCAGGCCAACTGTTTTTTTATTTAATAAAAACAATTCATTAGCACTAAAAATCGGTGTTTCTGGCTTTTTACACAGCGTGTTTTTCAGAGGGGATCGCACCAATGCGGTGCAGTGTTCGCACCAGTTTTGGCTTCGATTGATCTGTCAGAGCCAGTGAGAGTGCGCTACATTGAGACCATTCACGGCGCGTGACCAACGAAAGCCTTTCAACTTGAAGCGCCTGTATTTTCAACCATCCTTACGGGCGTACGACATGGGCCAAGACAATTCAAATTCTCGCCGCCCAGGCTCTTTTTTTGAGCGATTGACTCAAGGCGACGATCCGCTATTCAACCAAATAGACCGCAACGCGAAGTCTGTTTTGCGATCGGCACTCACCCGGCTTGACGTCGTCAGTCGAGAAGAATTCGATGCCCAAACAGCAGTATTGCAACGCACTCGTGAGCGCCTCGAGGCATTGGAAAAAGAGATAGCGGCGCTCAATCTGGCGCTTGAGACACCCCCTGAAGCCACAGACTGATGAACGGTGGGTGGACTACCCCACCAACAGGAAGATCAAGGATGATCTATGCACCTCGCTTTTATTCAAACTCGCAGCCAGGCGGGACTGTTAGCTCCTGAGGTGATTGTCGAGATCCATCTCGGATCCGGGCTGCCCGGATTTCAGGTGGTTGGTTTTTCTGAGTCGGCGACTCGGCAGATACGTGGCCGCGTGCGCAGCGCTATCTTGTCATCTCACCTCAAGTGGCCCGACTTCAATATCACAGTCAATTTGGCGCCGACCGAACTGCCCAAGGAGGGACCTCGCTACGATCTCCCCATCGCGCTGGGGCTACTTGTCGCCTCGCAGCAGCTCCCTCAACGCTGCATTGTGGGGCGGGAATTCTTCGGAGAATTGGGTCTGGACGGCGGAATACATGCCTTCCGCGGCGCCCTCGCCGCTGCGCTGGCCGCAACCCGCGCAGGTCACGCCTGCGGCATGGCGCACCAAGGCGCCTCCGAGATCGCCACACTCACGGAAGGCCGTCTGATTACGGCACCGGACCTCCTCTCCTTATGTGCTCAACTCAAAAAAGCTGACCCCGAGTACGCCCCGCGAGGCACTCCTCTCAATCCTGACCACTTTCCCTACCCCGATTTGTCGCAGCTGAAAGGGCAGCCGCTACTCTGCAAGGCGCTCGAGGTGGCAGCAACAGGCGGGCATCATCTTCTAATGACCGGGCCTCCGGGTGTTGGTAAAACGCTGGCAGCGTCTGTGCTCCCGGGGCTGTTACCACCGCTACCCGATAAAACAGTACAAGAGCTTCTGCTTATGCAGGATATCGTAGGACTTACGGAGCGCGGTGGTCCGCCGTTTCGCGCGCCACACCACTCGAGTAGCGTCGCATCTTTAATGGGCGGAACAGCACGCGCGCTGCCCGGTGAGATCTCAATGGCACACGGTGGCGTGCTCTTCCTCGATGAACTCACGGAGTTCCCGCATGCCGTTTTGAATCAGCTACGTCAGCCCCTCGAGACCGGCCTCATCCGCGTGAATCGGGCCCAACATCAACACCAATATCCCGCGCAGTTTCAGTTGGTGGCAGCCATGAACCCATGTCCCTGCGGGCTTGCGGGTGACCCGGACCGTCGATGCCGCTGCACGCCTGACCGAATTCGCCGCTATTCTCAGGGCATTTCCGGCCCCCTGACAGATCGAATCGACCTCCACATCACACTACAGAGACCCCCGCCAGAACTCCTCCTGAGCAAAAGCACTGGGGGTCAGAGTTCTTCCGGGGATGTCAGGAATAGAGTAACGCTGATGCGCCAACGCCAGAGGGAGCGCCAGGATTGCCTGAACCGGGATCTATCGGGGGATAACTTGCTGAAGGCCTGCCAACTGAAGAACGACACCGAACGCTGGTTGATCCGCGCCGTGGCGAAACTCAACCTGTCTGCCCGTAGCACGCATCGCCGCCTCAAAGTGGCACGGACGCTTGCGGATATGAGCGGCGACCGCTCTGTGGCGATCCCTCATCTGAAAACCGCGCTCACCTTCAGAGAGGCGCCGTCAACAGACGACGCCGGCGCTGTTTAGCGACTTGCGTCAACCATATAATCGACTGCCAGACGAATCTCGTCGTCGGTGCAATCGGCGCAGCCGCCCTTGGCAATCATTCCGGAGCCCGCGACACCGTTAATGCCGCTGTCGTACAACACCTCCATGCCTTTGCCAATCCTGTCTACCCATGCGACCTGATCGCCAACTTTGGGCGCCCCGGCGATACCCGCAGAGTGACAGGCCATACAGGCGCCGTTGTAGACGTCCTCACCTGAGCGACCCTCGCTTGCGGCCATGTCACCAGCACCTGAACACGCTTCGCCCTCTACACAGACTTCCGCAAAAGGCTTGATACGGGCCTCAATGTCGGCACGCTGTCGGTCAGTCAGATCCATCGCCATTGCCGCCAAGGGGGTCAGCAAAAGAGTAATGAAGAAAAGACGCATAGGGCTATCTCCTGTAATTGAGGGCGGGAGTATAGCGGTTGCGAAAAAGATCGAAAACTGATCCGGCAGCCATGTCTGGTCCCGTTATACTCGAGCATCACATGATCAGGACCCTTCGCCATGCACCTCTACACATTCGATAACGCGCCAAATCCCGCACGCCTGAAGATGTTTATGGACTACAAGGGCATCGTACTTGATACCACCCAGATAAATCTGGGGGCAGAAGAGCAATTGGGTGCCGATTACCGGGCGATCGTACCGGAAGCAACCGTACCCGCGCTGGTACTGGATGACGGCTCCGTGCTGTGTGCGGTGATTGCAATTGCACACTATCTGGAGGCGCTGTACCCGGAACGC
Source organism: Halieaceae bacterium UBA3479 (assembly GCA_002377985.1). Taxonomy (GTDB): domain Bacteria; phylum Pseudomonadota; class Gammaproteobacteria; order Pseudomonadales; family Halieaceae; genus Luminiphilus. Next base: position 10,022 of record DFQW01000075.1, on the reverse strand, counting down.
CCGCTACTCGGCAAAACCGCTGAGGAGCGCGCCCATGTACTCAACTGGAATCACCGTCTCTTCACCGACATTTTCAGCCCTACCGCTGAAGCATTTCGCAACGCTCATCCCAAATATGTAAACCGAGCGCTGCCGGGACCTACCAATGTCCCCCAGCTACCCGAGCTTGCGGAGCGCGGGAAATCACGACTGCTAGCAGGGCTTTCAATGCTAAACGAGGTTTTGGCTGATCGGGTTTTTCTCGCTGGCAACGCTCTGTCATTCGCAGATATTGATCTACTTGCTGCGTTGGACTTTGCGGCGTGGGGGGCTCGGACAGTCCCCGATGAATCGCTCGAGCACCTGGCCCGCTGGCGCAACAACGCAAAGACCGCTCTTGCGGGGTGAATCTGCGACTGCTCCTGCTGACAGGCAGCCTGTTGCTCAGCGGTTGTGAGCAGGCCCCCTCCGGGGTCGATACCTTGAGTACCTACATCGCGCGTCTGTCGGGCGCGGTAGAGATGGCCGCAGGCCCGCCAGCGCCTAACGCCCACTGGGAACCACCCAAAGCAACTAAGAGCGTAATTCCCGCTGCCGAGCAGATAAGCCTCATCGACTTCCTCTCTCTGTCGGGTTGCGAGCTACAGGTCAATCTAGGCAGGCGAAACAGTCAGCTGGGAAGATCCGCATCTCCCTCCCAACGTTTATTGCTCGACCTCGAGTTCATGCATTTGGCGCCCGCGTGCGCCCGTTTTTTGCGCGACAAAGGCGATGTGGCACTTGCCGCAACCCTCGAACACGCAAGCACGCAGCGCCAGCTGTGGCTGCCGGCGAGCATTCACGAGGCCGTATTGGCAGGTCCCGAGTGGGAATCCTTTTGGTCTGCGCCGACATCACTAGACCACTACCCCCAACAAACTGACAGCACAATCGTTCAAACATTGACTCAACTCACGCGGATGGTCGAGGGTTGGTTGGGGGGTAATTGGATGGCCAGCAACCGCGATTTTGAACTCTTATTGAGCGAGCTCAGGTCGGGCGACGGCGGGGCATTGTTGCTCGCCATGGATCAGGTAGCCCAACAGTTGGCGCGGGCGAGCGAGCTGCTGGCACGCACTGATCGGGAGAAACCGCTCTGCCCCTTTGGGAAAGAAACCGCTCGCTCTCGGGCAGTGGAGGCAGTGGTACAGCGCTTCTTTGTGGGAGAGGTACAGCCCTGGCTGGTAACGCTGCGTCAGCGAAAAGAATTGCTATCCGCCGCAACCGCTGCGTTGGAGGCCCCGTTATTGGACGTGCAACCGGATCAATATCGCGACTGGGCGTACCGTCGCGACACCCTGATAGACACCCAGACGGCTCTGATCAGAAATCACGTTGGTGTTATTCAGCAAGTGCTGTCTCGGTGCGGCGGCGTCTGACGCGCCGACATGACGCTGAAAAAACCCATCAGCGTTTTGATGCACGGCAATGATCTCGTCGCAGAGGGCTGGCAGGTGGGCTAAACCCTGCTACATTGTGCAGCTCATTGAACAGGTGCATTTTTTTTGGAGACGGTAATGCCATTGATTCGATTCTCATTCATGAGCCTGATACTCATCGCTCTCTCAGCCTGCGCTACCAAACCTCCCCAACCGGTCGTAGATTATGCCCCCGACTATCAGTTTGGTCAGGCAAAAACCTTCGGGTTATACGCGTTGAGCGGCGAGGTGACGGGCAACAGCCCCAACGACCTCACCGATTTCCAACGGGACCGCATCGATGAAGCCTTGAAAAGTGCGCTTCAACAGAAAGGATTCACTTTTGTCACCCAGACCGCAGATGCCGATTTGCTGCTCACTTGGCACTTGAACATGGTCGATAAGACCGACGTCAAAACCTACAACACATCGTCCTATGGCGTGTCTGCGGGTTACAGTCGCTACAACCGCTACGCTATGTACAACTGCTACAACTGCATGAATCAAACCGATGTCCGGGTCACGGAATACACGCAGGGGACATTTATTATTGACATGATTGACCCGGCCCGTAACGCATCTATCTGGCGCAGCGTTACGCAGTCCAAACTCAAAGAAGAAACCATCCGTGATCAAGCAGCGCTCGATGCCGCGGCGGCCAGGGTTTTGGCGAGTTTTCCTGTGGCAGGCTCGGATATGCTGGCGCCCTGACCCTCGCCATCACGGGCGCTCACCCCGCAGGTGGCAAGCATGATCAACGCATCGCCCGCCTGCGCGGGCACATACTACCTTGGGGTACTTGAGGCTTCCTGCCGCACCACCTAGGCTGGGCCGGTCTGATTGAGGGTGATCTCTATGAATGTGGTCCGTAGCAAACCCCTGCCGAGCCTGTGCCCTATTCCTGGTCGCGACCCACGGCTTGTCACTGTGGGCCTGGTGCAAACTCGCTGGTATGCATGTGCCGAAACCCACCGCGCGCAAATCCATGATGGCGTGAGCAGCTGCGCGGCTGCAGGCGCCAGCGTTGTATTTTTGCCCGAGCTGACATTGAGTCGCTATCCTGCGGATGCGCAACCCAACGGTGACGCCGACGACACCGCCGAAGATCTTGCCGCTGGCGAGAGCGTTGTATTTGCCCAACAACTCGCTCGCGAATGCGATGTGCACGTTCAGATCTCGCTATTCGAAAAATCGGACGCGCCCGATAAACGCGGTTTAAACACCTCGGTGATCGTCGCGCCCTCTGGCGCCGTCATCGGCATGACCCGGAAGCTTCATATCCCGGTAACTGAGGGCTACTTTGAAGACCACTACTTCGCCGAGGGGCCCGCAGCCGACCCTTATCCGGTCCATACGCTCAGCTTAGATGGGCAGGACCTTAAATTTGGCAATCCAACCTGCTGGGATGAATGGTTCCCGGAAGTGCCGCGTTGCTACGCACTGGCCGGCGCCGACCTACTCTGCTACCCCACAGCTATCGGATCAGAGCCAGACTACCCAACCTTTGATACCTCGCCTTTGCTGCGAACGGTGATTTCAGGGCACGCCATCGCCAATGGCCTCTTTATCGCGCTTCCAAACCGCTACGGCAATGAGGGATTGCTCACATTTTATGGACGCAGTTGCCTGATCGATCCTTTCGGTCGAGTCATTGTCGAGGCGCCACGGGATGAGACCGTCGCCCTGGTCGCGGAAATTGACCTTGGGCAACGAGAAGACTGGCTCACCCTGTTTCCCTTCTTCGCGACCCGACGGCCCGACACCTACGGCACACTTACCGATTCACGAGTTAATCCGCGACAACCTTCGGGCGAGGCACAAGACGGCGGGATACCCGGAATCGCGCCGTGAACCAATCGCACTTTATGCCGCCCGAATGGGCGCCCCATGCAGCAACATGGATGGGGTTCCCGCGCGACAGCTATCAAGAATCCGGACTCACGAGAGAAACGGCCCAGCGCGCCTGGGCGCGGGTAGCCAATCACATTAGCGACTATGAACCGGTGCGGATGCTGTGCCATACCGATGATGTAACCATCGCAAAAAAATACCTCTCTGCCGCCATTGAGTGCATTCCAGTGGCACTCAATGACGCCTGGTTGCGCGACATTGGCCCCACCTTTGTAATCAAAGATGACGCGCTCGTGGCAATCGACTGGCAATTCAATGGCTGGGGACACAATACCGAGCTTGATTGGTCTCTGGATGACCGGATTGCCAGCACCATTGCGCAGCGTATTAACGTGCCGTTAGAGCGGTCATCCATTGTCAATGAGGGTGGCGGCATTCACGTTAATGGCGCTGATTGGGTATTACTGACCGAAACAGTCCAGCTCGACCCGAAACGCAATCCTGACAGTGATCGCGATGGGATCACCGCGCAGATTCACAGCGCGCTGGGCACACAACATGCCATCTGGTTAACAAAGGGTCTATGGCGAGATAACTTTCTCAATGGCACCAAGGGCCACGTTGATATTGTGGCCTGCTTCACCCCCGATGGACGGGTGCTTCTCCACCAACAGCAGGACGACACGCATCCCGATCATGCATTGTGGTCCGAACTCTCCGCTCCGATAGCAGATGCGGGGTTTGAGCTCGTGCCACTCCCGGCACCATGCGTACTGCGGGATAACCGCGACTGGGTCGACTACAGTTATGTCAATCACTATGTCTGTAACGGCGCAGTTCTGTGTCCGGCTTTTGACGACCGTCACGATGCGATTGCGAGAGAGATCCTTGCCGAGGTCTATCGCGGCCGGGACATTCTCATGGTCGAATCCAGAGAACTCTTTGCCATGGGGGGCGGCATACACTGCATCACCCAGCAGCAACCGCAACATCTGACGTAAACCGCTTTATACTAGCGCGCCTAGTAAAACCGGGTTGCGCGGCGGGCGAATACCATCGGGCAGCCAGCCTTGCAGGACAAACTATGTTTACCTATATCAATCCAGAGATTCGAGAACGCCTCATTAGAGATGGCAAGCTATTTCGCATCGATGGATCAGGCGCTCCCGTCGAGATGAGTGAATCACCGGGACCGGGGCAGCACCTTAATCTGATGGGCCCGATCCCAATGCCGCTCGCACGCGGGCTGCGTCAGCCTACGGTACGATGGTTTGCCTGCGTTCGCAGCACAGAGCTCAGTGAAGTTGAGCATCTCGCCAGCACGTTGAGAGAACAGGGAGGGCAGCACCTGTTCTCTCACCTCGCTTCCAGCATGGCGGTCAACAGCGTGCTGGTCATTGGCAATCCCGAGGAAAGCGAGAGCCCATTAGTCAGAGTCCACTCCAGCTGCCTAACAGGTGATGTACTGGGTTCTCGTCGCTGCGAGTGCGGCCCGCAATTGGAAGCGGCGCTGGACCGCATTGCCGACGATCCCGCCGGCGGGTATCTGATCTACATGGCCGGACACGAAGGGCGAGGCATAGGACTGTGGGCAAAAGCAGCCACTTACCTGCTTCAAGATGCGGGAGAAAATACCTATCAGGCGAATCGGTCGTTAGGCTTGCCCGACGACTCCAGAGATTTTTCTGACGCAGCGGCGCTGCTGAAATTCTTTGGCGGGGGAAAGTCGATCCGACTGCTGACCAATAATCCCAAAAAAATTGAAGATCTCACCGCCTTGGGTGTCGCCCACATTGAGCAAGTCAAGCACGTATGCGGCGTTGATGATTACAACGTGGAATACCTCAAGGCAAAGCGCGATTGGGGTCATCAATTAGCAGAGGACGATCTGTCGACCGAAGACCCCTCCCGGGAGCATTAATTCAGCCAGGGAGGTAGCGGGTCACGGCCCAGAGGAAGCTCCATACAGTTATCGGTAGCGTGATGCTGGTGCCCTACCATCTCGTCATAAGCGCTGCGTTGGCGAAGAAAGAAATCGCAGCCGAGCCTTTTTCGCAGCGTGCGCTGCATCTCAAGCAGATTGCGTGTTTTGAGCACTTTGCCCTGATGATCGGTGATGACACGCTCGACCTCGTCCACCGTCGCGTGAGCAATATACAGACTGAGATCCACTGACTCGATCACGACTCTTGTCACTGTGTCGCTGTTCAAGTCAAGCAAACGCACTTTCATGCCCATCGCTCCGCCCGCTTCTCCCCTTCATGGCGCACTGTACGACCGTAATGCCGGGGTGGTTCCCTCTCGAAAAGCCGATGGCGTGCTCCGATTGCAATAACACTGACAAAATCCGGACAACAACCGCCATCCTGCTTTTGACACGCGAAGATGATGCCATGGTGTCCGCCCCCCTCAAGTTGTCTCGCTCCGGCATCGAGATTGAAACGCTCCCACGCTGCAGTGGGGTGTATCGCTTCTATGATGCGCAGGGCGTGCTGCTTTACATCGGCAAGAGTGTCGACATCCACAGCAGAGTGACTCAGCATCTTAATGAGGGCCGAAAACCGGGTCGGCACCAGCGCCTGATGTCCCAGGTATGTCACATTGACTGTGAGCTGACCGCGGGAGAGGTTGGTGCGCTGCTAACCGAGAATGCGGCAATCAAAGCGGAAGTGCCGCTGTTTAACCGACGGCAGCGCCGCTTACGCAAGTTGTGGACGATTACGCTGTCTGGTTCGAAGTCCGGATTTCTGCAGCCTACAGCGGTGGATTTTGCACCGGCCGGCACGCGCAGCATCGATACCTTTGGCCTTTTTGCCAATAAGCACAGGCTCACCACCTCGCTACAGAATCTGGCGAGAGATCACGCGCTGTGCCTGCGGGTCATGGGATTGGATCGCGGAACGGGGCCCTGCTTCCAGTATCAACTCGGTCACTGCGATGGCGCGTGCGCGGGCAGGGAATCGCCCGAGTCCCACAACACCCGACTTCTCGATCAACTCAGTCAACAGCGCATCGCCGCGTGGCCCTTTAACGGTCCTGTCTTGCTCAGGGAGCAAACCATCCGTCCCACCGATCACCAGCCCGAGGCGCAGTTTCACCTCGTTGATCAATGGGCGTGGTTTGGCGGGTTCGACAGCCCACAGGCCGCCGCCTCTGCGCTACTGAGCGCCGCGCCGGGTACTTTTGATAGAGACGCCTATCGCTTGATTTACGGTGCCATTTTCCGCGGTCGCGTCTCGCTAATGGACGCGCAGCGCGGGGTGGAGATCGAGAACCCGCTATTGGGTGGAGTAACACCGGCCTCGTGAATGTCGTCTGGTTCAAGCGTGATCTCAGGTTAGCGGACCACCAGCCACTGGCCGAGGCGATCGCGCACGGAGATCCGGTGCTGTTGCTATATATTGTTGAACCGGCGCTACTGAAAAACCCCCACTACCGCGGCCGTCACTGGCATTTCATCACTCAGTCATTGATCGATATGAATAGGGCGCTCGCGCCTCTGGGTGCAGAACTCCATATTCTGGAGGGCGAGCCGGAAATGCTCCTGCAGGCGCTCCACCGATACACGCCCATCAAAAAACTGCTGAGCTACGAAGAGACGGGGCTTGAAATCACCTTTGCACGTGATTTACGTATCGCAAACTGGTGTCGCGGACAGGGTGTCGAATGGCGGGAATTCCAGACCAACGGCGTACAGCGCGGTCGACAGGATCGGAAAGGCTGGAATCGCGCCTGGCATCAAGTGATGTCAGCGGATGAGGTGAGCATCGATCTGGCGCGACTCGCAGAAAAAGCCGCAAAGCTACCCACCGGGATGTGCGGCGCGCGTTCGTCTCGATTGAATTCCTGGCGAGAACAAAAATCCGAGTTTTTACTGGGGGGCGCGTCTCAGGGGAATCGGGTACTGGGCAGTTTTCTGGAGTCGCGCGCAGAAGGTTATCAGCGGCACATCTCGAAACCGCAGACCAGCCGGCAATATTGTTCGCGCTTGTCGCCCTATCTGGCCTGGGGCAATCTGAGTATTCGTCAGGTCTACCGGGCACTCAAGTCTCGACAGGGGCGCGGCGGCTGGACCCGGGCGCTCTCGGCTTTTGAATCCAGACTCCACTGGCACTGCCACTTTATCCAAAAGTTCGAGATGGAATGCCGGATGGAGGTGGAGGACCTCAACCGTGGCTACATGGCATTTCCACGCCGGCAGGAGGAAGACAAGATCGCTGCATGGTGTGATGGACAAACCGGCTATCCCTTGATCGACGCCAGCATGCGATGTCTGAAAAGTACGGGATATATCAATTTCCGCTCGCGCGCCATGCTGGTTTCGTTCCTTACGCATCATCTGTGGCAGGACTGGCGCCTCGGTGCGGCATGGCTGGGGTCTCTGTTTCTGGACTTTGAGCCTGGCATTCACTATCCACAAATGCAGATGCAGGCGGGCGTCACGGGCATCAACACCATCCGTATTTACAATCCCGTCAAACAATCACTGGAACACGACCCCGACGGCACCTTCATTCAAACCTGGGTGCCTGAACTGGCAGGCTTGCCGCTGACCTTCATCCATCAGCCGTGGCTGCGTTCACCGCTGGAGCGCCAGTTCCATCCAATTGACTACCCGGAACCGATCGTAGACCTAAAATCGTCCTACCAATTCGCCAAGGAAACGCTGTGGCAACTGAAGTCGGTCGACCAGATTTGCGTTGAACGTGAGCGCATTCTCAACCGACACGTCGAGCGACGCGGATCTACTGCGATAAACGTCTCCCGAGCCTGAAACCTTTGCTATGCTGATCTCGTGATGACCTTTAGGGGGAAACGACTATGCTGGTGATTCTCTGGATTCTGGGTGGCCTCGTGGCATTGGCGGTGTTGGCGATGCTGGTGGTACCGATGTTCATTGATGAGCAGGCACTCATCGAAATGGCGCAAGAGCAAGTGCGAGCCAGCACGGGCGGCGAATTGCTGGTTGAGGGAGAGACTGAGCTCAGCTTGTTCCCCCGATTTGGTCTGCGGCTGGAAAAGACGTCTCTGGACCTTCCGGCCCAATCGGAATATGACCAACAAATTAATGCATCAATCAGAGAGCTGGATGTAGGGCTCTCTTTGCTACCGCTCCTGAGTGGCAATGTGGATGTCGGGACCATCGTAATCAGCGGCGTGACCGCAGATATTACTGAGCCTCAGGCACTCCCCCCCGCGCCGGAGCCACAGCCGATAATGAGTGACCGTCAGTGGGAAAAACGCGGCGAGCTAATCAGAGAAAACAAGGCAGAGGAACGGCAGCGGCAACTGGCTGAAGACGCCGCAGTGGCTGCCGTAGCCATTGTCGCGGAGGCCGTTCGTATTGAGGACATTACGCTGACACTGCGCACTCGCGATGGCAGCTTGAGTAACCAAATCAAGATCGATGCGCTGACGCTATCCGAGGTCAATACCAACAACGAGCCGATGAGGTTGGAAGGCGTATTGGCGGTGTTGGGGGATGGCAGCGCTCCGGCCCTGGGTATTACCCTCGATGGCGGCATTCGCGTCGCCTCGGATTTCAGCAAGATCCAGTTGGAAAATTTGGGCACAGAAGTTACCGGCGCGCTGACGCAGCCGGTGATCAGCACCTTGACCGGCGAATTTTTGATGAAACCTGCCAGGGCCGATTTCAAACTCGAAGCCACGCTTCCCGGCGGCGATGTCACGGGACAACTGGTCTGGTCCGCACTGGAGAGCCCTGAAATCAAACTGAATGTGTCGACCGCGCGGCTTGATGTCGATCAGATCCAACCCGCTGCTGCGCCCACGGCATCCACTGACAATACCAAGGTCGCGTCTGAAAATTCCTCACAAGGCGCGTCACAGGCAGGACAACCGTCGGTACCGGTGCCGCTACCCGTGGGACCGCTGCGCGATCTCGATCTGGAGTTGCGCGTGAACGCCAATGAGCTTATTGCAGGGGGTCAGTCGATTACAGACGCTCAGGTATTGATGCGGGTGCTGGATGGTATTGCCAATATTCAATATATCCGCGGCGTCCTGCACGAAGGGCAGCTCGATACGCGTATTGCGCTTAATGCCCGCCGCCCGGTGGTCGAAGCCGAAATAGAAGGGGGGCTAAAGGGCGTTAACATGGATTTACTGCTGGGAAGTCTGGGCAATCAAGACGCCGCTTCGGGCCGCATCGAAATGGGTTGGGATCTCACGACTCAGGGCGAAACCAGTGACGATTTACTGGCCGCGCTGGACGGTGACCTCAGCGCAGGCGGACAGGATCTGGTAATTAAAAAAGTATCCATTCAGGCGCTGGTATGCAGTGCGGTAGCAGCCGTCAACAAGATTCCACCCATCACGGGTTTACCGAGCAATACACCGATCACGGATCTATCCCTCGCCATCGACTTCGATGATGGCGCAGGCGATATTGAAAAGCTCCGCTTCGCCACCCCCGGCGTCGAGATGAAAGGCTCAGGCGATGTGGATTTAAAGACCCTTGATTTCGGCTTCCGCCTTGAGGGGCAAGTGAACAATGACATCATGCAAGTGAGTTCGCTGTGTGTCATTGACCAACGTTATTCGGGGGTGGATTGGCCCCTGGACTGTCGCGGCAACCTGGCCTCGGGATCCGGCGCGGATTGCAAACTGGATATAGCTACCATTGCGCAACAAATCATTGAGAACGAAGCAAAACAACAGGTTCAGGATGCGATAGAAGAGAAAGCCGGTTCATTTATCAAGAAAATCTTCGGC
>DFQW01000037.1:3717-4056 GCA_002377985.1 Halieaceae bacterium UBA3479 | reverse complement strand
AGAGTCCCCTTTGGCACAGGGCCAGCAGTCCAGCATTTATTGGAGACAGGGGACATGTCGAGCGCACCTCTGTTTTATGACGCCCGGTGTTTTAAAACCTTGGGCGGCCTTCTCAAAGTATTCAATCATTGGGTGAATCACCCCGATGCCAATATGGAGGTCGCGCTGGAGCAAGCACTGGGGTCAGATATCGCGTCCAGCGTGATGCCACTGCTACAACAGTGGCATTACCAGAAGGCGATTTCGCACATTCACAATGCCGCTCGTACCGCCGCTCTCCGCCAGCAACATACGCATGTCTGGTTAGACGGTTTTAAGCTGCTTAAGCTCATTCATTTA
>DFQW01000037.1:526-3384 GCA_002377985.1 Halieaceae bacterium UBA3479 | reverse complement strand
CAGCGCAGTGGCCCATCGCACTGACCGGCACCGCACCCTTACAGGTAAGGCAGGCGATCTACGAAAATCTCGGTTGGCAGTTTTAATGCGCCGCGCCGGAAGCTACAGCCGCGGCGGCCTGCGCGTCGGCATCGGCAGCACGTTGTACTTCTCCGCTTCCTCCATGAAGGTCGCTTCCATGGCAGCGACTCGCTCGGGGTACTCATCGGCGAGGTTATTCACCAGGCTGAAGTCCTCTTTGACGTTATAGAGGTCCCATACGTCATCCTCGAGGGGCTTCTGCTTGCCCGTCTGCGAGGGCGCGCGGTGCAACACGCGGGCAAACCAGCCGTCTTGATAAAGTGCTCGGTTACCAAACATCTCGAAATATTGAACGGTGTGCTGCCCTAGCCCGCTCTAAAAAGCAGCGGTAAACGAGCGGTCTCAGTCGGACAAAACAGCCTCTAGGTAGGAAATCACCACCCGCTTTACCTCTCGGGTAAAGGTTGGCGTCAACGTGCCTTTCTCTATCAGGGACTTGCGCCAGACCAGATCTGCAAGTTCGGAAGATAACTCACATGCTCTCACTACCTGCTGGCTTTTTGGCACCAGGCCTTGCGAATGCAGCAACTGGAATAACGCCTGTCCAAACTCGCGGTTGGTCTGATTTACCGAAACAAACGATACGGGCAGCAGCGCAAGGATCATGACGACTCTATTATTTAAATAAAAATCCCGCACCCCATCGATATACAGCAGCATCATATCCCGCCAATCGGCCGCCTGTGGTGCCTGCGGTAACTCAGCGACCATCATTTGCACGCCTCTGTGATAAAGCGCATCCATCAGAGACTCAATCGAATCGAAGAAATAGTATAGTGACACACGCGGCACTTTGGCGCGCTTAGCAACCGCATCGAGCGTGATGCCCTGCAGAGAGCCCGCTTCGAGGATGAGTGCCTCCGCCGCCTCGATAATGCGGTTGTAGCGCTGGACGCCCGGTTTTCGGGTCGGCAAACGCATCGGTTTAGCTACTTTTTTTGCCACCGGATTGGCACCTGTTCACCAGTCTCTCACTGAGATACTAGCGCGCATTGCATCGACATTTCATCCCACACGCCGCCGCATATTTGCGCTGCGAGGAACCGATGACCAGGTGCTCATCCTCTAAACGCAGCGGTCAATGTGGCTCTGGCCTCATTATCAGGGCACCACGACTCACTGTGCGTTACGTCACATCACTGTCTCGCAGTCCGATAAGATTTGAGATACTGCAATGCCTTACGGCGAAACCACTGGCTTTCAAACCCCATGAATTGGATAGCACAGCATTGGCTCGCGCTCGTATTACTCACAGTCTATAGCGGCGCCCTGTTGTACAACGCGTATCTGGGTAGCCAAGCCAGTCGAGGCATGGCGGGCTACTACGTGGGCAATCGCGAGATGAGTGGCATCGTGGTGGGCATCTCCTTCTTCGCGACCTTTGCCTCGACCAATACCTACATCGGGCACGCTGGCAAAGCCTATGACTATGGTGTGGCGTGGTTCACTATGGCGATCCTGCTTGTGGTGTTCAGCTGGATTTCTTGGCGCTGGATCGGGGCACCTCTGCGCCGCTTCGCCGCGCAGTGGGATGCACTGACCATTCCAGACTTTCTGGGTAGCCGGTACATCGCCAGTCCCAATCAGCAGGGTCGACATGCGCTATTGCAAACGTCAGCCCTCGTGATCGTTTTTGCGAGCTTGCTGTACCTTCTCGCCATCTTTAAGGGCGCGGGGCACCTCTTTCAGATGTTTCTTGAGGTGCCTTACGAGGCAGGTGTGGGGTTGACCCTCTTGATCGTGGTGCTCTACACCTCCGTGGGCGGCTTTGTCTCGGTGGTGAGAACCGATGTGCTGCAGGGCACGCTCATGCTGCTTGGCAGCTTGGTTATTTTTTATTTTGTGACGCGCGCCGCTGGCGGCGTCACTTCGATTACTCGGCTTCAGACCTTACCGGACAAACAATTTTTGTTTGAACTCAACGGCGGCATTCCCTTTGCCGTGTTGCTGGGCGTGTCGCTATCAGGCTCGCTCAAACTGTTGGCAGACCCGCGGCAGTTATCGCGCTTTTATGCGCTGAGAGACGAGGCTGAGGTGCTTCGCGGCAAGTGGATCGCCACCATCGGTCTGGCCATTGTGCTGGGATGTTTGTTCCCCGTGGGGATTTACGCGCATCTCATTTTGACGGACGTCACCGATACCGATTTGATCGTGCCATCTCTGGTAAGCGACGCGTCCGTCTTCCCATTATGGGCAACGGACTTTCTGATCGTCTCTATATTGGCAGCCGCGATGTCATCGATGGACAGCGTGCTGCTAGTCGCTGCCTCCACGCTATACAAAAACATCGTGGCGCCCTTTAACCCTTCATCACGCGAGCTTCTCTGGACCCGCACCGCGGTCATTGGCTTTTCGATTGTGGCGGCCCTGCTGGCGCTAAACCCGCCAGGCGACATTGTCGAGATCACGATCTTCTCGGGCAGTCTTTACGCGGTCTGCTTTTTCCCCGCAGTGGTGTTCGGGCTTTACTGGCAGCTCGGCTCAGCTCGCACCGTGCTCTGGTCAATGGCGGTTGGCATCTCTGCATTGATCGTCTGGATTGCCGCGGGGTGGCGACAGGAGCTTCACGAGGTCTTTCCCGCCCTGCTGCTTTCCACCTTCACCTACTATCTGCTCTCAAAAGCAGAGGCGCCATCGGAAACCCCCGCGAAAACGTCAAATAACTAAATGGGAACCGTTAGTTGGTCGCGACGATGCCTAACGAGTAGCCGCCGCCCAGCCATAAGGCTGGTGCGCAGGAGACGTTATCCAAGCTTGCAGCTAAGTCACTCAAGCCA
>DFQW01000037.1:0-186 GCA_002377985.1 Halieaceae bacterium UBA3479 | reverse complement strand
GTCACTCAAATAATGGCTTGAGGGAGGGTTTCACCACCTTGCCCATCGCATTGCGCGGCAGTGCGTCCACTACCCGGAGCTGCTTGGGCACTTTATATGGCGACAGCTTGCCATCACACCAGCTTTTCAGGGCGTCCAACGTCATGTCATCGTCATCCTTTAGCGCCACCACCGCGGCGACGGCCT
>DFQW01000090.1 GCA_002377985.1 Halieaceae bacterium UBA3479 | reverse complement strand
GACAACATGGCATTCAGCCGGTCAGACAAAGCGCAGGGGTCTCTGGCCTTCGCCATTGTCGACGAGGTGGACTCGATTCTGATCGACGAAGCCCGAACGCCGCTGATTATCTCGGGAGCGGTGGAGGACAGCTCGGAGCTCTACAAATCTATTAATCGACTCGTGCCCAGACTAACGCCAGAGCTGGAGGAGCAGGAGGGGGATTACACGGTTGACGAGAAGCAGCGCAGCATAGAGCTGACTGAGGCGGGCCACGAGAAAGTTGAACACATGCTGATCGAGGCTGGGCTCCTGCAAGGGGATGATTCCCTTTACGCCGCGACCAATTTGGGTCTGCTGCACCATGTTCACTCAGGCCTGCGCGCCCATGTGATGTTTCACCGAGACGTTGAATACATTGTGCAGGACGGACAGGTGGTGCTCATCGACGAGCACACGGGGCGGACCATGCCTGGGCGCCGCTTGTCCGAGGGCCTGCATCAGGCGATCGAGGCCAAGGAGGGTGTGCGTATTCAGAGCGAGAGTCAGACCCTGGCCTCGACCACTTTCCAGAACTTCTTCCGCCTGTATGACAAGCTCGCGGGGATGACGGGTACCGCCGATACCGAGGCCTTTGAGTTTCGTCAGATCTACGGTCTGGACTGTGTGGTGATTCCAACCAACGTGCCCATGCGACGCGATGATCTCAACGACCTGGTCTATCTCACGCGGGAAGAAAAGTTCGAAGCGATCATCGAGGACGTGCAAGCCTGTATCGAAAATGGCGCGCCGGTGCTGGTGGGTACGGCGTCCGTCGAAACCTCCGAAGAATTATCAAAAGCCTTTCAGGAAAAAAAGATTGAGCACAAAGTGCTCAACGCCAAGTATCACGAACAGGAAGCCGAAATTATCGCGCAGGCGGGCCGACCGGGCGTGGTGACCATTGCCACCAACATGGCGGGGCGCGGTACGGATATCGTGCTCGGTGGCAATCTGGAGGCTGAGCTCGCCGCGGCTGGAGATAACCTCGATGAGGCGGCGCAAGCGCAGATAAAGGCTGACTGGCAGGTGCGTCATGATGCCGTTATCGAGGCGGGCGGCTTGCATATTCTCGGTACGGAGCGACACGAATCTCGACGCATCGACAATCAGTTACGGGGTCGCTCCGGGCGCCAGGGAGATCCGGGTGTTTCGCGCTTTTATCTGTCGCTGGAAGACAACCTGATGCGGATCTTTGCCTCGGATCGGGTCAAAAGCTTTATGCAGGCGCTGGGTATGGAGCGGGGCGAAGCCATTGAGCACCGCATGGTGACCAACGCCATTGAAAAGGCGCAGCGCAAGGTTGAGGGGCGCAATTTTGATATTCGCAAGCAGTTGCTTGAGTATGACGATGTCGCCAACGACCAGCGACAGATCATCTATCGACAGCGTGATGAGCTGCTGTCTGACGACAGCATTGGCGACACGATAACGGCAATTCGCGCCGACGTTGTAAACGACGCTGTCGACGGATTTATTCCTCCGATGAGTGTCGAGGAGCAGTGGGATATCCCTGGTCTCGAGAAGCAGTTGGAGGCCGAATTCGGTCTGACATTGCCCGTAGCGCAGTGGCTTGACGAAGACACCGGCCTGCATGAAGAGACGTTGCGGGAACGCATTGTTGCAGCGGTCCAGACTGCTTACGACGAAAAGTCGGCGGGCGTGGGTGCTGGTATGCGCCAGCTCGAAAAGCAAATCATGCTCCAGGTACTCGATACGCTGTGGAAAGAACACCTGCAGGTGATGGATCAACTGCGTCAGGGGATCCACCTGCGGGCCTATGCCAATAAAAATCCAAAGCAGGAATACAAGCGCGAGTCATTTGCCTTGTTTGAAGCGCTGCTGCAGCGCCTTAAATATGAAGTGATCCGTTTTCTGAGCCATGTTCAGGTTCAGCGCTCCGATGAGGCTGCAGCCATCGAGCAACAACGACGCGAGGCCGCGGCCAAGCAGAAAATGGCGTTTGAGCATGCGCAAGCGACACCAGCCTTACCCGAGGAGCAGGCGGACGCGCCGGGTGAGGCGATCCCACCCCAGCCCATAACACGAACACAGCCCAAGGTGGGCCGCAATGATCCGTGTCCGTGTGGCAGTGGCAAGAAATACAAGCAGTGTCACGGCGCGCTGAACTGATGGGCGCCGGGGAACCTGTTCGGGATTAGGGGGATACGGATGCGCTATGCAGTGGCGGGTGTCCGGTTGGGAGTAGCCCAGGCGGGCATAAAAAAGGCGGGAAAGGACGACCTTTTGCTCATTGCCCTCTCGGAAAACGCCCAAACGGTCGCCGTTTTTACGCAGAATGCTTTTTGTGCGGCGCCGGTCTCGTTAGCGCGAGAGCACTTGGCGCTGAGTCATGGTCAACCCCGCTACCTGCTGATCAATACCGGTAACGCAAATGCCGGCACCGGAGAGGCGGGTATTGCGAATGCTTTGTCCTGCTGTGCCGCGTTGGGCGTGCGAGCAGCGGTCGCCGCCACCGCGGTACTACCCTTTTCAACAGGTGTTATTGGCGAGCCACTCCCTGTTGAGCGTGTTGAGAGCGCCATTCCCGCCGCCTTCGACGCGCTGCAGCCTGATCAGTGGGAGCGCGCTGCGGGGGCGATTCTCACCACCGATACCCGACCCAAATTGCGGACCACAACCCTCGAGGTCGACGGGCGGGCCTGTGTGATTACCGGCATTGCAAAGGGTGCGGGCATGATTTGTCCCAATCTTGCGACCATGCTGGCTTTTATCGCGACTGACGCCGCAATATCAGCACCGCTTTTGGAGGAACTGCTGCGCAACGCTGTGGCGAAAAGCTTCAATCGCGTTACCGTTGACGGTGATACCTCCACCAATGACGCCGTGACGTTATCGGCAACCGGCGAGAGCGGCGTGGTCATTGAGCCGGGATCCCGGCACGCATCAGACTTCTCAAGGGCACTTGAGACGCTGATGATCGAGCTGGCTCAGGACATTGTTCGCGATGGAGAGGGCGCCACCAAGTTTGTCGAAATTCATGTTGTGGGAGGGGAGTCAGAGGCGGCCTGCGATCAGGTAGCGCGGACGATCGCCCACTCCCCATTGGTTAAAACCGCCTTATTCGCCTCAGATCCCAATTGGGGTCGTATTCTTGCCGCGATCGGACGCGCGGGCCTCGAGGGCTTGGATACCGAGGCGGTTTCGATTGAGATCAATGGCGTGGTGATTGCTGAGCGCGGAGCGCGCGCCCCAAGTTACACCGAGGCCCTGGGTCAGCAGGCCATGGACGAGGATGAATTGCGATTGCGGGTTTCGCTGCAGCGGGGCGCGGCCGAGAGCCTCTTGTGGACCACGGACCTGTCCTATGACTACGTCAAGATCAACGCCGAGTATCGTACCTGATGCCCGAAGTGGTCACTGTGGCTGTAGGCATTATTCAGGACCCGCAGGGCAGAGTGCTGGTCAGCCGCAGGGCAGCGGATGCGCATCAGGGCGGGTTATGGGAGTTTCCCGGTGGCAAAGTCGAGCCGGGCGAAGCAATTGAGGTGGCGCTGGCGCGCGAGTTCCGGGAGGAGCTGGGTGTCGAGGTGCTGGCCAGCGAGGCCTTGATGCGCATCGAGCATGACTACGGCGACAAGCAGGTGTGCCTCGATGTGCGTCGTGTGACCCAGTTTCAAGGTGAGGCGCAGGGACTAGAAGGGCAGCCGCTGGCGTGGCAACTGCCGGAAGATTTACGTGATTGGGCTTTTCCCGCTGCTAACGCCCCGATTCTAAATCGATTGATTGCGGGCTAAGCGTGGGTGGCGCGCGCCAGTAAAGTCTGGTGCAGGATGGCCGCCTTATCGTGGAGATCCGCCAGCGTGCCGCTGTTATCAATCACAATGTCGGCCCGGCTTTTTCGGGTCTCCCGCGCCA
>DFQW01000094.1 GCA_002377985.1 Halieaceae bacterium UBA3479 | reverse complement strand
CACCAAAGTCGCTTAAGGCCGCCAGCGCCTCGCCCAGTAGCACATCCGCCTCGGCCCGGGCCCCCGCCAGTCCCAGCGTGCTGACATAGGTCGATTTTTCTGCGCGTGCGTCTTTACCGGCCGTCTTGCCGAGTGCGAGGCTGTCACCTGTGACATCCAGCACATCATCCATCACTTGAAATGCGAGTCCGATGGCTTGGGCAAATCGAACCAATTGTGATCGCTGCGAAGCCGTCGCGCCGCCGCAAATGGCACCCGTTTCGGCGGCCGCCACAATGAGCGCTCCTGTTTTAAGCTGGTGAATGTTTCTGAGGGACGCCACATCCACCGCTTGATGTTCTGCTGCCAGATCGAGCGCCTGCCCTCCCACCATGCCGTTGAAGCCGACTGCCGTGCTCAGTAGACGCACAATCTCTAGCCTCTGCTCGGCACTGAGCGATGCGATGGCGGTGATATGTTGAAACGCTGCCGCCTGCAGGCCATCGCCCGCCAAAATGGCAGTAGCCTCATCGAAAGCCCGGTGGAGGGTGGGCTGTCCGCGACGCAGGTCGTCGTCGTCCATCGCGGGCAAGTCGTCGTGCACCAGCGAGTAGGTGTGCAGTAATTCAATGGCTTCGCCCACGGATTGGGCTGCCTGCACCGGCTGGCCCGCGATCAGTTCGGCACAACTTAGTGCGAGTCTGCTGCGTAACTGCTTGCCGGGCTGCTGCGCCAGGTACGCCAGTGCGTCGGCGAGTCGCGGGTCGGGACAGCTTATCCAGGCAAAGGGTTCCATGAGAGCGCTATTGCGCTTCGGAAAGGTCTTCCTCTTGCACCAATCCGTCCTGTGTAACTTGCACAACGCGCTGTTCTGCTTCTTCCAGAGTTTTCTGGATAGTGCTGCTCAGCTTGACGCCCTGCTCGTAGAGTTTGAGCGCGGTTTCGAGCTCGATTTCGGGATTTTCGAGTTGCTCTACCAGTTCCCCGAGTTCACTCATTTGCTGCGCCAGTGTCGGCGTGGGTGCGGTCTGTGCGGATTTGGCCACGTTAGTCGTCTCCAGATAGGCGCAGCATCACAGCGCTTTTTGCTGCTGACGCGGCAACATGCTGTCCGCGGCCGCGACAATATCATCAGCGGTCAGCCCGGCCAGTTGGCGACATTCTCCCTGCCCAGCATGAGCCACGAACTGATCGGGAATGCCAATATGTCGCAACGTGCACATAACCCCCGACTGCGCAAGAAATTCGGCCACACCGCTGCCCGCGCCGCCCGCCACCGCATTTTCTTCGACCGTGATCAGACAATGGTGATTTTCAATGAGCGAGAGAATCAGAGCCTCATCCAAGGGTTTAACCCAGCGCATATCAACTACGGTTGCATTGATGCGTTCAGCCGCCAACAGGGCTTGATCCAGGAGCACGCCAAAGTTGAGTATGGCCACCTCGGCTCCATGACGCACAACATGGCCTTTGCCGATTTCGAGGGTGGTCAGGTTTGGATCAAGGGCGGCCCCCGTGCCTTCACCTCTGGGATAACGGATCGCTGCAGGGCCCTCATAGAGCCACCCCGTTTGCAGCATCTTGCGGCATTGATCCTCGTCGCTTGGCGCACCAATCACCATATTGGGGATGCAGCGCAGGTAGGAAAGGTCGAAGGTCCCGTGATGGGTAGGGCCGTCTTGCCCAACGAGCCCGGCGCGGTCAATGGCCAGTGTGACGTCCAGATTCTGCAGCGCTACATCGTGGATCAGCTGATCGTAACCGCGTTGCAAAAAGGTGGAATAGATGGCCAGCACCGGCTTGAGCCCATCGCAGGCCATGCCTGCGGCCAGAGTAACCGAGTGTTGCTCTGCAATGGCAACGTCAAAGAACCGATCCGGATATTGTTTGGCATAAGCCACCATGCCCGAACCTTCGCACATCGCCGGCGTAATGCCGACGACTCTGTCATCCTGCGCCGCAAGGTCGCACAGCCACTGCCCGAATACATCCTGATATTTGGGTGCCTTGGGTTTGGCGGCGATACTTTTGGTTTCTGCAGGTTTTGCCGGCTCCAGCTTGTTAATGGCGTGATAGCCGATTGGATCGCGTTCTGCCGGTGCAAATCCTTTTCCCTTAATCGTACGGATGTGCAAAAACTGCGGTCCTTTCAGATCAGCCATCACGCGCAGCGTGCTCACCAGTTGAGGAAGATCATGGCCGTCAAAGGGCCCAATGTAATGCCAGCCTAGTTCTTCGAACATGGTTCCGGGTGCCACCATGCCTTTCATGTGTTCTTCGGTTCTTTTGGCGAGGTCCCAGGCACCTCGCACATGCTCGAGAATCTTTTTGGAACCCTCCCGGAAGGCGGTGTAGGTCTTGCTTGCCCAGATTTTGGCAAAGTAAGTGGCGAGTGCCCCGGTGTTGTGGCCGATGGACATCTGGTTATCATTTAATATGACCAGCATATTGGGTCGCGCATGCCCCGCATGGGCCAGCGCCTCGAAGGCCATGCCACCGGTGATCGCACCGTCGCCAATGACGGCTACAACCTTACGATCAATGCCTTGCTGTTGTGCCGCCATGGCCATGCCCATCGCGGCGGAGATGCTGGTAGAGGAGTGGCCGACACCAAACGTGTCGAAGGGGCTCTCCGAGCGTTTAGGAAACCCAGACAACCCCTCGAGCTGTCGCATCGAGCCCATTTCGCTGCGACGTCCCGTGAGGATTTTGTGAGGATAAGTCTGGTGTCCCACGTCCCAGACGATGCGGTCATGGGGTGTATTAAAGACATGGTGCAGCGCCACGGTCAGCTCAACGACCCCCAAGCCGGCGCCAAAATGACCACCCGTTCCCGCCACGGAGTACAGAAGATCCTGACGCAGCTCCTCGGCAAGACCCACGAGTTCGTGAGCTTCCATTTCCCGCAGTTTGTCAAACTGACGCAAGACATTGTCGAGTAACGGGGTGTCTGGGCGAATTGTGGGCAGCTCTTCAATCATGCCATGGATCATACCCCAACTGTCTGGATCCGCGATGGCTTTAATCACGAGGGATCGAACTGTTTTCTCAGGCGCTCCAGCGCTTTGCGTTCGTGCTTGCCAGGTTTTTGGGTGGGCTTACTCATGGCTCCCGCGGCCTTTCGCGCTTCTGCGGCCCGCGACCTGCGCTGTATGCTCTCTGGCGTTTCTTCATAGAGCGTTTGTGCAATGGGTGCGGCACGTCGCTGGTCACTCACGGCGGTGACGACAATCTCGCGCTCGTCCCACCCCTGACGGACGCGAAGAACGTCCCCCGGCGCGATCTCTCGGGAGACCTTGACGCGCTGGCCGTCTATCTGCACTTTGCCCCCCTCGATGGCGGTCTTGGCGAGAGTGCGTGTTTTGAAGAATCGCGCAGCCCAAAGCCATTTATCTACCCGCACTTTGCCGCGTATGTTTTTCGCATCAGTCAATGGTGGGAAGACCCTGCATAATTTCTTCGAAATGGTGGATGGAAGGGTAGCGGGTATTCGTTCTGGGCGGCAGAGACGAATCCGGCTGCCGCAGGGTAATGAGATGCGAGATGCCAAATGTTTGTGCGGAGTCCAGTACGTGTTCGGAGTCATCGACAAACAGGGTGCGATGCGGATTAAAGGGGCGCTCAGCGATCAATTGCTCCCAAAACAGCGGTGTCTCTTTGGGCGCCCCGTATCTGTGAGAGCTCACCATTTTATCGAACCACTTCGCCAGCGGCAGTCTCTCTGCTTTGATGTCCAGTGTCACCGGGTGGGCATTGGTAATGAGCACCACATCCAAATGGCTGGCCCGCAGGCGGCGGAGAAATGTCTCCGCCTGTGGCCGCCATTGAATGCCATCGGTGCAGGTGGTTTTGATCGACGCTATGTCTAGCCCGAGGGTCTGTCCCCAGAAATCAAGGCAGTACCAGTTAAGTTTTCCCTGTTCCCTGGCAAAGATTGGCGCCAGATGTTGCTGGCTGCTGGGCAGATCGAGGCCATTAAGGTGACCCCATCGCTCGGGGATCACCTTCCCCCAGAAATGATTGTCGAACGCGAGATCGAGCAACGTGCCATCCATATCCAGCAAGATGGTATCCAGTTGATCCCAGTCAACTTGCTCAACCTGCAGGCTATTGGCCACGGTCAGTGCCATCGAGTGCTACCCTATAGCCATGAGTGACTCACACTATAGCGGTAACCCCGGTCTCGATGGGATGCTGCACGATACAAATTTGAGCTTTCACAAGCTCCTTAACGGCCTCTTGTCCCTGGCGGAGGACGTGTCGCAGTGCGTGCTCGATCTTTACGCCAAGGCAGGTGAGGTGGCGGTGAGCCAAAAGTCCGATTTAAGCCCGGTAACTGAAGCAGACCACGCCTCGCATCGGCTGATCTGCCATACCTTGCAGCGACTCACGCCAGACATCCCGATCCTTTCAGAGGAGTCGACCCTTGAGCAATTGATTGGGCGACTGGATTGGCCAGTATGCTGGATGATCGACCCGTTGGACGGGACCAAAGAATTTATCGAAGGCACTGGAGAGTTCACGATTAATATTGCCCTGATCGTCGATTCAGAAGCGGTATTGGGTCTGATCGCGGCACCCAATAGAGCGCACGTAGATGTGGGTATACCGTTATGGGGTGCGCGGCGTTTTTCGCTGACGAATCGCAATGAGGGTGAGCCGCTGCGAACACGCCCGTTGAACGGGGCAGAGGCTTTAACCCTCTCGGCCAGTGCTCGCCACCGCGCTGAGAGAGTGCAGGTGATGATGGACCGGCTCTCACCGTTGGCAAATGGCGCTCAGCGCCTGAATGCCGGGAGTGCGCTCAAATTTTGTGACCTGGTGTCGGGTGACGCTGATGTGTATGCCAGAACGTCTCCCTGTTACGAGTGGGACCTTGCCGCAGGTGACGCGCTGGTGCGCGCGGCCGGTGGCAGCGTCACAACGCTGGAGGGTGAGTCCATTCGCTATAATCGATGGGACAGCTTAAAGGCGCCCCAGTTTGTCGCCGCTGCGGATCCGACGATAAATTATGCGGCGCTGCTGAGAGACCCCGACATTTGAGTTCTGACGCTCGACTGCGCCGAGAAGCGCGTTGCGCCGAAGGAAAATGAGCGTGGCGCTTGTCAGCGTCGGTGCTCCCCAGTTAGATTTCTCCGCAGGGGCAGGTTCAGGATAGTGCATGACAGACCGAGTCGGACCAGATCAAGCGGCGGCGAATGAGGAGCTGTCTGCGGTTGAGCGCCTCGCGCTGATGCAGGCGCAACATCGCCTCTTGGACCAGAAAATCATCGACATGCAGAACCAGCCTTGGCAGAACCAGCTCCTGGTTCAGCGCCTCAAGAAAGAAAAGCTCAGGCTCAAGGAATCGATCGAGCGTCTGAAGGACGAGATTATCCCTGATCTCAATGCGTGAAGCGGGCCGTGCCCAGTGCCCCTTCGTGTTTCAGCAGTAGCTCTTTTATCCAGAGGCCTCCCGAGAAGCCTGTCAGCGACTGATCGCTCCCGATGACGCGGTGACAAGGCACAATAATGGGGAGCGGGTTTCGCCCGACAGCGCCCCCTACGGGTCTGGCCGCACGGGGGCGATGGATTGCCGCAGCGATATGGCGATAGCTCACAGTCTCCCCAAACGGGATCCGCATAAGTGCTGCCCACACCGCTTGCTGGAACGACGTCCCGCGCCAATCGAGAGGTACCGAGAACTCCGTCAGTGCACCATTAAAGTACGCGTCGAGTTGGCTTTTGGCGCGATCCAGAATTGGGTTGCCGTGGTCCGCCGCTATTGGCCGGATAGCCTCGGAAGGAAAGTGGATTGCGGTGAGACCACGGGCGCTCGCCTCCAAGCGCAATTCTCCTAGCGGGCTACTCAATGTGTCCGACACCACGCCCACTACGGTAGCTCCCGAGCGGGCTGTGTCTGAGTGGAAGTGAGAAGCAGTCCCATACACAGTATGAGTGTGGGGAGTTCCAGCCATAGAGTGAGCCTGAAGTGAGTATTCACTGCCAGCACCTCGGGAAGCGAGCTGGCGCAGACCAAGGCAGTGAGAATGAGGCTTAGCCGCTGGGTACCCATTAAGCCCAGCGTCAGCAAGATAAAGATAACGCCGCGACCCGCGCCGGTGAGCAGCGCCTCCGTAAGCGGTGCTTGCCAAAGTTGCGCAACGAGCAGGATCCCCGTGGACAAAGCCAGCAGCATTGTCAGCAGGCGCAGGCGTTCTCGTATTTGCGGCGCTTTTTCCGATGCCGTCATAGGTTGGGAGTCAGGCAGCTGGGGAGGTTCTATCATGACAGTCGAGGACACCGCTGGGTAGGCGTCTTGCAACGAGGGCGACAGTGGGCGTATCGGGCGCAACGCCATTAAAAAAAGGCGGCAAGCAGGTTAGTCAGGCGCGCGCTGCGACGTTCAGACGTTTAACATAGCCCCCATGAAGAGCAATGCACCGGATTACCAGCGTATCATGGCGGCGCTGTCGCCCTCGGCGGCGCAGGCCGTTTCGCTGACCGTTTATGACCGCGTGGGTTCGACCAATGATGTCGTGCGCGATCGCGGGAATACGTTTGAGCTGAAAGGCTTCACGGTGTTGGCAGAGGAGCAGACCCGGGGCCGGGGTCGGCGCGGTAAAGTCTGGCACAGTCCGGCGGGTGGCAATCTGTACCTGTCAATGGGCTGGGAATTCGATTTACCCCCCACACGGCTTGCAGGCCTCAGCTTGGCAGTCGGTGCCATGCTCGCCGACGCCTTTGCCAAGGCACTTGACGCCGAGTTGCAGCTCAAGTGGCCCAATGATTTTTATTTCGATGGCCGAAAGCTGGGGGGGATTTTGGTCGAAATGCTACCGGAGCGAGACGGGCGCCAGCGTTTGGTTCTGGGCGTGGGTCTGAACGTACAGATGCCCGCGCTGGCGCCCGGTACGATTGATCGGGCGTGGACTGACCTGAGTCGGGTGATTGGCGCGCCGGTAGATCGCAACAGGCTCGCGGCGCTGATCATTGACACTATGGTTCACGGACTTGACCACTATGACGCTCACGGTTTCTCACATTGGCTCTCGCGCTGGCGAGGGCGCGATTTTCTGCTGGGCAGGTCGGTTACGGTCGGTGATCCTGCGCCCATTATCGGCACTGCCGCAGGCGTCAACGAGGAGGGAGCGCTTTTGATAGAGACGCCTACAGGGCGACGCACGGTGTCGGGAGGAGAGGTGAGCGTGCTGGAGTTCGGAGGATTATCGTGAACAAGACCGCGACATGGCTGTTGCTCGATGTGGGCAACAGCGCCATTAAGTGGCGGCTGGCGGGGAACTCTGGATTGCTCAGTGAAGGCGGCAGGGCTGAGGACATGGCGATGCTGCGCGCCATGCTCGAGGGGCGAGAGTGGCAAAAGGTGGCCATCGCCAGTGTGGCCACAGATCATCTGGATGCAACTCTGGCTGAGATTGTGACCGCGGGACGGTCTGTCGGGATTCACTACGCCACTGCTGATGCTGAGCTGTTGGGGTTACGTAATGCTTACCCGGCACCCCGGAGCCTGGGGGTAGATCGTTGGCTCGCGATGCTTGCCGCATGGCATCACCTGGGCGGCCCCCTGTGTGTGGTGGATGCGGGCACAGCAATTACGCTGGACCTCATTTCTCAAGACGGCATACATCAGGGCGGGTTTATTCTGCCGGGTGCTGAATTGATGCGCCGCTCATTGGGACTGGGCACCGGCAAGATCCGCGTGGACGGTTTGGCTCCCCCGGCCGTGAACCCCGGGCAGGACACCGCGGGGTGTGTCAATGCGGGGGTTTGGCTGGCCGTTAAGGGATTACTGGAAGCGGCGGCAGCGGCCCACCCGGAGCATCGGTTTGTGCTTACCGGCGGGGGTGCGGCCGGGTTGCTCACATTGATGCCAGAGTTGGAGCATCAACCCGATTTGGTGCTAGAAGGGCTGAGGCTCTGGTTGATACAGCAACTTGACGATCGGCTCCCCTGAGTGGATCATTCGCCCCCGCCGGCGCCTAGAGCGATTGCAGCCGGCGCCTCGCGCATAGCTGGCGTAGCTCAGTAGGTAGAGCAGCTGATTTGTAATCAGCCGGTCGGGGGTTCGATTCCTCTCGCCAGCTCCATTTTTCTTTCTTCGGTCGTTCTGCCACCGCCCGTGAGCAGGCTTTTGCGTCGCGCAGTAAAGTGTGTGAGCGAGATTTCGTGGTGTTTTGCAGAGGTAGAAGAAGGTCAGCGGCCCGCTATTATGTGCTGGAGTTTCGGGACAAAAACGGGCGGCGCGAGTGCCGCCCGCCCGAGTCGGGTTCAGCTACCCGATGACATGACCTGGTCTTTGACAACCAGCAAGAAATTAGCGATGACCATCGCGCCGATGGCGACCATAAACTGGTCAATCACCGCGTTAATCGGGGCGCCGACGACAGGGATGGCGTCCAGGCCATTCGCGAGCGTGGGTATCGAAACGGCAGCCACCGTATAAGCCATTCTTGCGGTCATATCGCCAAGCGGATTCATAAAGCCACTCACCAAACCGACGACGACAAGCGCAAGCCCCCAGTAGGCAAAGGCGTCTGGTAAAAACGTGGCGAGGATAGCTAACAGCAGGGTGAGAACGTTGAGTATTTGATTGGTATTCATTGAAGTCTCCATAATCGTTATCAATATAGCGGCACGACTTCCCCGAATTGGATTTCGGTCCTCGCCGGCCCTGATACGACTTGGATCCCGCGAAGACCCTCTCCCATACCCGGAGTGCTCCCAGAATACTGCAGAGCAGCACTGATTTCATTATTTTTGTTCGTGCTGCCCTGTGTTTACGCCAGTTTGGGGTCGCCTCGCTGTCGGCGGGCGACAGCCACAAATGATTGCCGGAGCGGGCCTCTCAGCCGTTTTTTTAACCCCCGTGGGCGGGTAGTGCGGCACACCAGCCTGAGGCCACTTTGTCGGGTCGCTGAAACCTCGGGAAAGCGCACAGTCGAAGCCTCTTGGGGCCAATAATTCCCCCTTGCAAACGGTTGACACAGGGGGTCGACACCTAGAGAATACGCGCCCTTCTGGAGGGGTTCCCGAGTGGCCAAAGGGATCAGACTGTAAATCTGACGCGCGAGCTTCGGTGGTTCGAATCCACCCCCCTCCACCAAGGATTACACCGGCGGGGGAGGGAGAACCTTCGGCATGCGGTGCGGGTCCCGGGGTGAACGAGGTACCGCGGGTATAGTTCAATGGTAGAACCTCAGCCTTCCAAGCTGATGATGCGGGTTCGATCCCCGCTACCCGCTCCAAAAAAGGGCAGCAGTTTTGCTCATATAGCTCAGTCGGTAGAGCACTTCCTTGGTAAGGAAGAGGTCACCGGTTCAAATCCGGTTATGAGCTCCAATTCGGTACTGCGCCGAGTGCGTGATACCGGTAAGTAACAAGTAGCAAGTAGGTAGTAGGTTGAGCGGCGCGAAGGGCGCCCAACGGACAAAGACTCAGGAGAGTGTGTCGCCATGGCAAAAGAAGCATTTGAGCGTTCGAAGCCCCACGTGAATGTGGGAACGATTGGACACGTAGACCACGGTAAGACGACGCTGACGGCTGCGCTGACGCGGGTGTGTTCAGAGGTTTGGGGCGGCTCGGCGGTAGCGTTTGATGGTATTGATAACGCACCGGAAGAGAAAGAGCGTGGTATCACGATTGCGACGTCGCACGTTGAGTACAACTCTGAAGCGCGTCACTACGCCCACGTTGATTGTCCCGGACACGCGGACTACGTGAAGAACATGATCACGGGTGCGGCGCAGATGGATGGGGCGATTCTGGTATGTGGTGCGACCGATGGCCCGATGCCCCAGACGCGAGAGCACATTCTGCTGTCACGCCAGGTAGGTGTTCCCTACATTGTGGTATTCCTGAACAAAGCTGACCTGCTGGCAGAAGACTGCGGCGGTGTTGACACGGAAGAGTACGCGGAGATGAAGGAACTGGTGGAGATGGAGCTTCGCGAGCTTCTGGATACCTACGAGTTCCCGGGAGACGACACGCCGATTATCTGTGGTTCTGCGCTGATGGCGTTGAATGGTGAAGATGACAATGGTCTGGGCACGACGGCGGTGAAGACGCTGGTTGAGACGCTGGACTCTTATATTCCTGAACCTGAGCGTGCGATTGACCAGCCGTTTTTGATGCCGGTAGAGGACGTGTTCTCGATTTCTGGTCGGGGTACGGTGGTAACGGGCCGAGTTGAGCGCGGTATTGTTAAGGTGGGTGACGAGATCGAGATTATCGGTATCAAGGACACCCAGAAGACGACTTGTACGGGCGTTGAGATGTTCCGCAAGTTGTTGGATGAGGGTCGAGCGGGCGAGAACGTTGGTGTTCTGCTGCGTGGTACCAAGCGTGATGAGGTAGAGCGTGGTCAGGTGTTGGCGATTCCGGGCTCTGTAACGCCGCACACCAAGTTTGAGGCAGAGGTATATGTGCTGTCGAAGGACGAGGGTGGCCGTCATACGCCGTTCTTTAAGGGATATCGTCCGCAGTTTTACTTCCGTACGACGGACGTGACGGGAGCGGTTGAGTTGCCTGAGGGTATTGAGATGGTGATGCCGGGTGACAACATTAACTTTGTAGCGACGTTGATTGCGCCGATTGCGATGGAAGAGGGCCTACGTTTTGCGATCCGAGAGGGTGGTCGAACGGTAGGTGCGGGCGTCGTCGCCAAGATTATCGAGTAACCAGTATGGCGGCTTGATGGCCGCCCGATAGCTGAGCCGAACCGCCTTTTTTGGCTGTTCGGCTTCGTTGTCTCTGGAAAAGCAGTGTTTTCGCCCCCGGAAAGGGCTGAAAAGAAGTGGAAGGCCAGTAGCTCAATTGGCAGAGCAGCGGATTCCAAATCCGCAGGTTGGGGGTTCGATTCCCTCCTGGCCTGCCACCTCACGCGTGAGGTGGTTATTGGTACCGGCGGCGCCGAGCGCACCGGTTATGTGGAGAGTGAGCATGAGTGAAGCCGCCGCGAGCAGGCTTGATTCGCTGAAATGGCTGGTCGTTCTGGTGTTAGTAGCCGGCGGCGTCTACGGCAACAGCTTTTATGCTGATCAACCGATCCTGTATCGGGTGATTGCACTGTTGGTGCTTGCGCTCGTTGCGGGCTGGGTGGCGTCACTGACCCAAAAAGGCGGTGAGTTTTTGACTTTGGTGAAGGGGTCGAGAACAGAGATCCGCAAAGTCGTCTGGCCAACGCGACAGGAAACCACGCAGACCACACTCATCGTGTTTGTGTTTGTGATTATTACTGGCCTGATTTTATGGGGCCTCGACAGCTTGCTGGGTTGGCTCGCGTCACTGATTCTAGGTTGAGGGCAGGACAATGGCTTTGAAGTGGTATGTAGTGCATGCCTACTCTCAATACGAGAAGAAGGTGGCGACGGCGATACAGGAGCGCGTAGAGCGCCTGGGTATGCAAGATCGCTTTGGCGAGATCATTGTCCCCACCGAAGAAGTGATCGAAATGAAGGGCGGGCAAAAGCGCAAGAGCGAGCGCAAGTTTTTTCCGGGTTATGTCTTGGTGCAGATGAGCCTCGACGACGACACCTGGCATCTGGTCAAGGAGACCCCCCGGGTTCTGGGGTTCATCGGAGGCAAGGCCGATAAGCCTTCAGCCATCACCGATGCCGAGGCCAACGCCATTTTACAGCGCGTAGAGGCAGGGGTTGACCAACCCAAGCCCAAGACGGTCTTTGAGCCCGGTGAAATGGTGCGTGTGATTGACGGACCCTTCAACGACTTTAACGGTGTTGTTGAGGATGTGAATTATGAAAAGAGCCGTCTGAATGTGGCGGTGCTGATCTTCGGGCGTTCGACGCCCGTAGAACTGGAGTTTGGTCAGGTCGAGAAAGCCTGATCGGGTGAGGGAGGCCTAGCCTTCCTCTTTTATCACGCCGCATTGCGGCGAAAGTGGGGAGCTCGAGTGCCTTGCCGAGGGTAGGTAGCACGACAGCGTTTGAACCCAGGAGAAAGTAACATGGCGAAGAAGATCGACGGCTATATTAAGCTGCAGATCCCGGCTGGGCAGGCGAATCCGTCCCCACCGGTTGGCCCTGCATTGGGCCAAAAGGGCGTAAACATCATGGAATTCTGTAAGGCCTTCAATGCTGATACACAGAGCATGGAGCCCGGCTTGCCGATCCCCGTGGTGATTACGGTCTACAGCGACAAGTCATTCACCTACATCAAAAAGACGCCGCCGGCCGCAGTGCTGTTGAAGAAGATTGCTGGCATCAAGAGCGGATCGGCCAGGCCCAACACCGAAAAGGTGGCCAAGGTGACGCGTGCCCAGCTCGAAGAGGTCGCGACTCAAAAGTGGCCTGATCTGACCGCGTCAGATATGGATGCAGCGGTGCGAACCATCGCCGGTAGCGCGCGCTCAGCGGGTATTGAGACTGAGGGGGTGAACTGATGGCTAAGTTATCAAAACGCGTTCGCGCGTTCCGCGAGAAGGTCGATGCCAACCACAGCTACCCGCTGGATGAAGCGGTTGCGTTGCTGAAGGAATTTGGTACGGCAAAGTTCAACGAAACGGTCGAAGTGGCGGTTAATCTTGGTGTCGACGCGCGCAAATCTGATCAGGGTGTGCGCGGTGCCACCACGCTACCCCATGGCACGGGTGCCGAGGTGCGTGTTGCTGTTTTTGCTCAGGGTGATAGCGCCGACAAGGCGAAGGCCTTGGGCGCCGACTTTGTGGGCATGGAAGAGCTGGCCGAGCAAATCAAGGGCGGCATGATGGATTTTGACGTCGTCATTGCCTCACCAGACGCCATGCGCGTGGTCGGGACGCTCGGTCAGGTATTGGGCCCCCGGGGTCTGATGCCCAACCCCAAGACTGGCACTGTGACCCCCGACGTAGAAACGGCAGTCAGGAATGCCAAGGCGGGCCAAATGCGTTTCCGTACCGATAAGAACGGCATCATTCACGGCGGCATCGGCAAGGTGAATTTTGAGCCAGACGCGATTAAAGGCAACCTGATTGCGGTTTTGTCTGATTTGAAGAAAGCCAAGCCTGCGTCTGCCAAAGGGGTATACGTGCGCAAGGTGACGCTGTCGACCACTATGGGTCCCGGCGTCACGATTGATCACAACGCGATCGATTTTTAAGTTCAGCATATGGCCGCGTGCATTTGCCCGCGGTCACAGGCCCCTTTTTGTTTTACGGGGGGGTCGGGCAAGGTGCAACACAGGCTTTGCCCGCTTTGGAAGTCTTTGCAGGAAAGTGTGGTTCGTCCCCACTGAACGCCAAAGGCTGTCAAAGACCGTAGGTGGCACTTTTTAAGGTGCCTTAATAAGGGGATGGCAATCCCAGAGCCTACGCAGATGGTGAGGCAGTTCATCACCGAGGGGGGTCGCTGCAATAGCGGTGGCCTAAACAACCACAAAAGGAGTAAGCCAAGTGGCTATTGGACTCGAAGAGAAAAAAGCGATCGTCGCTGAAGTCAACGAGACAGCCGCCAGTGCACTTTCGCTTGTAATTGCCGACGCGCGCGGTGTTGCATCGAATGACATGACTGCTCTGCGTGCCACGGCTCGCGAAAACTGCGTCACCCTGCGGGTGGTGCGGAATACGCTGGCCAAGCGGGCACTGGAAGGGACCGAATACGAGTGTGTTACCGACACATTAACCGGCCCCTCCCTGTTCGGGTTTTCTATGGAAGATCCGGGCGCAGCAGCGCGCTTGTTCAAGGATTTTGCCTCGACGAATGATCGTTTTGAGGTGAAGGCACTGTCGGTAAGCGGAAAGCTGCTCGGAGCAGAACAGCTTGATGTGTTGGCCAAGTTGCCCACCCGGGATCAGGCCCTGGCAACACTGATGAGCGTGATGAAGGCGCCTATCGTGAAGCTGGTGCGCACGTCAAACGACGTTCCTGGCAAGTTGGTCCGCGTTATGGCGGCGGTTCGAGATCAGAAACAAGAGGCGGCCTGATAAGGCAAAGCCTCGACCTGCAATTTTTAACGGAGATTAAGACATGGCACTTTCAAAAGACGAGATTCTCGACGCAATTGCCGAGATGAGCGTAATGGACATCGTTGCACTGGTTGAAGCGATGGAAGAGAAGTTTGGTGTTTCTGCAGCCGCAGCGGTTGCAGTGGCTGCACCCGCGGCTGGTGGCGACGCCGCTGGCGGTGCGGCAGCAGAGGAGCAGACGGAATTTGACGTCATTCTCACCTCTGGCGGCGAGAAGAAGGTCAACGTGATCAAGGTTGTTCGCGCTGTGACCGGTCTCGGCCTCAAGGAAGCCAAAGCTGTTGTTGATGGTGCGCCCGGCCCCGTGAAGGAAGGCGCGTCAAAAGCCGAAGCGGAAGACATCAAGAAGCAGATCGAAGAAGCAGGCGGTACGGTAGAGCTCAAGTAATTGAGCGCTACGTTTTAGCAGGTACCGTAACAGGGCTGGGGCGCATAGCGCTCCGGCCTTTTCCCGGTTCTAAGGCCGGTATTTGAATTTTAAGGTTTGTGTCACCGTTTGGCGGCATAGACCGTAGGGGAGTACTGATGACTTACTCGTACACGGAAAAGAAGCGCATTCGCAAAGATTTCGGTTCCTTGCCCAAGGTGATGGATATCCCTTACCTGTTGGCGATCCAGCTGGATTCCTATCGCAAGTTTACCCAGGACGGCGTGTCGTTGGAGGAGCGCGAAGAGAGCGGCCTACATGCCGCCTTCAAATCGGTTTTCCCGATCGTCAGTTATAGCGGTAACGCTGCGCTGGAGTATGTGGATTACAAGTTGGGTGAGCCCGTTTTCGACGTGGATGAATGCGTGTTGCGCGGCACAACTTACGCCTGTGCGCTCCGTGTGAAGGTTCGCTTGATCATTTACGACAAGGAGTCGTCGTCTAAATCCATCAAGGACATCAAAGAGCAAGATGTGTATATGGGTGAGATTCCCCTGATGACCCAAAACGGTACTTTCGTCATCAATGGTACCGAGCGGGTTATTGTTTCTCAGCTACATCGTTCCCCAGGGGTATTTTTTGACCACGACCGCGGCAAAACCCACTCCTCAGGCAAGCTGCTCTATAGCGCCAGGGTGATCCCCTACCGTGGCTCCTGGTTGGATTTCGAGTTTGATCCCAAGGATCTCGTATACGTCCGTATTGATCGTCGTCGTAAGTTGCCGGCGACCGTGTTGCTGCGTGCGCTGGGTTTCGACTCAGAGGAAATCCTCGATATTTTCTACGAGACCACCACCTTCCAGCTGGGCGAGGAAGGATCTGCCACCATGACCTTGGTGCCCAAGCGCCTGCAGGGCGATATGGCGGCGTTCGATATTCTTGCCGGTAAAAAAGTTATTGTTGAGCGGGGTCGCCGTATTACCGCAAGACACATCCGGGAATTGGATGACGCGGGTATCGAGCTCCTCTCGGTGCCTGAGGAATATTTAGAAGGTCGACGGCTGTCGAAGAATATCGTTGATACCGCCACGGGCGAGCTAGTGGCAGAGTGCAACTCTGAGATTACCGTTGCGTTGCTTGCAGAGCTGCGAAAGAAGGGCATCGATACCATCGAAACCCTCTACACCAACGAATACGACTGTGGGCCCTTTATCTCCGACACATTGGCGGCGGATTCAACCCGCAGTGTGCTTGAGGCGCTGGTTGAAATTTACCGCATGATGCGCCCGGGAGAGCCGCCCACCAAAGAGTCGGCCGAGAATCTTTTCCAGAATCTGTTCTTCTCCCCGGAGCGCTACGATCTGTCGGCAGTGGGCCGCATGAAGTTCAACAGACGCCTCGGTCGGGAAGACAAGCTGGGTTCGGCTACGCTGGATAAAGAAGACATCGTGGATGTCATTCGCGCGTTGGTGGGCATCCGTAACGGTAAGGGAGTGGTGGATGACATTGACCACCTGGGCAACCGCCGCGTGCGCTCTGTGGGTGAAATGGCTGAAAACCAGTTCCGCGTCGGCCTGGTGAGAGTTGAGCGTGCCGTCAAGGAACGTCTCTCCATGGCCGAAAGCGAAGGCCTGATGCCGCAGGATCTGATTAACGCCAAGCCGGTATCGGCGGCTGTGAAGGAATTCTTCGGTTCCAGTCAGCTCTCTCAGTTTATGGATCAGAATAACCCGTTGTCGGAAGTCACGCACAAGCGTCGTGTTTCTGCACTTGGGCCGGGTGGTCTGACCCGTGAGCGAGCAGGCTTTGAGGTGCGCGACGTGCACCCCACGCACTATGGCCGTGTGTGTCCCATCGAGACACCGGAAGGACCGAACATCGGTCTGATTAACTCCCTCGCGACTTACGCACGAACCAATGAATACGGCTTCCTCGAGTCGCCCTATCGCAAAGTAGTCGACGGTGTTGTGACCGACGATATCGAGTATCTGTCTGCGATTAACGAGGCGGAGTACGTGATCGCACAGGCTTCGGCAACATTGGATACCAAGAATCGTTTTGTCGACGACCTGATCAACGTGCGCCACATGAATGAATTTACGGTCAAGCCCGCGGTCGACGTGCAGTACATGGATGTATCACCCAAGCAGGTGGTATCGATTGCGGCGGCGCTTATTCCGTTCCTTGAGCATGACGACGCGAACCGGGCATTGATGGGTTCCAACATGCAACGTCAGGCGGTCCCGACCCTGAAGACAGAAAAACCGCTGGTGGGTACGGGCATGGAGCGTTACGTTGCCTCCGACTCCGGCGTGTGTGAGGTCGCGGCACGGGGCGGCGTGATTGACTCGGTAGATGCCAGCCGCATCGTGGTGCGGGTCAATGCCAAGGAAGTGGGCATTGATGACTCGCCGGTTGATATTTACAACCTGACCAAATACAAGCGATCCAACCAGAACACCTGCATCAACCAGCGCCCCATCGTTAAGCGGGGTGATGTGGTTGAGCGCGGGGACATTCTCGCTGATGGGCCCTCAGTGGATCTCGGTGAGCTGGCTCTGGGCCAGAACATGCGCATCGCGTTTATGCCCTGGAACGGATACAACTTCGAAGATTCGATTCTGGTGTCTGAGCGTGTCGTGCAGGAGGATCGTTTTACCACGATCCATATTCAGGAACTGACCTGTATCGCGCGTGACACCAAGCTCGGGTCCGAGGAAATTACTGCGGATATACCAAATGTGGGCGAGGGCGCATTGGGCAAGCTCGATGAGTCGGGCATCGTCTACATCGGTGCCGAGGTCGACGCGGGCGATATTCTGGTTGGCAAGGTAACCCCTAAGGGCGAAACCCAGCTAACACCGGAAGAAAAGCTTTTGCGGGCGATCTTTGGCGAAAAAGCTTCCGACGTGAAAGACACATCATTGCGCGTGCCTTCGAGTTATAAGGGTACGGTGATCGACGTGCAGGTGTTCACACGAGACGGCCTTGAAAAGGATCCGCGTGCCAAGCAAATCGAAGCGGCACAGCTGGCCGATTACCGAAAAGACCTCAGAGAAGAGTACCGGATCTACGAAGAGGCGACCTATGCTCGCCTCGCCGGACTGCTCGAGGGCAAAGCAACGGTTTCTGGCGGTGGCCTGAGCAAGGGTACCAAGCTGACCAAGCAGGTATTGGCCGATTTGGATCGCGATCAATGGTTCAAGTTGAAGCTTTCCGATGCTGACCTCAACAGTCAGTTGGCTGCTGCTCAGCGGCTGCTCGAAGAGCAGAACAAGCAGCTTGAAGAGCGCTACGAGATCAAGAAAGAAAAGCTGCAGAGCGGTGATGACCTCGCGCCTGGCGTGCTCAAGATCGTCAAGGTATACCTTGCGGTCAAGCGACGCATTCAGCCTGGCGACAAGATGGCGGGCCGGCACGGAAACAAAGGTGTGATTTCCGTCATCATGCCGGTTGAGGATATGCCCTATGACGAGCATGGCGATCCGATCGATATCGTGCTCAATCCGCTGGGTGTGCCTTCGCGAATGAACGTGGGACAGATCCTTGAGACTCACCTGGGCATGGCTGCCCGTGGTCTCGGTCGCAAGATTGACGAAATGCTGGAACAGCAGGTCAAGCTGACCCAGCTTCGCAGCTTCCTCAAGCAGGTGTATAGCCATACAACGGATAGTCGCCGTAGCGCAGATATTGCCTCACTCAGTGACGAGGAGTTGCTGGCGCTGGCAGAAAATCTGCGTGCGGGCGTACCCATGGCTACGCCGGTCTTCGACGGCGCGCGTGAGGAATCCATTAAAGAACTTCTGCGCATGGCCGAACTGCCTGACAGTGGACAGCTGACGTTGTTTGACGGGCGAACCGGTGATCAGTTTGATCGTCCTGTGACCGTGGGCTACATGTATATGCTGAAGCTCAACCACCTGGTTGATGACAAGATGCATGCGCGTTCTACCGGCTCTTACAGTCTGGTTACTCAGCAGCCGCTGGGTGGCAAGGCGCAGTTTGGTGGCCAGCGCTTTGGGGAAATGGAGGTCTGGGCGCTCGAAGCCTACGGCGCTGCCTATACCCTGCAGGAGATGCTGACCGTTAAGTCGGACGACGTGGCTGGACGCACCAAGATGTACAAGAACATCGTCGATGGGGATCACCAGATGGAGCCGGGTATGCCCGAGTCCTTCAACGTGTTGATCAAAGAAATCCGCTCGCTCGGGATCGATATCGATCTTGAGTCTGAGTCATCCGGCTTCTGAGGGGAGAGAGAACGTGAGAGATTTGCTGAACCTGCTGAGCAGGGAGAAAAACGAAGACTTCGACGCGATTCGTATCGGTCTTGCCTCTCCGGAGATGATCCGGTCGTGGTCATTCGGCGAGGTGAAGAAGCCCGAGACCATCAACTACCGCACCTTCAAGCCGGAGCGCGACGGGCTTTTTTGCGCAAAGATTTTTGGTCCGGTGAAAGACTATGAGTGCCTTTGCGGCAAGTACAAGCGCCTCAAGCATCGCGGCGTCATCTGCGAGAAGTGTGGCGTTGAGGTTGCCTTGGCCAAGGTTCGCCGCGAGAGAATGGGCCATATCGAGTTGGCGAGCCCGGTGGCGCACATTTGGTTCCTGAAGTCACTGCCATCTCGGATTGGTTTGTTGCTGGATATGACGCTCCGCGATATAGAGCGCATTTTGTACTTTGAGGCCTATGTGGTGACCGACCCCGGATTGTCGGCCTTGGAGCATGGCCAGCTACTCAATGACGAGCAGTACTACGAGGCCATGGAAGAGTATGGCGACGAGTTCACTGCCAAGATGGGTGCTGAGGCAATTCAGGACCTGATGAAGGAGATCAATCTCAAAGCGGAGATTGAGCAACTGCGTGAGGAGATTCCGCAGACCAACTCCGAGACCAAGATCAAGAAGCTCTCCAAGCGGCTCAAGCTCATGGAAGCCTTCGATAAGTCAGGGAACAAGCCGGAGTGGATGATTCTCAATGCGCTACCTGTGTTGCCGCCTGACCTTCGTCCGTTGGTGCCGTTGGATGGCGGTCGTTTTGCAACCTCCGATCTCAATGACCTCTACCGTCGCGTTATCAACCGCAACAATCGTCTGAAGCGGCTGCTCGATCTGAATGCCCCCGATATCATCGTGCGTAACGAGAAGCGGATGCTACAGGAATCGGTCGACGCCCTGCTGGACAACGGTCGACGTGGTCGTGCAATCACGGGCTCCAACAAGCGTCCGCTTAAATCCCTCGCTGATATGATCAAGGGTAAGCAGGGACGATTCCGCCAGAACCTGTTGGGCAAGCGCGTGGACTATTCGGGCCGCTCTGTGATCGTGACAGGCCCTACGCTCAAACTGCATCAGTGTGGCCTGCCCAAGAAAATGGCGCTGGAACTGTTCAAGCCCTTTATCTTTGGCAAGCTGGAGTTACGTGGCCTTGCGAGCACAATCAAGGCGGCCAAGAAGATGGTCGAGCGTGAGCCGCCAGAAGTGTGGGATATTCTCGCCGAGGTGATCCGCGAGCACCCGGTGCTCCTGAACCGAGCGCCGACCCTGCACCGTTTGGGTATTCAGGCTTTTGAGCCGGTGCTGATCGAGGGTAAGGCGATTCAGCTGCATCCGTTGGTATGTGCCGCCTACAACGCCGACTTTGATGGAGATCAGATGGCGGTGCACGTGCCGCTGACCCTTGAAGCTCAGCTTGAAGCACGCGCTCTGATGATGTCGACCAACAATATTCTCTCGCCGGCATCGGGTGATCCCATTATTGTTCCCTCTCAGGATGTGGTTCTGGGTCTCTATTACATGACCCGAGAGCGCGTCAACGCCAAAGGCGAGGGCATGGCTTTTGCTGATACTCAGGAAGTTCAGCGTGCCTTTGGTAGTGGGCAGGTGCATCTGCAGGCGCGTGTGAAAGTGCGTATCCACGAGACCTTGATGAATCTTGGTGAGGAGACCACCGAGCGTACCCGTATCGTTGAGACGACCGTGGGACGAGCGCTTTTATGGGATATCGTCCCCGATGGCCTGTCTTACGACTTGATCAACCAGCCCATGGTAAAGAAGGCGATTTCACGCGTTATCAACCAGTGCTATCGCGCAGTGGGATTGAAGTCGACCGTGATTTTTGCGGATCAATTGATGTACACGGGCTATGAGTATTCAACCCGGTCAGGTGCCTCTATTGGCGTTAATGATTTCGCGATTCCCGAAGCAAAAGCCGCGTTGATTGCTCGCGCAGAGGGTGAAGTGGCTGAGATCGAGCAGCAGTACCGCGCCGGTCTGGTGACCCAGGGTGAGAAGTACAACAAGGTGATTGATATCTGGTCGAGAACCAATGATCAGGTGTCCAAGTCCATGATGGCGGGCCTATCCAAGGAGACGGTGACCAACCGGGATGGCAAGGATGAAGAGCAGGCCTCCTTCAACTCGGTTTACATGTACGCAGATTCCGGTGCACGGGGCTCACCCGCTCAGATCCGGCAGCTTGCCGGTATGCGTGGACTCATGGCGAAGCCGGACGGCTCTATTATCGAAACGCCTATCACGGCTAACTTCCGCGAAGGTCTGAACGTACTGCAGTACTTCATTTCAACCCACGGCGCGCGCAAAGGTCTTGCCGATACCGCCCTGAAGACAGCGAACTCCGGTTACCTTACTCGACGTTTGGTGGATGTCGCTCAGGATGTGGTGGTTACCGAGCAGGACTGCGGTACCGATCAGGGACTGGTGATGACTTCGGTCATCGACGGTGGCGACATCATCGAATCTTTGTCCGAGCGGGTGCTGGGTCGTATCGTGGCTCAGGACGTGATCGATCCGTCCACCGGTGAGGTGTTGCTTGCCGCCGGGATCATGCTCGA
>DFQW01000009.1 GCA_002377985.1 Halieaceae bacterium UBA3479 | reverse complement strand
TGGGCGGCGCGCCCGTGTTAATAAAAGACAACATTGAACCGCTGGATCCGATACCGACAACCGCCGGGTCGTCTGCGCTACTCGACAACTACAGTCTGCAGGATAGCCCTATCGTTGCAAGGTTGCGCGCGGCCGGCGCGGTCATTCTCGGCAAAACCAACTTGAGCCAGTGGGCCAACTTTCGATCCACTCACTCTGTGAGCGGATGGTCCTCGGTAGGTGGGCAAGTTAAAAATCCGCATATCCTCGACCGATCTCCCTGTGGCTCGAGTTCGGGCTCGGGTGCTGCCATCGCAGCAGGGCTGGCTACGCTGGCGGTGGGCACAGAAACCAATGGGTCCATTATCTGCCCGGCTCACGTTAACGGCATCGTAGGCTTCAAACCAACGGTGGGATTACTCTCTACTGAAGGTATCGTCCCGATCTCAGCATCTCAGGATACCGCAGGACCCATGACCAAGACCGTCACCGATGCCATAAAAATGATGGATGTACTGACCAACAGTAACCGCTTCTCAGAGGCTCAAGCCAGGTCAGCAGAAGACCTTCGTATCGGTGTGCTGCGGTTCGCTCAGGGAGAAAACCCTGGCATTAACACGTTGTTTGATCAATCTCTGGCGGCACTCAAAGAAGCGGGAGTGACGCTAGTTGATATCACCGAGTTTGATCTATCAGACCCACACTACTGGCAGAATGAGCTCGCGGTTCTGGAAATAGAATTTGCAGAGTCCCTCGATAAATTTTTTGCCCAGCGAAAAGAACGGTTGGCTGTATCCTCATTGGCATCGCTAATAGAATTTAACCTTGAGAACAGTGACATAGAGCTCACGCTTTTTGGGCAGGAGCACCTGATCTCATCATCAGAGCGACCCAGCGTTGACTCCCCAGATCACAGGACCGCACTAAACGCCATTCAAACCGCGAGCCGACAAAATGGAATCGACCAACTTCTCTTGGAAGCAGAGGTTAATCTTTTGGTCGCGCCTTCGGGGCCGCTATCACCCCCCATCGATCTCATTAATGGTGATGTGTGGCCCGCGTGGCTGGGCGCCGGCTACATGGCAGCGATAGCAGGCTATCCGCATCTCACCCTTCCGATGGGGGAGTTACGAGGTTTACCGCTAGGGTTATCCGTCATTGGCGCAGCCAATAAAGATGTGGAAGTGCTTACCGGCGGGGTCGTGATAGAGCAGGTTCTTGGCTTCGCTCCCACTCCTGGGTTCTTGGCCTCTGCCGCTCATCATCCAAAAATCCAGCCTGCGATTGAAGGTGGAAAGTAACGGGGCCGTAAGCGTGATGGTTGGGGACCCCACATGTTCTGAAAACGCCACCCGGGGCGCCGACCTGGCGAAAGTCACTGCAACCTGCTTTTGGGTCTCGCCAGCACCGTGATAAAACGGCCAACGATGCTACGGGTGGCGACAGCAAGGCCCCCAGCATCCGTTAGAGAGGCCTTCGCTGCAGCGTTGTACTGATATCACCGCAAGCTCTGTGTAACAGACCGGTTTGGATTAGACTTACGGAAGGTGATTGGAAAGGCGTTGCACATGGCAGATAGTCCACAGCTGGTTGGACTCCTGACTGATGCTCAGGGTCAACTGCGTGCAGGCAAAAGCGGGTCAGCACTTGAGATATTAGCCACTGCCCGAGAACTGTTCCCAGACAACCATGACGTCTACATCAATTTGGCGATGGCGCACCGCGCTGAAGGCGCTTTGCTCGCAGCCCTTGGCGCTCTCGATAAGGCGCTAGCGATTGATCCCTATTCCTTTCTGGCGCTACTCGCCAAGGGATCTGTATTGGAGCAAACAGGGCGAGTCAGATCGGCAGCAGAGATTTATAAGAACGCGCTGAAAATATCGCCTCACCCTGATAGGCTTCCGGCAAATCTCGTTCAGCAGATCTCTTATGCCAGTAGCGTTGTGCGGGATCAGGCCGCAGCGCAGGCAAGACATCTCCGAGACTTACTGGGGCCCCTGGAAGCGTCTGAGCCGAACGAGCATCGACAAAGATTCAGCGAGGCCATAGACATTGCCAGTGGAATCGCCCGGGCACACCAAGCCTCTCCGATACAACTACATTATCCAAGATTACCGGCCATACCCTTTTTCGATAAAGAGTACTTCCCTTGGATGGAGGACTTGGAGGCTGCTACGACGGTGATTACCGAAGAACTGCAAAGCCTGCAAAATAATGCTGCCATGAACTGGTCACCTTATGTTCAATACGCCCCTGGCACGCCCGAAAATCAATTTGCTTCGCTCAACAATAACCACAGCTGGAGCAGTATTTGGCTCTGGCGCGACGGCACCGTTCAGCCAGCAGCAGATTTTTGTCCCGCAACGATGCGCGCACTAAACCAAATACCGTTGGCCTACCAACCGGGCTTTGCACCCACCGCCCTTTTTTCGGCTCTCGCACCCCAAACTTCGATACCTCCCCACACAGGTTCGACTAATACAAGACTATTAGTTCATTTGCCCCTGATATTGCCAGGCCCAGCATTCTTCCGCGTAGGGAATGAGGAGAGACAATGGCGGCTAGGCACAGCGTGGGCATTTGATGACACGATAGAACATGAAGCCCGCAACGATGCCGACGAGACCCGCATTATTCTGATTTTTGATGTTTGGAACCCTTTGCTCAGTGAGGCTGAAAAAGAAAAAGTTCGCGTCCTACT
>DFQW01000060.1:6104-6494 GCA_002377985.1 Halieaceae bacterium UBA3479 | reverse complement strand
TAGCTGGTGGTTGGTAAAGAGCGGCGGTGTGTGGCACTCCGCGAAGCGACCCACAAAGGATCGGAACACATTGAGCCCTGCGATCTCTTCTTCATTCAGCGCGGCGTGATAACCGTGGGCGTAGAGATCGTAGCGACTGTTGAGCGAGATCAGCGAGCTCTCAAAAGCCGCAATGGCAGTGTAGAGGTGCTCGAGTGATATCGGCGTGGTGCCAAAGGCCTGTTTAAACAGCGGGCGGTAGGTGTTGCTGGCGTTAAGCGTAGCCAGAAGTTGCGCCGGGGTATTGCCCATCTCGACGGGTGAGTACAGGGGCCCCTGCATTTGCCCTTCGAGGCTCGATTTGGAGCCATCCCACAAGAGCGCTGATAAAAAGCCCACGTTCCACAAGCT
>DFQW01000060.1:4501-5750 GCA_002377985.1 Halieaceae bacterium UBA3479 | reverse complement strand
GGGTCGTGGCAGCTGGCGCAGGATACGGTGCCATCGGCTGACAGGATCGGGTCAAAAAACAGGTAGCGCCCCAGGTCAATTTGTTCGGGGGTGAACCCCTCGCGCAGCCGGGGTAAGCCGCTTTTGAGCCCGCCCACCCCCGCGTCGCGAAGCGAGGCATAGTCGCGGTAGCGGTTGCGGAGGACGCACCCCCCATCGTCGCTGCGCTCAAAGGACGCCGGGCAAGTGGTGCTCAGCACAAAGCCGGCGGAGGGTGATTCGTTGGTGCCGGGGGGTTGGGCTTCAGCGCCACCGGCATGGAGTGTTAATGCAATGAGCGCAGCGAAGACGCTAAACAATAACTGTGCGCTGTGTTGGCTACTCATCGCAGCTACCCCTCTGTTCGCTGCCCAGTATAGGCAAGCGGTCAGGGTCGTTGGGGCGGCAGGGTGTTGATAAAGGCGATGACATCCCGCAGGTGGTCACTGTTGGGGAGCGCAGGGGCAAGCCTGGCCATTTGTGCGCCATAGGTATCGTCGGGATGCTGGCCGCGAAGGCCATCGAGAAAGCCCTGATAGGCCGAGAGCAGATACCAGTCGCTGACCCCTGCCAGCGCTGGGGCGCCCAGCAAGTCGTTACC
Organism: Halieaceae bacterium UBA3479; assembly: GCA_002377985.1. GTDB lineage: Bacteria > Pseudomonadota > Gammaproteobacteria > Pseudomonadales > Halieaceae > Luminiphilus. Next base: position 5,131 of record DFQW01000060.1, on the reverse strand, counting down.
CAACGCATTGCCCCCATGGCAGGCGCTGCATAAATTGGTGTAGTAATCCTCTCCGCGGGCCGCATCGCCTTTGAGGCTTGTGGTCGGCCGGGTGCCGGGTAGCTCGGTGGACAGGAAGGTGGCGAGGCCGGCGATGTCCTCGGGGGTCAGACTGGCCACGCTCAGTGCCATTCGCTTACCCGCGGCATCATCGGGATGAGCGCCGCGCACGCCGCTCACAAAATGGGTGAGCTGGCGGCTGAGGTAGGCGGAAGAGAGCTGGGTGAGCGCGGGTGCCTCCAGGGCACGATTACCCTCGCCCGAGCTGCCATGGCACGCCACACACTGACCGCGCCAAATGGTCTCCGCCGGCGCACCGGCAAGAGAGGCGCTCATTGCCGCAGTGGTAGGGGCGGGGGAATTGGCTTCGCCACAACTGAGCAGACACCCCAGCAGGGCGAGCAGTGTGGCGACCCGCATGGATTAATCGTCCAGGAAGCTGCGCAGATAATCTGAACGCGTGGGGTGGCGCAGCTTGCGCAGGGCCTTTGCTTCGATCTGCCGAATACGCTCCCGGGTCACGTCAAACTGTTTGCCGACCTCTTCAAGGGTGTGGTCGGTATTCATATCGATGCCAAAGCGCATCCGCAG
>DFQW01000060.1:3511-4110 GCA_002377985.1 Halieaceae bacterium UBA3479 | reverse complement strand
TGCGAGTCTTCGTCGTCGCCAATGGGCGTCTCCATGGAGATCGGTTCTTTGGCAATCTTGAGCACCTTGCGTACTTTATCTTCGGGCATGTCCATGCGCTCGCCGAGCTCTTCCGGCGTGGGCTCGCGGCCCATCTCCTGCAGCATCTGGCGCGAGATGCGGTTCAGCTTGTTGATCGTTTCGATCATGTGCACCGGAATACGAATGGTGCGGGCCTGATCCGCAATCGACCGCGTAATGGCCTGACGAATCCACCAGGTGGCATAGGTCGAGAATTTGTAGCCGCGGCGGTATTCGAATTTATCAACCGCCTTCATCAGGCCAATGTTGCCTTCCTGAATCAGATCCAAAAACTGCAGGCCGCGGTTGGTGTACTTCTTGGCAATCGAAATCACCAGACGCAGGTTGGCTTCGACCATTTCTTTCTTGGCGCGACGGGCTCGGGCTTCGCCCATGCTCATGCGGCGATTGATCTCTTTGATCTCGGCAATGGTGAGACCCGTTGCCTCTTCTACGTTACCAATCTGGCGCTGCAGGCGCTGAATCTCGTCTTTGTGTTGGTTGATGCGCGGGCCCACGTCTTTTTTGCGCGCGACACG
>DFQW01000060.1:0-3157 GCA_002377985.1 Halieaceae bacterium UBA3479 | reverse complement strand
ACCACAATGCGCATGATCTCCCGCTCGGGCTCGCGCACTGCCGCCAGGGCAATCCGGGGATCATCGATGAGGGGGTCAAATACGCGCGGGGTCAGCTTGAAGAACTTGAAGAGCTCGCCGAGCTTGTTCATCTCGGCAATGGCCTCTTTGTGATCGCGTCCCTTGGCCGCAATCGCTTTCTCAGTCTTGGTGCATTGCCGCTTGAGTGCTGCAAAGCGCTTCTTGGCCTCGACGGGGTCGGGGCCCACGTCAGGAGACTCCTCATCCTCGTCATCGCCGCCTTTCTCCTCGGAGGCAGCGGCCATCTCAGAGGCTGAGGGCACATGCTCGGCGGGGTCGAGATAGCCGATCATGATATCGATCAGCTTGCGCTCTTCTTTGGCGACCAGATCGTACTCGTTACAGAGTCGGCGAACGACATTGGGATAGTGCGCCAAAGCGGCCATCAGCTCACGAATGCCTTCCTCAATCCGCTTGGCGATGATGATCTCGCCCTCGCGAGTGAGGAGTTCCACGGTGCCCATCTCGCGCATGTACATGCGTACAGGGTCCGTGGTGCGGCCGGCTTCCTGCTCCACCGCCGCCAGCGCCGCCGCGGCTTCGGCTGCCGCGATATCATCCGCAGAGCGATCGCCTTCGGCCATCAGTAATTCATCGGCATCGGGTGCCTGTTCAAACACCTGAATGCCCATGTCGTTGATCATCTGGATGATGTCTTCAACCTGATCGGGGTCTGAGATGTCTTGCGGAAGGTGGTCGTTGACCTCAGCGTAGGTCAGGTATCCCTGTTCTTTTCCCTTTGCAATCAGGGCTTTAAGGCGGGATTGCTGATGCACTCGGTCGGTCATTCGGGGCCTGCATGGGTGTGGCAAAAAAAGGACCGCGGATTATAACGACTTGGCGCGCTAATCACCAACCTGATTGGTGGCAAAATGCCGGCCACTGTTACGCGCCTCAACCGCCATTTTTCGACGCAAATCACCCGGTTGGGGCCGTATCTTCATGCCCTAGCAGGAGGAGATGCGAGAGGGGCGCAGCGGGCACCCGGTTGAGCAGCAGCGTGGGTTCGTGCCGGGTCAGTCTCGCCCGCCTGATGTACCGAGGGGCGTATTAAGGGGTGCTGTCTGGCCACGGGCGTTCAGTGTTTACCCGAAAGCCTGCGGATTTCCTGGGTTAGCGAGAGCAGGGTTTGTTTTTCTTCGGTGGTCAGCTCCGCATAGGGCTTCTTTTTGAGGGCCTCTACCCGTTGGCGTGCCGCGTCCAGAGCGGGGTGGCGGCTTAATTTTTCAACCAGCGCCAGACAGAGGGCTTTGAGTCCGGCGTCTTCTTCAATGGTCTCCCGTCCGGCAAGGGCGTTGAGAAAGTCCCCCTCAGGCGTGCCAAACCAAAATCCCAGCAGGGCGGCGGTTGTCACTTCGGGGTAGCGGCGGATATGTGTGACCACCTCAGTGAGTAACACCTCATCCCGATCGCCCTCGCCACTCAGAAGGTCGCCCGGGACGTGCTCCACCAGAGCGGGCTTGAGTACCAGCAGTCCGAGTAGCCGGTGCACCGGATTGGACGAGCTGGGGGAAAGGTTTTCTGAAGCAGCGTACTCAGGTGGCACCTCCATTTCGGGGGGTGGCTCCTGGGTGTCATAGGGGGGTGGCGCATCGGATGCCTCGGCTGCGCTGTCTTTGGCCTCGGGCTCGGGGCGTGGCGCCGGTGGTGGCTGAAGCCGTTTGAGGCTGTCGACATCGATGCCGGTTTTATCAGCCAGCGCCTGATACATGAGGGTTTTAAATACCCCCTCGGGCAAGCGATGCAGGTGCGGTGCGGCGAGCTTGGAGAACCGCGCCCGTCCATCCATGCTCTCCAGGTCAAGGCCCTCCGCTAGATGGTTAAACAGAAACGTCTCCAGCGGGTCGGCGTGGTCGAAGAGATTCTCCAGATACGCTCTGCCTTTGGCCCGCACTACCGTGTCGGGGTCCTCGCCCTCGGGCAAAAACAGAAATTTGGCCTGACGGCCATCCTGCATGGCCGGCAGGGTGGCCTCGAGTCCCCGAAACGCCGCTTTGCGCCCCGCCTCATCGCCGTCAAAGCAAAACACCACCTCGGGCACGATGCGAAATAGCCGTTCAAGATGGGTCTCGCTGGTTGAGGTGCCGAGGGTGGCCACGGCATAGGGGATGCCAAATTGCGCTAAGGCAATCACGTCCATGTAGCCTTCAACCACCACAATGCGCTCGAGTCGCCGGGGATGTTTGCGCGCCTGCCAGAGCCCGTACAGTTCCCGGGACTTCTGGAATACGGGTGTTTCAGGAGAGTTCAGGTACTTGGGTTTGTCATCCCCCAGTACCCGACCGCCAAAAGCGATCACGCGGCCGCGCTGATCCTGAATGGGAAATATCACCCGCTCGCGAAAGCGGTCATAGATGCGGCCTTTATCGTTCTTGACCAGCATGCCCGAGCGCATAAGCAAATCCTGCGCGCTGTCGTCGGCGCCGTTGGCCTGCAGCAGGTTGTCCCACCCCGAGGGAGCAAAGCCAATGCGAAAGTCCCGGGCAATCTCACCGGTGAGGCCACGGCCCTTGAGGTAGTTCACCACTTTGTGGCGCTCGGGGTGCTGGCGCAGCGCGCCCTCATAGAATTTGCTAGCGCGCTCCAACGCCTCATAGAGCGGTTTATTCTGATCCCGTGGCGGTTCGCGCCCCTCTCTTGGGTCTTCCTGGGGGACCTCGAGGCCCACGCTCTGCGCTAGCCCTTCCACCGCCTCGCGAAAATCGAGGCGCTCGTAATCCATGACAAAGCCCAGTGCATTGCCACCCGCGCCGCAGCCAAAGCAGTAGTAAAACTGGCGCTCGGGGTTTACCGAAAACGAGGGGGTTCGCTCGTCGTGAAAGGGGCAACAGGCGCTGTAGTTTTTGCCCGCTTTTTTGAGTTTTACGCGACGATCAATGACCTCGACGATGTCGAGTCGGTCCAAAAGGTCATCGAGAAAAGCTTGTGGGAGTCTTGCCACGGTTTGTTCGTCGGAGTCGCTCGTTCACGAGCAGTGCGGTCAGCAGCCCGTGGGGTTAATTGGTTGGTGCATACGCGGCCAGTGTGACCGGCTGACTGGGGGAGGGCAAGCATCGTTGTATCTGGGGTGCGCCCCGAGGACGGCGCACAAGTTTCA
>DFQW01000108.1:2721-4854 GCA_002377985.1 Halieaceae bacterium UBA3479 | reverse complement strand
CTCACCTGGGAGGCGATCGACTCCCCCATTACCGACCTTGAGGCCGCATTGGATGCAGAGGGGCTGACGAGGGAGATGTTTTGGGTTTTGGAGCCGGGGGGATTGGCCACTATGGAGTAACTACCTAGTGAGGGTAGATACCGTCTGTCAGAATCTCCCTAGTCAAAGTCTCAATGACTGGGAGCAAGCTTGATCAGATACATTACTGGCCGCGGTGGGAGCGGTATCGGAGGCCTGAGCGCCTATCTGGCTACCCTTGACGATGACTACGACGTGCTCTCAATTGACCCGGAGTTTTTGCAGAAAGATATTCAGGGGCAAGTTGATTCAATCCGAGAATTTATCGACCTCGATTCAGGTAACGTCATCGCAAACAGCTACGGTGCCTATCTGTTGCTGTTGTCGCTCATTGACCAGCCGCGTTCTTCTATTCGGGTCTTGTTGCTGTCGCCAGTGCTGGGCAGAGCGATCAGTGAAGAGCGCATGCTATTCAGCCGGCCACCACGGGAGAAAACACTTCACCAGGCGATTGCTGGGCAGCGGCTGGGATTACCTGATCATTTAGAGATTGTGACGGGCGGGGAAGACGAGATCTGTGACCCAGCACTGGCGAGGCAAGTGGGTCAACAACTGGGGATCAATGTATCGATATTGCCCAATGAGGGGCATATGCTGGAGCCTGCGAGCGTCGAAAGCGCGCTACAACGCTTTTTGCCCATGGGGGGCAATCACCTGTGACCAAAGATGCCAAAAACCGTTTTCTGAACAAGCTTGAGAAAATGGCCGAAGCGCTGTATCGGGCTGGGGACTCCGTATCTCACGATGATGCTTGGGAGCACCATAAGAACTACCTCTGGGGTTATAGCAATGCCGGCAAAACCATCGAACTGGTGAGTGCCAAAGAGATACAGGAGGTGATTGATCGGGCGCACCTTAAGGTATTCGGAGAGGCACGAGCCGCACGAGCTGAACGCCTCAAGCCACTAGGTGATGGTTCAGAGGTGCCCGACTGGGACGCTTTTGATGAGCCCACCTTTGAGCGAAGACAACAACCGAAAAGCTCTTAATCACTACCTTATGAAGGTATCGTCGCTGCTAGCCTCTGTGGATTACCAAGCACCCTTATAGCATCTATAAGCGCCCTCGCGCGAGCGCCCGCAGGGTTCAATCGCCAGAGGCAATGGCGATTGAAGACAATCCGCCTGGTCCTACCAAATTCTCAAGCTTCTGTTTTTATTCAATTTTATTTTTTCAGAATCGCGCGTTTCGATGTGTTTTTGCACGCGGACACTACCGCGGAAAGGTAGTGATCAATCCAAGCCTCGCAAAGGTATTCTTGAAACATCACTACCGGACGATCTCTGTCCAAGGCACACGATCAATGTCCCCACCAAACGCGTCGGGGTCCCAGAAAATCTCGAAGCGCGATGGATGTACGCTCTGGCCTCTGGGAAACTGCTCCAGCGCCAAAGATAGCTCTGAAACCTTCTCGGGCATGGATGCAGCGAGATCACTCTGCTCGGTGGGGTCGTTCTCCAGTTGATACAGCTCAACCTTGCCCGACTTCAATTTCAGCAGTTTCCAGGGATATCGATAAATGGCATCCCCATCTGCCGCTCGCGTGATGTAGTCAGGGGTAGCTCCGCTCTGAGCCTGTGCAATGACAGGCCAGAGATTGCGGCCATCCATATTTGACTCATCAACACCCAGATTTATCTCCACAGCATTTGCTAAGGTGGGTAGCACATCCTGTGCGGTAATCATTTGAGGTATCACACTGGGTGACAGTTTGCTCCGCCAATAAATAATCGACGGTACCCGGGTTCCACCTTCGTATACCGTGTTCTTACCTTTGCGAAAGGGCGTGTTATCAGAGCCTCCCTCCTGAACGTTACCGCGAATAAATTCGTAGTAGTCTATGGGCAGCGGTTTACCGAACCAGTCCACCCAATCCGCATATTTCTCCTGAGTTTCCTGGGGATAGACACCGGGATTCAGCCCGCCGTTATCACTCATGAACCAGATCAGCGTGTTATCTAAGAGGCCCTCGTCATTCAGCGAGGCGATCAGCCGCCCGATCGCCTCGTCCATCTTGGATGCCATTGCAGCATGGACCCGACGATAACGATCGCT
>DFQW01000108.1:0-2372 GCA_002377985.1 Halieaceae bacterium UBA3479 | reverse complement strand
AAGCTCAGATACATGAAAAAGGGCTTGTTTTTGTCGTGCGCCGCCAACAGGCGTATCGCCTCGTCAGCTTCTAGGTCGGTTGCATAACCTGTCTCGTATACCGTCTCACCGTTTCGCTGCCAGTCCAAACCCCCGCCGTGCACGTGATCCCAGTAGCCAACCCCACCGGTCAAATGCCCGTAAAAATGGTCAAAGCCTCTGGCGGTGGGTAGGTACTCCTTTTGACGAAAGCCTAAGTGCCACTTGCCCACCAAATAGGTCGAGTAGCCATTTTCCTTAAAATATTGGGGTAGAAGTTTCTCGGATAGCGGCAATCCGGTCGCTGTTCTTTTTGACAGCGGGCCAAAAATACCCAATCGCATGGGTGTCTTGCCTGTCATCAAAGCCGCTCTGGTGGGCGTACAGGTTGGCTGCGAATAGAAGCGATCCAGTTCAATCCCATTTTCAGCCAAGTTATCGATAGTGGGGGTTGCTATCTCGCTACCGTGGTAACTCACATCGTTCCAACCGAGATCATCGGCGAGGACGATGACGACATTAGGTCTCGCAAAAACGGATGAATTTGCACATCCCACTCCCAGAGCGATCAGAAAAATGCACCGCCAGAGCAGAAGGATCTTTTTAGGGATTAATGGGTGACGAATTACGCTACTCACTAGCTCATCCTTCTCAGTGGGGGGTCAGCAGGCAGCCGACGCCTTTTACCATGCTGGCGTAAAGCAAATGTTAGGCGGCCACAACCGGCGGATCTGGCGCGTTCAAACGACTTTGAAACGCGCGGGCCTTGCGGCATCAAAATCCACGGGATACGGACCCAGCCGCAAAACAATAACAATCGCGATTGCCGGCATCACAGCAAGAACCGAAAGCCCAGTCGTATACGCCCCCGTCAAGTCATATCCCATACCCATCAGAGGAGCACCGATCATTCCGCCTAAGTTGAAGGCCGCAAACACGTACCCGTAGATCTCTCCAAAACTGGATAGCCCAAAGTAACGGCTGACCATATAGGCCATAAGGTCAAACTCCGCACCGTGGGCCAGGCCCAGCAATGCAACTGCCAGATAACTGGTCCAAGCCGAGCCTCCCATCCTCAGTAGGAGGATGGCCAGCATGAATAATAAAAAGACTGCCGCAGCGACCTGCGCAGCAAAAAATCGGTCGAGAAGAATGCCCGTCACGACTCGGCCTAAGAGAATGCCGACGCCAAGTAAAGCCGCCAAGCCTGCCGCCTCCTCTACGGTCATACCTGCGTCTGTTAGCATCGGTACCAAATGAATCACGCAGGCATGGAACGCGATAGAGACGACAAAGAAAACCACCATCAATGCCCAAAAATTGGGCATCCGCAAAGCTTGCGGCAGGGAAAAGCCATAAGTGGTAACGGCCGCGCTGGTATTGCGAGGCAACGAGCCGTCGGGCGACACTCCCATAGTCTCCGGGCTGTCTCGCAGTATGAGGGCCGCCGTAGGCAGCATCACCGCCACCACGATGACCCCAAGTAATGCATAGGCTATTCGCCACCCGTAGTCGCTGATGAGCCAGTTCGCCAAGGGTGCCATTAACGAGACACCAAGCGAGCTCCCTGCAATCGCCAGAGCCAGCGCGATTCCTCTTCGCTGATCGAACCAATTCGAGACGACCTTGGCGTATGGGACGGGGTTGCAGCCCGCTGACAGGCAACCGAGAAGAAAAAAGATCAGGTACAGATGCCAGAGCGCAGAAGTCAGTAAGAAAAGAGAAGCGAACACCGCGCTCATGAGGAGACCCGAGACCATGATCACCTGACGCGGACCGAACCTGTCGATAATTCTGCCCATTCGAGGTTGAGCAACTGTGACACCCAGAAGAGCCAGCGCCATCGCACCCGAGAGCTCAGAGCGGCTAAACCCGAACTCTCCTTCGAGGGCTAATAGGAACACACCGAAGGTACCGACCACGATCGGCCCGAAGTGCACAGCAAGGCCCGCCGCCGCCGCCGCGACGATCCACCAACCGTAAAAGAGTCGCTGGTTGCTTATCTGAAACGCCATAGTCTCAGCCTAAAAAAAACCCGCCGAGATACTTCCTCGGCGGGCTAACTCCCATGAGAATTTTTTCAATTTCCCTCTGATGCCAGCTTCACAGACTAGAGTTGATTCTGCATTGCCTTAGAAATTGTATTGCAAGCCTACCTGATAAGTGCGGGGCCTGACCGGCATACCCCAAACGTAGTTAAGCGGTGCAAATGGCGTAGTGGATAGGTAATACTCTTCGTCTGTTGCGTTAATCACCGCCAGCGATGCGATCCAAGAAGCACTGTGTGTGCTGTACGAGACATTGAGATTCTGGTTCTCGTATTCCTGGAGCGTCTCCACAATATTTTCAATTCG
>DFQW01000010.1 GCA_002377985.1 Halieaceae bacterium UBA3479 | reverse complement strand
CCCCGTCGGGGGGCGCTTTCTTGTGTGGCCCGCCCGGTTGATAAACGTATTGCCGACACCTGACGTTATTGGTTGGGTGCACCTGGGTGACCCTAATCCGCCGCACTTTGGCGCCTAAATTGAATCCAAGACAACTAAAATTTGGCGCTATGGTTATCGCGGAGTTTGAGGGAGACTCTTCGATCTTTGTTGGGTGATCTTGTAGACTCACATGCGGTAATTCGGTTGATCAGCGCTATTTCGTGGCGCCTCACTGCGACTGAGAACAGAAAGCTTGCTAATAGCGCCGATGCTCTCACCAGCCACTTTCCAAACCACCGTGCCGTGTACCGGCAATATTGTTCAGGAGAAAATTAATGCAGCGATCGGTCAGGGCTCAGTTACTCGCCTTATTCGCGTCAGTTTATGTGGGGCTTGCCTCATCCTCGCAAATGCCGGACATCAATATTCCCTACGATAAGTTCACGCTCGACAACGGCCTCACGGTAGTGGTGCATGAGGACCGCAAAGCCCCCATTGTTGCTGTCAGTATCTGGTACCACGTGGGCTCCAAGAATGAGCCCGCAGGCAAGACGGGATTCGCGCATCTGTTTGAGCATCTGATGTTCAATGGATCAGAGCACTACGACGGTGAATATTTTGAGCCCTTCGAAAACGTAGGGGCGACGGGTATGAATGGCACCACCTGGTTTGATCGCACAAATTACTTTGAGACGGTGCCTACGCCTGCGCTGGAAATGGCGTTGTGGATGGAGTCCGATCGTATGGGGCACCTTCTTGGTGCGGTGACCCAGGAAAAATTGGATAACCAGATTGGAGTCGTTCAGAACGAGAAGCGGCAGGGCGACAACCGGCCCTACGGCAAAACCGAGTACCGTATTCTGGAAGCGCTATTTCCGCCCGGGCACCCCTATCGACATAGCACCATCGGCTCGATGGAAGACCTCAGTGCCGCCTCGCTCGAAACCGTGCAACAGTGGTTTAAAGATTACTACGGCGCGGCCAATACCGTGCTCGTTCTGGCGGGTGATATCGACGTTGCGCAAGCCAGAGCGCTGACAGAGAAGTATTTTGGTGACATTGATGCGGGTCCGCCCGTCACTCGGATGAAAGCGGCCATTCCTACACATCTGTCAGATACCCACGAGGTGATGTACGACCGGGTACCCCAGGCGCGGGTTTTTCACAATTGGGTGGCGCCCGGGCGCACCACCCGGGCAGCAGCAGAGATGGAGTTGGTCGCCAGTATTCTTGGGAGCGGCAAGAACTCGCGCCTCTATCAGGCGCTCATTTACGACCAGCAGCTCGCGGTGGATGCAAGTTCTTCTCTTCAGGGCCAAGAGCTGGTCAGTATGTTCGATATCGATGTCACCCTTCAGCCCGATGCGTCTATGGATAGGGTCAACGCAATTATCGAGCGGGAGCTGCAAAATTTTATCGACGCCGGCCCTACTCCCGAGGAGCTACAGCGGGTCCAGACCAGAATCAATGCGAGAGTGGTACGCGGCCTCGAGCAAATTGGTGGGTTTGGCGGTAAGGCTGTGACGCTGGCGCAAAGTGAACTTTACGCTGACGACCCCGGTTTTTGGAAAACGCGACTTGAGTGGATAAATGGGGCCACCCCAGAAAGTGTCAAGGCCACAGCCGCAGAGTGGCTGAGTCGTGGCCGATACAAGCTGGAGGTTTATCCTTTTGCTGACTTTACAACCACTGAGTCTTCGGTGGATCGGACAGCAGGGTTACCCTCGGTCGGCGCGATGCCCGATTTGGTGTTTCCCGACATCGAGCGAGCGGAGCTGGAAAACGGGCTCAAGGTGGTGCTCGCGACACGCAATGCGGTCCCGGTCGTTAATATCAGCTTACAGTTCGACGCAGGTTATGCAGCGGACTCCTTTGGCACGTTGGGCGCGGCCAGTTTCGCCATGGCCATGTTGGACGAGGGCACTGCAACGCGCGATGCGTTACAAATCGCCGCCGAAGCAGAATCGCTAGGCGCTTTTATCTCCACTGATTCAGATCTGGATACGTCTATGGCCTATCTTTCTGCTCTCAAGAGTCAGTTGCAACCCTCCCTCGATCTCTTCTCAGAGATAGTAAAGGAGCCTGCTTTTCCTGATGAGGAGTTGGTACGTTTGCGAAAACGTTGGATCGCCGGGATTGGGCAAGAGAAAAACGAACCGGTTCAACTGGCGCTCAGAACACTGCCACTGCTGATGTATGGTGATGATCATGCCTACGGCATTCCCTTTACGGGTTCGGGCACTGAGGCGTCGATCAACGCGCTTACAAGAGATGAGCTGGTCAGCTGGCACCAGACCTGGATACGACCCAGTAATGGCACGCTGTTTGTGGTGGGAGATACCACCATGGAGGAGATATTGCCGCTGTTGAATCAGTACTTTGGCGCGTGGAAAGAGAATCGGATGGCGGTGCCCGAGAAAAACATTGCCGAGGTGGCAATGAGGGAGGGAGCCGTTTATTTGATCGACAAGCCCGGCGCACCCCAGTCATTGATTCTCGCGGGACACGTTGCGCCAGCAACCGGTGTGGATAACAACATCGACATTCTCACTATGAACGATGTCATCGGCGGATCTTTTACCGCGCGCGTCAATATGAATCTGCGAGAGGACAAAGGCTGGGCGTACGGCGCATATACCTTTATGCAAGATGCCCGGGGTCAAAGACCATGGTTGGCGTACGCGCCGGTACAGACTGACAGAACTGCCGATTCGATCAAGGAACTGAAGCGTGAAATGGATGAATTCTTAAATTCATCACCGGCGAGGCAAGACGAGCTCGACAAGAGCGTCCGCAATAACGTTAATAGCCTGCCGGGTCAGTTCGAAACGGCGGGCGCGGTGCTGGATGCGTTGCTGAGTAACGATCGATTTGGACGCCCCGATGATTACGTGAGCTCTTTGAAAAGTCGCTACGAGGCGGTTGATCTCGCGGCGGTGCGCGCTGCTGCTAAACAGGTCATCCATCCCGACAATCTGATTTGGCTGATTGTTGGAGATCTGGAGCAAATCGAACAGCAGATTCGCGATTTGGGGCTAGGAGTTGTGCAGATTATTGATGAGGATGGTAAAGCAATAGCGCAATAGGATTGAGCCGGACACTGAATAACAGGTGTAAGGGGCTGATCGTCTTGGCGGGGAGAGCCCTCTGCGGGTATCTTCCCCGCAGTTTTCGTGAGCTGCAATAACGCGGTGGGCCAGCTTGCTAACGATGAGCGGTCTGGTCCCGCCCGGGCTTTATGCAGCGCGATCCATGGATACCCGCAGCCGCCAGTCCGCAACACAAGAATGGAGGGTCTGTTCCGCGACCATCATTTCCACGCGGAGTGCCAGATAGCGCGCTTTTGCTTCCCGGTTATTACCACCGGCCATTGACCAAGCCTTGGCCCACAGGCCCACACGCACGGCGCCCTGTGTGAGTTCTTCGGAGGCTAACGCATACATGCGCTCTTCCACCGCCTTACTGTACGCCTCGTGCACCGAGGTGCCACTGTATTGGGACATTCCCTGTCTCCCTTTGATTCAATAGACCGCACTCGGCCATTCCACCTCGACAAGGATTGATCAAATGTGGGTGTAGTTATTGCCGCAACACGCCAAGGTGTTGGCAAAACGCGCCAGTGCAGATCCCGGTACTCGCTTGACTTGATATCGCCGAGATCAAAGGAGTAGTCGCGGGAAATGCCATAGCGTTGGTGCCTGATCGGAGGGGTCCATAGGCATAGGGAGGGGCCTCCGGCGGAGGCCTGGCACAGTGAGTAACTTGTCAGGTGGTTAGCTGACTAGGCCGCGAGGTGACAAGAGCATTGGTGAATTAACGGGGGCAGGGACTCAGAGTGGAACTAGCAAGCTTGCTTTCGGACCAAGAGGGGAGAGTTGGAGATAAGATAGTGGTTAACCCGTCAAAAATTTTCAGCGAATCGGAGCGAGTGCGCGTCAGCCTCCGCGCTGATCCCGGAGTTCGCTGCGCCGAATCTTGCCCGCCTCGTTACGCGGCAGCGCGTCCAAAAACTCAAATGAACGCGGCACCTTGTATTTGACGAGCTGCTCGCTACAGAGTCTCAGTAGCTCTTCTTCCATTGGCGGGTCCATTGGGTCGAAACTCTCGATGATGGCGTGAACACGTCGCCCCAAATCGTCGTCCTTTAGGCCCACCACGGCCACGTCTTTTACTTTGGGGTGCTGGCTGATCACAGCCTCGACCTCTGCCGGAAAAATATTGGCGCCGCCCGCGATAATCAGGTCGGTGCGGCGATCGGCGAGGTAAAGGTAGCCCTCTTCATCAACCCACCCCATATCTCCCACGCTGGTAAAGCCATCGAGGATAATCTCGAGGTTTGGTGTGCCACGGTACTCACAGGGAGGCGCAGCGCCGGCAATACGCGAGAAGATCTCTCCTACTGCCCCCGTGGGGACTGGTTGCCGATTTTCATCCAGAATCAAAATGTCGGTGCCGATGGGTTTTCCTACGCTGCCGCGATGCGAGAGCCATTCATTACCGTCAAGCACGGTGAGTCCATTGCCTTCGGTGGCGGCCCACAGCTCGAGTATTTTTTCACCGCCGAGCTTCTCAATGAACGCTTCCTTGGCCCAGGCGGGGCAGGGGGCGGCCAGATGCCACACAATGCGAACCGAACCCAGGTCAGCCTCTGACCATCGAGGCTCTCTGAGCATGCGCTGCATCATGGTTGGCACCAGATTGAGCACAGTCGGCTGATAGCGCTCGATATTGTGCAAGCACTGGCTCACGTTAAAACGTTCGTTCAACAGGATGCGCTCGCCGCGCAGGAGCATGTTGACCGAGAACCAAAAAGGTCCGTTGTGATAGAGCGGCCCGGGTGAGTACTTGAGATCACTTGATTCGAAGCGC
>DFQW01000195.1:4482-4838 GCA_002377985.1 Halieaceae bacterium UBA3479 | reverse complement strand
CTGTCTGAAAAAATCTAGCACCGCCTCCAGCTCCGCCGAAAGTGGGCACTGCAGCGATATGGTTTCGGTGGCCAATGAGAAGGTAATGGCTTGCGCATGCAGAAAAAGTCTGCGAATGGGGGCATTTTCGCAGCAGCGCCGTGCCAGCTCAGTCTCGTACTTGGTATCACCCAGTATGGGGTGCCCGCTGTGCTGTGCATGCACCCGAATTTGATGGGTCCTTCCCGTTACAGGTTTGGCCTCGAGCAACGTGGCGGTTGTGAACCGCTCGAGCACCCTAAACTCAGTCTCGGCCGATTTGCCTCCCGCATCCACCTTAACGATACGCTCTCCCGAGGCCGTATGGTGTTTGGCCA
>DFQW01000195.1:3696-4109 GCA_002377985.1 Halieaceae bacterium UBA3479 | reverse complement strand
CGCGCGTTTTTTGCAACAAGAACCAACCCGGAGGTGTCTCTATCTAAGCGATGGACTAATTCGAGGTACCGCTCCTCAGGGAACAAACGCCTGAGCGCTTCAATCAATCCCAATCGGACCCCGCTACCGCCGTGTACGGCTAATCCAGTAGGCTTGTTTATTGCGATAAAATCAGACGTTTCGCGAATAATGCTCCCTCGAATGCGTCGCTCCCATTCTGCTGAGGGCTTGTCAGTTGATTGAACGACTCCCTCAGACAGCGGCGGTATGCGAATCTCATCGCCTTCCGCCACTTTGTACTCGGGTCTGGCCCTACCTTTATTAACACGCACCTCTCCCTTACGAATCGCTCTGTAAACACGGGTTTTTGGCACGCCCTGGGTATGACGCAACAAGAAGTTATCCAGCCGCTG
>DFQW01000195.1:0-3361 GCA_002377985.1 Halieaceae bacterium UBA3479 | reverse complement strand
ATCATTGTCTTGGTACTTTATGCACATAATCTATTCATTGAATCCAACGCTTCTTGGTGCTAAGTTTCGCGCGTCGGGAGAGAAGCGCCCCGGCGGCGTTGACCAGCGCATCTGTTTTGAGAGCCTGTTTTGCGCCCCCTGCCTTCTTCTCAGCACCCCAAGTGGGCGTGCTGCGAGCGGAGCCCTTCCCGCTCTCGCTACCCCGATATGAGATTTGAGAGTCTACCGTGTGAACCCCTCCGGACACAGTATCTGTTAGAGCGGCGCAGGGCAGACACCATAAACCCGCGACACGATTTGGCGCGGTGCGAATTGCGAGTCAGTCCCTAGGCGAAAAACGCCGGGGCTGTGACCACACAACGGGAGCCTTAAGAGCCCCCCATGATGATCACCCGTCTTTGTTTGACGGGCACGCAGTACAGGAGGGTTTTAACCCTCCGCACCGCCCGGTTGCGTCGCCAACTGGATAGTTTCATGAAAAAGATTTTAATTAATGCCACGCAACCGGAAGAGGTGCGCGTGGCAATGGTGGACGGACAAAAGCTCTACGACCTCGATATCGAGAACCGACAGCGAGTCCAGACCAAGGCCAACGTATACAAAGCAAAAGTAACCCGTGTAGAGCCCAGTCTTGAGGCGGCATTCGTCGATTTCGGGGCAGATCGACATGGCTTTTTGCCCCTGAAGGAAATCTCCCCGGATTATTACCGCAGCCGAGCCCCCGAGGGTGAAGGCAAGGTCCGCATCAAAGACGTGCTCAAAGAAGGCACAGAAGTCATTGTTCAGGTTGATAAAGAAGAGCGTGGCACCAAGGGCGCCGCGCTGACCACTTTTATCAGCCTCGCCGGACGCTACATGGTTTTGATGCCCAACAATCCAAAAGCCGGTGGCATCTCTCGTCGGATCGAGGGTGAAGACCGAAGCGAGCTGAAAGATTCCCTGTCTCAGCTGACGTTGCCAGACGGCATGGGCGTCATCATTCGTACGGCTGGCGTAGGCCGTAGCACAGAAGAATTGCAGTGGGATCTGGACTATCTTCTGCAACTATGGGATTCGATAGCTAAGGCCAATGAAGAGCATAAGGCCCCGGTACTCATCTATCAGGAAAGCGACGTCATCATTCGCGCCGTCCGGGATTATCTCCGAGATGACATAGATCAGGTGTTGATTGATGATCAGGCCGCTTATCAGCGTGCCGCTGATTTTGTCGGCATGGTGATGCCGAGATACAAAAACCGGTTAAAGCTTTACGAAGATCCGCTGGCACTTTTCAACCGCTTTCAAATTGAAGGTCAGATCGAAACCGCATTTCAGCGTGAAGTTCGCCTGCCCTCGGGTGGATCGATTGTTATCGACCCCACGGAGGCATTGGTATCGATAGATATCAACTCCGCCCGGGCAACCAAAGGTGGTGACATCGAGCAAACTGCCCTGCAAACCAACCTTGAGGCGGCGGAGGAGATTGCTCGCCAGCTGAGGCTCCGCGATATGGGCGGTTTGGTCGTGATCGACTTTATCGATATGTCTTCCAATCGCAATCAGCGCGCTGTGGAAAACCGGATACGCGAGGCGTTGGAGCTGGATCGCGCTCGCGTTCAAATCGGCCGCATTTCGCGGTTTGGCCTTCTCGAGATGTCTCGCCAGAGATTGCGGCCTTCCTTGGGAGAAACCAGCGGCATGGTGTGTCCCAGATGTACTGGACAAGGAACCATCCGCGATACCAAATCACTGGCTCTCGCCATTCTCAGGCTGATTCAGGAAGAGGCATCAAAAGAACGCACCGGTGAAGTTCAGGCAATTGTGCCCGTCGATGTCTCGGCTTTTCTGCTCAATGAAAAGCGCGCAGACATCAACGACATCGAATCCAAAACTGGAGTCAGAATTGTCGTTGTAGCCAGCCCGTATCTGGACACTCCTCACTTCGAAGTACGCAGACTTAGGGACGACGAGGTAGATCAGTCCCGCCGGCTCAGCTTTGATATTGATATGCCCTCTCCTTCTACACCTTCCCTGGACGCGGCTACTGACGCTCCAGCGAGTTCTCCTGAAGCGCTGGTGAGAGATATCAAGCCCGATGCGCCGGCACCAGTGACGAGCGATGAGGTCAGAGAATCGCGAGGCGCCAAGAAGAAGCGACAGCAGACGGCCGCGCCCGATACAAGAAAAGCCCGCCAACCGGGCCTACTGGTGCGCCTGTGGAACTTGCTTTTTGGCGATCCGGCACCTGAGAAGCGCTCAGGTAGAAACAAGAATAAACGCAGTGGCGAACAAAGAGATAATCGCTCGAGAGGGCGCAACCGCAGTCAGGATTCGCGCGGCAGAGGTCCCAGGAATGCTGACGAGCGAGCATCGCGCGATGATCGTAATAATCGGCGAAAAAAGACCAACCGACGTCCCGCAGATGATGACGCACTGGACAATGCAGCCTCTAGCCAGCAGCAGGCAGAACAGACCTCATCGCAAAGTGATGCCAACGAGCAGGCCAAGCGTGGCCGGCGCCGTCGTGGTCGTCGTGGCGGGCAGCGCCATGGCGAGAACGGCGCAGTAGAAGCTGTCGACACTGTGACAGGGGTTGATGCTGACGATGTAGAAACCGAGGTACTTCCCGGCAAGGAGGAGGATTCTCATCGTCGCCGGCCGGCAGACAAGCGCAGTGAAGGACGCCGCCGCAGGGAACGGAGAACGGTTGAAACCGCGGGATCAGAGGAAACCGCTACAACAACCGAGGGGAAATTGCCGGCGTCCGAGACAGCAACCGTTGCCGTCAGCGAAGCTGTCGAAGTGGCCTCTTCTGAGGCGCTGAGCGCAGCCTTCGAACCCGCTACCGAGACAGATAGCGCCGCAGACATAATGCAGGCAGATGCTCTCTCGGCTATCGATGTCCCGGCGGAAGTGCCCGAAGCCATCGCAGACGCTCAAACAGACGAGCCGACACCCGAGGTGCTGGCGGTGGTCACACAGCGCAGTAGCGCAGAGGTGATTGGTGACGTACTCGGCGCATTGGTTCGAGATACAAGTGGCGTTACTGACTCAGGGCGTGCGGTAAATGATCCCCGTATCGCGCCAAAGCCGATCACGGAAACCTCTATCGTCACCGAACAGGCTCAGCTCTTTGCGCTGCCTGAAGCACCGCCGGTGAGTATTATCCAGCAGGATATCCCGAGGGCCAGCAACGATCCGCGAGGACCACGCGCGGCCTAATCGGTGGTAGAGAAACTTGATCGGATAGAGCGCGGGGATATAATGCGCGCTCCTCGCCGGGAGTATTCCCGGCAAACAGTTTAGGTGGGCTGGCTGAGTGGGCGAAAGCGGCGGGCCTGAAAACCGTTGACACGAGAGGGTCCCGGGGGGCGGATCCCGT
>DFQW01000111.1 GCA_002377985.1 Halieaceae bacterium UBA3479 | reverse complement strand
GATCGAGCTGACCAAAGTAATCACCCAACAACGCGGCTGACGCCAACAGCCCTGCCCCGCCCATATCCGAGGTCAGAAACGCACCACCAATCAAGGCAAAAAACAGGGCGCTTGAAATCAAACTCAGCACTTTCACAAAGCGAATTTGCGTACTGGAAATCACCGCCACCAACACGGTTGCAGCAACCAGTGCAAATCGCACCGGGTCGGGAATACCCGCTATGTAATCGGGGAGATAGTGCAGAAACAAATACCCGGTGAACGCGCAGGTCCCCACAATGGTGAGGTTATTGATCACCTTAATCAGGGGGAGTTCAAACAGTTGTAGTTTCGGCTCGACGACGCAAAAGTAGAACGTCGTGAGAAAGTAAAACCCCCAGACAAGAAAACCCCAAAAACCGAATTCAATAGCGAGGGGGTTAGCAAAGGCGTAGTCAGGCTCGGTCGCGAAAGTTTCAAAATCCACCATCGGGAACATGATCAGCCCCACGTCGAGCCCCGAGGTAAAGAGAATGGCCATAAACGTGACCAGGGGAATCGGTGTCGCGCCGCTGATTCGCAACTTCCGGTAACGGATGACGATAAACAGCGAGGTCAGCGTGGTGATGACAATCGCAGTAGACAAAATGGCGTTCATCGCAAGCCTCGCTTCAGATTAAACGCGCAGGGCCAGGGGGTATCGATCTGACGGGATCGCTCTCTCGTTGCCGAGTGCGCCACTCGGGCGCGCTCCATACCGCAACGTCTTCTTTCAAGGGCTCTCTGCCCATAATGAGATCAGCCGCGCGTTCGGCGACCATGATTGTCGGTGCATTGAGATTGCCATTGGGAATGGTAGGAAAGATTGATGAATCCACTACCCGGACGCCCTGCAATCCACGCACACGGCACTGCGGGTCGACCACGGCCTGTTCATCGTCTTCGGCTCCCATGCGACAGGTACACGATGGGTGATAGGCCGTCTCGACATTCCGGCGAACCCAGTCATCAACTGCCGCATCCTCCGACAGGTCAATGCCTGGCTGAATTTCCTCGGCTCGGTACCTATCCAACGCCGGCTGCTGCAGAATTTCTCGCGTCAGCCGCAGACAATTGCGCCAGTCAGCCAGGTCCTTTTCTGTGGAAAGATAGTTGAACTGTATCAGCGGCGGACGCTCCGGCTCAGGTCCGGAGATTCGCACATGGCCCCGGCTGTCGGGTTTGTTTGGGCCAACGTGAACCTGAAAGCCGTGCCCCGCAAAGGCGGCCCGACCGTCGTAGCGAATGGCGGCGGGCAGAAAATGATACTGGATATCAGGCCACTGAACGCCAGCCCGGGAGCGGATAAAACCGCAGGATTCAAAATGATTGGTTGCGCCAAGACCGGTCTTGGTCAACACCCACTGCGCGCCAATCCGAAACTTGGCAAGCAATCCGAGGTGTCCGTTCAAGGTGATGGGTTTTCGACAGCGGTACTGAAAGTAAACCTCCAAATGGTCCTGCAGATTTTCCCCCACACCCGGCAAATCGTGGCGGACAGGCACACCAGCAGAAAACAGCACCGACATGGGACCCACGCCGGAGCGCTGCAGTATGGCAGGAGAACCAATGGATCCCGCACAGAGAATGACCTCCCGTTGCGCATTGACCCTAAAATCCTGCCCGTCCCTGCGATACTGCACACCTGTGACCCGTAGCCCCGAAAAGGCAAGCTTGTTAACCTCGACCTTGGTGAGGATGGTGAGATTGGATCGCCGTCTGACGGGCTCAAGATACGCCAAATCCGTTGAACAGCGCTCGCCGTTACGCACCGTCATATGCATTGGCCCGAACCCTTCCTGACGATAGCCGTTGTAGTCCTCGGTTACGCCATACCCAGCCTCCCTACCGGCGTCGATAAACGCTTTGTAAAGCGGGTTACGCATGTTGTTGCCGTTGCAGGTATCGACCGGGCCCGATCCACCGCGGTAGGTGTCTCCCCCATCCATCCAGCGCTCGGCGCGCTTAAAATAGGGCAGGCAATCGGCGTAACTCCAGCCGGTAGCGCCGGCCGTCACCCACTCTTCAAAATCCTGAGGGTGACCCCGGACATAGACCATACCGTTTATCGCCGAAGAGCCGCCCAATACCCTGCCACGGGCGCAATCCATTCTGCGGCCATCAAGATACGGTTCGGGTTGTCCCCAGTAGCCCCAGTTGAATCGCGGCGTATTCATCGGAATAGAGAGCGCTGTCGGCATTCGAATGAACAAATTGCGATCATCGGCGCCTGCCTCGATCAACAACACACGATTGGCCGGGTCGTAACTGAGCCGATTGGCCAACACGCATCCCGCAGAGCCAGCACCGACAATAATGTAGTCATAGTCATTCATGGGGCGTCGCCCCCGGCGTGGCGCAAGGTCAGCCGGTACAGCGCCCACGAAGCGACCATACCAATTGCCGCGACTGCCGCAACATAAGCAAAGAATCCCTGATACGCCGTGGTGGTGTCGTAGTGGGTATGGAGCCACGCCGCCACCTGCGGGACATAGGCGTCGGGGCTATATCCAATAATTGACACCACGCCAATCGCAGTCCCCAAAACACGGGTGGGGATGGGGCAGTTATACAGGAGCGCCCAAAAAACGCCGCGCAGGCCGTAAGCCAGCAACGCAAAGGGAAAGATAAATACCCACAGGGTCCATGCCCAATCGGGTGTGGTGGGCATCAGCGCCAGATACAGACAAGCCACTATCGATAGCATAAACAGCCAGATCATCGTCAAGGGATTGCCGATGCGATCACCCACCACTCCCGCGAGGATGCCCCCGGGGAAACGCATCCACAGCTTCGCCGCGCCCAGCGCGGTGGCGGCGGCGAGAGTCATCTCGAATCCCCCGGTTTCGGCGAAGCTCGGAAACTCGATAGTTGCCCAGAACACGTGATAGAGCGCCGATAAAATAATGCACAGCAGCCAGATGCTGGGCTGGCGAACAATAATCAATAAATCAGACCAGCGGATGGTCTCTCGATCCGCGGGTGATTCCGCCGCAATTTTCGGTTTCCAGAACATGAGCACCACGCCGAGGATGGCGGAGCACACGGTGTAAAGGACAATGACATTGATCATTCCCAGTTCACGGGTGGCAAACAGCCCGAAAATAAATGTGCCGACCGTCAGCAAAATAGCCTCAAACAACCCGCGCGCGCCCTCCAGGCTCCCGAAAAGCCGACCCTGTTCAGCGCCACCGCCCAGAAGCCTGACCTGCTTGAACATGGCGGCCCACAAAATGCCGACACCGATCACACCCCAGGAGGCGTAGATGACCAGTAATTCCTCATAACTGGGAATCGTCGCGTACCAGGCATAACTTGCGGCGCTGGCGAAGAGCGCAATCACGAGCAACTTGCGGGCCTCAACCCGATCGGCCAACCAACCACCGGGGATGTAGCAGATCAGACAGGCCAGCGCATAAGTGCTACTCAGGTTACCCAGCTGCGCCTCGGTCAGCGAAAACGCCTCCAGCAACGAGGTTTTAAAGAGCTGTCGCAGGTAAGGGGCGCTATAGATGACCGATGCGGCCAGCGCAATAATCATGACCTGTGCGTAAGTGGCGATGCGAGCTCGGTTCATGGCGCTACCTCTAATCGATGAAAGACCGGCCGTCCAGTTGACTTGCAATGGCTTCCGGGATCGTAATCCCCATGTGTCGGGCGATGGAAGGATAGATGTCCACAATTTCGGGGATGTCTTTGAACCTCGACGAAAGTCGCTGACTATTGCAGGCAATCCAGATCGTTCTCTCTCGCTCGGTGTGCCCTTCGTGTTCGCGACCCGTTTCTCCGTCGCGACCATGATCGGTGGTTACGACCACCAACCAATCCTCGTTATAGGCCTGCTGACGCGCTGACACCGCCGCCCAGATCTTCTCGAGGCGGGCATCCATATCCATCACGGCCTGATCAAACTCTGGGCCATCGCCATATTCATGACCAATTTCATCGGTGTACTGAAGATAGAACCATGACAAATCGGGAGCCTCCTGAGCAATTACTGCCGCGCCCTCATCAGCAATAGCCCAATCCACCAAGGCGATTTGTCGATCCATTGGCTGCGTGGGAAAGCGCGCCGTATCTAGCTCAAGCCCGTCAATCACGTGATCAAACAGAAACCCGCCTGCCTCGGACTTGCCCTCACCCAACAATACCGTGCGGTTATCAATCCATGTAGAAAAGATCCCAATCCGCAACGCGGGGCGCTCGTGCTTTACCAGTCGAAACAGGTTCCAGTAATCGTAATTGGGTGACAAATCATAGTTGTCATACACATTGTGCTTATTGGCCCAGGTGCCAGTGACAAGGCTCATGTAGCCGGGTGCCGACACTGTGGGTGTCTCTCCGGGCTGACCTACAGGACCGCCCGTCACTGCCCGGGTGTATCCGCCTTGTGACGCAATCGCGTCAATAGTAGGGGTGGAGACGCGCTCGATAACATCAGCCGGAATGCCGTCGAGGATCACAAAAATCGCCTTGGGCGTGGCGCCCGCAGTAGCCGCCGAGCACAAACCCGCGAAACTCATCCACAGGATCGCGGCAAATGCGACATCGCGCGCAATGCGCATTGTCACTATCCCCCGCAGGCTGATAAACCGGGAATCCCAAGGCAGGCAATCACGACGCTGATCTATTCTGCTCGTGACTGTTTTAAGCGGCAGTTTCATTCGCGGTTTCTCGTCATGATCCGTTCTTCATTATGCCGACTGCGGAACACGGCGCGATAGTGCCGTTATCGAAAAGCTTTACTCCCGGTCGAAAAATCAATGATGATCTGCGCACGCCACATTATTGCAGCTGCACGGCCCACGTTGGCCTACTAGACTGAACCAATCCCAATGACACCTGCCGCCTCAATCCCGCTCATCGACCTGCGCAATCAAGACGAGCACATCGTCCCAGTGCTCGCACAGGCTTTGTGCGACATCGGTTTTGTGCTGGTTGCCGGACACGGCGTGCCCGAAACACTGGTCGGCGAATTGCGACATCAGACGGTGAAGTACTTTGATCGTCCCCTGCCCGACAAGCTGGCAGATAGGATTGAGCCCGAGAATTATCGCGGCTACATTCCCCTCGGTTTTTTCTCCCCCAATGCCGCGCACGATCACCCGGGCACTACCGCGGATCAGTACGAGGGCTATAAGTTACACCTCGAGGTCGAGCCCAACGATGCCATTCGTGCTCAGTGCGATCTTTACGGGCCCAACCAATGGCCACCGGATGGCGATGCGCTTAAAGCGGCGGTACTGGCGTTCTGGCACGCCTGTAACGCTGCCGGTGAGCGGCTGCTGCGGCTCATTGCCCGCATCATGGACGTTGACGAAGCAGCTTTTTTGTCACTGTTTGAATACCCGCTGACCAACATGACGCTGCTGCACTACCCGCCGGTCGCGGCCGATAGCAAGCGCTTTGGCATTCATCCGCACAAGGATACCGACGCGCTGACACTGCTCTTTCCCGATCCGGTGGGCGGACTATGGCTGCGCCCGCGAGATTCAAAGGAGTGGCTGGAGGTGTCCGCACCACCGGGCACCATGGTCGTCAACATTGGCGACTTGCTCGAGCTCTGGTCGGGAGGGCTGTTTGTTTCAACGCCCCACAAAGTTGTTAACACGTCAGGACGGGAGCGTTACAGCTTTCCGTTCTTCATGGTGCCTCGGCACGACGTCGTAGTCGCGCCACTCATTACCTGTCAGAACGGTTATCACAGAGACGCCGTCCCCGTAGGGGCCGTCTCGCGAGAAGTCTGGCGCACCAACTGGTTGAGCAATAAATCCAGTAACAGTGGCTTTGATTTGGGCACCCTGACTGATTGATCTTCATCGCGCTGGAGCGCTGCGCATCTCGCCCCTGCCGCATGCGATCAAGTGTTTCTGCCGGACCTGCCGGCAACGCGATTATGGATCGAGGGCCGTAAGAAAACGCTCGGGGAAGTCGGTCATGATTACCTCGACCCCCATCTCCAGCAAGCGCATCGCCTCTGTCTCTGAATTGATGGTGTAACAGCGCAATGCCAGACCCGCTGACAAAATGCGCTGCGCCGAGTTGGCATCCAGCTGATGGCCATCCAGGTGCAGGCCCTCAAGACCCTGTTCCCGGCAAAAACTGACGGCATCGGTTGGCAGCGCCTCAACAATTAACGCCATGGGTGTCGTCGGAAGCAACGGACGAATCGCAGTCAGTGCCTCGCGGTTAAAACTCGAGACCACACAACGATGCCCAGGATGCGCCTCGATCTCTGCGGCCAGTGCGCCGGCGATCCGCTGGGCGGCGGTGGGGTAGCCGTCATCGCATTTGATCTCCCAGATAATGGTCGGGCGATCCGGCGCCGCTGCCTGCCATGCCATTAGCGCGTTGGGGCGAATGGGCCGCTCACCGGCGAATTCTGATCGTTTCCAGCTTCCCACATCGAGCACGGCGACCTCGGGCCAAGTCATCTCGCGGATGTCGCCCTCGCCACGGGCGGTACGGCCCAGCGTTTCGTCATGGAAAATAACGAGCTCGCCGTCAGCGAGCTGCTGCACATCGGTCTCGATCCACCCTGCGCCCAGCGCTGCAGCCGCATCAAAGGCGACCTGCGTGTTTTCGGGGTAATGACCGCTAGCCCCCCGGTGAGCACAAACCTGCGAGGACTGCAGACGGCCCGGGACTGTAGCAAGCGATGTCTCAGACACGGGCGACCTCTGTCACCGACGCGGCGCACTGTCCGCCTGCCTGAATGAATTTTGTCACCACAGATTCTCTGAGAACCGGCAATGCTCTTGCGGCGCGCAAGCAAACCTGAAATCCACGCCGCATCATGAGAGTCCTGTTACTGACGCGCCTCAACGGACGCAAGCTGATTTAAAAAGGCGCCGGCCGCCCTGTCCTCATGTCGCAGCGCGTTGAGAATCGCCACCAGGTTCGCATCCCGCTCATCCTCCAGTTCACTCACTGACCGGCCGGCCGCTTGCGCATCTGACTGCGACACAATGAGATTAATCAAATCATCATCCAGATCCGGTACATCGGTCAGCTTCGTCCAGGGCCACTGCAAGCACGGCCCAAACTGCTCGAGAAAATGCTTCATGCCGGCCTCGCCGCCTGCCGTCCGGTAGGTTTCAAAGAGTCCTTTCTGCGCCCACCGCAAGCCAAAGCCATGGGTCATGATGTCGTCGATCTGCTCGGTCGTCGCCACACCGTCTTTGATCAGCCAAAGTGCTTCGCGCCAGACCGCTTCGAGTAGCCGATCACCCACGTGGGCCGGAATCTCTGCCCGAAGCGTAATCGGTTTCATACCGATATCGCGCAGGTTCGCTTCCGCTCGCTGCACCCGGTCCTCAGGCACCACCGCCGACGGAACCACTTCAACAATGGGCAATAGATAAACGGGGTTGTAGGGATGTGCCACCAAAATTTGCTCAGGTCGACCAGACCCCTCCTGCAATTCCGAGGGCATGAATCCTGAGGTTGAAGAACCAATTATCGCTGTGGGGGCACAGGCCGCCTGAATCTGGCGCAGCACAGCGTGTTTAATCTCAAGGCGCTCCGGGGTGGATTCCTGTATCCAGTCTGCGCCCGCTACTGTGTCAGATAGCTCGCGACACACCGTGAGCGATCCCTCGCTGGGGAGGGTATCGATGATCTGCGGCACCCAACGCCGCGCTTTATCCAAGACCTTATTGAGCACCACTTCGGCGTTGGGCGCGGGGTCGAAGAAGCGAACGTCCCATCCATATAACAAAAACCGGGAGGCCCAGGCCGAACCGATAACACCCCCTCCTACTATCGCGGCTGTCGGCATCAGGGTAATGCCCGCTTGGTCAGCTGGAGCTCAGCTCGCACCTCTTCGGGCGTCATGATCCCAACACCCATCGCTTCGACAATGGTAACCGCCCGCGCCACCAGCTCTGCATTGGTCGCCAACCGCCCGCGCTCCAGCCAAAGGTTATCCTCAAGGCCCACGCGCACATTGGCGCCAGAGAGCACCGCCGCGGCAACATAGGCCATCTGATGCCGGCCAATCGAGAAGGCAGAATAAAGCCAATCGGATGGTACGTTGTTCACCATTGCCATAAACGTATTGAGATCATCGGGCGCCCCCCAAGGTACGCCCATGCACAGCTGCACCATCACCGGTGCAGGAATCAGCCCCTCACTAACCAACTGTTTTGCCAACCAAAGGTGCCCGGTATCGAAGGCTTCAATCTCGATGCGAATATCCAGCGCCGCCATACGGCTTGCCATATCCCGCAGCATGCCGGGCGTATTGGTCATCACATAATCGGCCTCGGCAAAATTCATGGTGCCGCAATCGAGGGTGGCGATCTCGGGCAAGCAGGCCTCCAGATGCGCAACACGCTCTGCGGCCGACACCATGTCGGTCCCCTGCTCGCTCAGCGGCAACGGTGCAGTGGTAGGCCCAAAAACAATGTCACCTCCCATCCCTGCGGTCAGGTTGATGACCACATCCGTATCGGACGCCCTGATTCGCTCCACCACTTCGCGGTAGAGATGTACGGCGCGATCTGGGGCGCCCGTCTCGGGGTCACGCACGTGACAGTGCACCACCGCCGCACCCGCTTTCGCAGCATCGATTGCTGCGCTGGCGATTTGCTCCGGGCTACGCGGTACTTTATCGCTCCGGTCCTGAGTGCTACCCGAACCCGTGAGGGCGGCAGTGATGAATACCTTTTCTCGCATGGCCAATGGCATGGTCAGTCCTCTCTATTGTCGCGATCCCCGCCTTTCTTACCGAGGGGTCAGGCAGCGACCGTGCGTCACCGCGACTCAGCGCGCCAACTGATTTACCTCACGCTAGCAGTTTCTCACATCGTTCTCATTGAACGTGTTTATCTCGTGCGCAAGCCCGGTTTACTGCGCGCGCAGTCGACAAAATTTCGTCGCGATCGATATAAATACCCTGCAGGTGACGCTGTCCCGAGCCGGAGAATGCCTTACGGCCGTGCATGACGCGCCGGTTATCAAAGCACATGATGTCACCAGGCCCGAGCCGGAATGTCAGCTCAAACTGCGGGTCATCGGCCAACGCATGAAATCGTCGCAACGCGGCGTAGGCTGGGCCCACATCGGCATCCGGCATATCGGGAAACGCACGCACGGGGTAGAAAGCGCGAATCGTTGGCACGCCCTCGCCACCCAGTGGGTCGATAACGGGCGCCGAGAAGCGGTGATCAATGCCCGGGCCGCGGTTAAAAAATACCCAGCGCCGAGTACTCAGGATCTCGTAATCATCCGGTCGGGTCCTCTTGAATTCTTCGATCAACGCAGCACCGTCGGTCAGCGTGGATTCACCACCGTCCGCCTCGTTAATGAGGCAATGCAAGAACTGAAAGCCCGGCGGAATTTCCCGGGTGGGCAGGTCGGTGTGCGGGCCGAGACGAAAACCCGTATTCGCTGTGGTGTTGGTTTTGGCATCACCCGCCAAATTGACGTCGGCTTTAACATCCCAAAGCGGCCCAAAATTACTGTCGCGCACCGGACCGATGCGCGCAGCAAGTTGATTGAGAAACCCGGGCTCTGTGGGCGCCTGTTCCACCACACAAACGCCCCAGCGCAGCAGGTCGTTAAGCATGGCACAGAGCGCATCATCGTCTTTGAGTACAGCGTCAGCGTTTCGGCGCGGCGGTGCAGACAATGTGCTCGCGTCCCAAGGTTCGGGCGCTGGCACCCAGCTCTCGGGCAAGTGCTGCCCGTCTGCGATATGCCTGAGCCAACCTGAATGGTAGGTACTGACCACAGGCTCCTCTTCACCCTCGGACGCCCAGGTCACGCGCAAATCCCCCGAATCGGTGAGCTCAAATGCCGCAATCCGCATCGCGTCTGATAACTCAGCAGGGTCCATGATGCCTTCACGGGTGGCGGGGTCGATGCCACCGTGACCCATGGTGTTTTCCCGCAACCAAAAGCGATGGCATCGCATTCGCTTGTCGGACCAGATCACCCACAAACCCTCTGCATCCTGCTTGAGACTATCAATGGGCGCATCCCGGTAATGATAGAAATCAGGGGTCAGCGGTACAGTAGCCGTCTCGCGATTCGACATAGCGCTGGCTTGCCTCGTCCAGGAGCCTCGGCGGCTCTCTTTATTACGCCCTCGTACCGGGCCGATCGCGACGGTAGCGGTGGCTCGGGACGGGTCCTTGATGGGCGAAAATGTAACCGAAGAGGCAATAGCGAGGAAGCAAAATGTCTCAACGTGCGCCGAGTTAAAAAAGCGCGGCACAGATTGTTGCAAACGGGCCAACACGTAGACGAAGATAAGCGGCAAAATCGCGGGGACATCCCGAGTTAACACACCAGACTCTTCGTCCGCAGTGTCGCCCTACTCTCGGCCGACAAGGCGCGCGCCAAAGCCTCAATACAGGGTGACTCTATGCGTTATCGACAAGCTTTTTTGGGCTGGGTGCTGGCTACCCTGCTCCTACCCGGCGCCACCATTGCTGCCGATGCTGACACGGTGGCACATTACAGCGAGCGCGCGACTGCATTATTGCGTGATGCCATCGGCCGCCAAACCGTGCGTGGCGCGGGGAATGTACCCGCCTATGCCGCCACGTTGCAGGATGTCTTCATTGAGGCCGGCTTTTCTCCTGACGCACTGACAGTGGTTCCCTACAACGACACGGCATCACTGATCGTGCGCTACGCAGGCGACGGCAGTAGCGGGCGCAAACCCATCCTTTTGTCGTCGCATATGGACGTGGTACCTGCTGATCCCGAAGCCTGGTTGCGCCATCCCTTCGAGCTGCAGGAGGACGACACCTTCTTTTATGGCCGCGGCGTACTCGACAACAAGTTTGACGTCTCAATTCTGACGACCTTGTTTGTCTGGCTTAAAGAGTCAGGATTTGTGCCCAACCGCGACCTCATTATCGCGTTTACCGGTGACGAGGAGACAGCGCAGGAAACCGTGCAGCAGCTGACCCGAGATTATCGCGAGCTGATCGACGCGGAATATGCCCTTGTCGTAGATGGCGGCGGCGGTGTGCTTAATGACGCCGGAGAAGCGATTCAGTTTCAGGTGGGGTTCGCCGAAAAAACCTACGCCACTTTTTCCATGACGGCAAAAAACCCCGGCGGCCACAGCTCCATGCCCCGAGCCGACAATGCCATCTATGATCTGGCCCGCGCCATCCAGCGACTGGAGGCATACCAGTTCCCCGTGGAGACCAGCGAAATCACCATGACCTACTTCGCGCGCACAGCACCACTACTGGATGATGAAGTGGGTGAAGCGATGGCGAAGCTGGTGAGTGACCCCTCGGATGAAGACGCGATCGCCACGCTAAGGGCTCGGCCCGAGTACGTCGGCACGCTGGGCACCACCTGTATTCCGACCATGCTCTCGGGCGGCCACGCCGAGAATGCGCTACCGCGCGCGGTGACAGCAACGGTGAACTGCAGGATCTTTCCGGGCCATACCCCTAACGAAATCATGCGCGAACTCCAGCGCGCAGCCGACGACTCTAACTTGGAGTGGAGCGTAGTAGGCGTACCGGTGTCGAGCCCTGCTTCGGACTTCAATACCGAAATCATGGCAGCGATTGGGGCCGCCCTCGAACCCATCCATCCGGGCCTGCCGATCGTGCCAGAGATGGGCTCTGGGACCACAGATGGTGCTTACTTCCGCGCGGCGGGCATTCCCAGCTACAGCCTGTCAGGGATTTTTATTAATCCAAAAGACAGTTTTGCGCACGGATTAAATGAGCGAGTACCGCGCGCGTCAATCGCGGAATCGCTGCGCTTCTGGCGGGCAATGGTGGACGAGCTGGCAACCAACAAAAACTAGCGCCGGGACCCTCGGCTTCGCGACGCAGCCTGAGGCGTTTCCCACCGCGATCGTATCGATCAGCTATTCGTGTTCGACAGGTAGTGGTCGCGCAGCCGATCACAATACGTCGCGTCGGGATGAGCGCCCGCCAGAGTCTGGTCACCGTAGCGAAGCATCTGCCCGACACCAGTGCGCCATTGCGGCCACGCAGGCGCGGCTTCGGTGGACGGATCACCCGCGCGCACAAAGGCGCTCCAGTGGGCCACCATATCGCGGGTAATGTGCTGGTCAGTATCTTCCTGAGGTAGCCAAGCGTCGTGTTGGTCAAACATGTAGGGGAGCTCTGCACCGTGATAGGCGCCAATGGCATCAAAACCCGGACGCACCCGGTCAAATCGATACACCCATGCCCGGCCACCGACCTCATCGACTGTTGAGGCCAACCCCAATGACGGGCACAAATACTCAATCCCCGTACCCACGCGATCAATCTGATCCACGAGCGGCATATCGGATGGTAGTTCGGCAAATATCGCCTCGATCGTGCTTTGGCTGAGTCGACCACCAAAGTAACTGTCCGGGGTCGCGCCCTCGGGCACGTACATCAGTGCCTCGTTCAAATTGGTGCCAATAATCATCTCAAGCACCGGGAGTCGACCCGATTCGGACAGTTGCGGCAAGGTATCGGGCAGGCTCTCGGGATCAACGACTGGGTCGAAGTAAAAACCGCCGTAGACCTCGGGCACCGCGGCCAGAATCTCCTCGGCAGCAATTGCCTTTAACGCAGCAAAGGAACCCTCCTCGCCAACGAGCAACTCCTGCAGTACGAGACCACGACGCTCGGCCTCGGCAGTATCGGGGTCTTCGTCAAAGGACCACCCGCCACTCTGATGAATCAGGCGCGTGGCCCGGCCCTGACTCAAAGGCGAAATGGCCAAATGTATGGCGTTGTCGGCACCCGCTGACTCCCCGACAATCGTGATTCGCGATGGGTCACCGCCAAAAGCCGCAATGTGTTCATGCACCCAGGCAAGACTCGCTGCGAGGTCATGCAGTGCCGGATTCTTGATGTGCATATCAGGATGACTCAGCCAGCCAAATACACCCAACCGGTACGCCACGGTGACGACGATCATGCCCTGCTGGGCGAGCTTCTCCCCGTGGTAGTTGGGTTCATAACTCCAGCCCCCCGTGTTGGATCCGCCGTGGATGTAGATCATTACCGGCAAGGGTGCCTCAGCCTCTAGATCGGTCCACACGTTGAGGTACAGGCAATCTTCGGAATACTCGGGTGCAACCATGAGATTGGGGTCAATGCCGACCCGCGCCATCATGCCGCGATACCAATCAACGCCACTGCTGGTCTGCATGCAGGCGGGCGCAAACTGGGTGCCGTCGATTGGCATGCCGTCGGGTTGCCAGCGCTGAGGCTTACCCCATCTCAGCTCGCCAACCGGCGGGGCGGCAAACGGTAACCCAAGGAACGCGGCGATACCGTTAGCCTCGCTAACTCCGGTAACGACGGTGTTACCCAGTTGTACCGAGGGTGAGCCCGGCTCCGTCCCGCAACCGGCAAGACCCAGTATGCCCGATACCGTCAACATGCCAGCCAGCAGCGCGCGCACACAGCGACTTGACCCGAAAACTAAATCGTCACGACAACGCATCCGCGCACGCTCCCTTCTTCAATGACCTCGTGGGCCTTTGCCATCTGCTCAAATGACAGCGTCTCGGCAATGCGATGCTGCAGCGCGCCCTCAGTCAGAGCAGCTTGGGTATCTGCCACCGCCTGCGCCTTGGCCTCCTCTGGCATGGCATACACAATGACCATGCGAACCGTGAGGTCCATGAACATCATGGTCCTGAAGGGCAGCGCAGGCTCGGGCACCACGGTGCTGGAGTACGTCGCAATCGTGGCGCCGATCCTCACGCAGTGCAGTAGCTCGGGCAGATTGGCGCCGAACTCCACATCGATCACCCGATCGATCCTCTGGCCCCCGGTCAGATCCAGCACCGCCTTCCCCCATTCGGCTTCGCGATGATTGACTACTGCTTCGGCGCCGACCTCCCGGCAGGCCGCAGCATCCGCCTCGTTGCTGGCGGTAGCAATCACCCGGGCACCGGCCCGGTGTGCCCACTGAATCGCATAGTGTCCCACTCTTCCGGCACCGCCCGTAACGAGTATCCACTGATCGGCAACCGGGCCATCGGCAAACACACAGCGATGGGCGGTCATTATCGGGATACCGATACACGCCCCCGCCTCAAACGCGGTGTTCTCGGGCAGCAACGGCGCACGTGCAGTGTCTATGGCGACACATTCCGCGGCGGTACCCAGCTGGCGCGCGTATTGGGCCTGATACACAAACACCCGCTCACCGACGCGGCTGACAGGAACACCCGGACCGACCTCAGTAATGATGCCCGCACCATCGCTGTGGGGGATGACCGGACCGTCATCGAGCAAATTCGGAAACGCCCCCGCTCGCTTTTTCACGTCGGAAGGGTTGACCCCGGTTGTCTGCAGTGCGACCAGCACCTCACCGGGGCCGGGTTCAGGCGTCGGCCAGTCACCGATTTCCAGTACCTCCGCCGCCGCGCCAAACCGCTCAAACCAAACTGCCTTCATCAGCGCGCCCCTAGTCATCCAGCCAGTTAGCAAGGCTCTCTGTGTGCCCATCGATGCCAATGGTTTGGCCCGAGATCATGCGCCCGCCCGGCCCCGCAAGAAAACAGACCATGGCGGCGATATCCTCTGCACTGGCGAAGGCTCGGAGTGAGCTCTGACGCTGGTAGATAGTACGAATCGCGTCAGGGTCAACGCCACGTTCCTCGGCATCCTTGTGAATAACGCGCTCTATACGCTCACCCCCCACGCTGCCGGGGCAAAGCGCGTTGACTCGAATATTCCAGGGCCCCAACTCCATGGCCCAAGTCTGGGCAAGGCCAATCGCAGCCCATTTCGCTGCGACATAAGGTGATCGATTTGGGCATCCATAGCGCCCAGCGCTCGAGGACATGTTGAGAATAAGTCCGCTGCGCCTTGATTTCATAGCGGGAATGGCCAGGCGGGTAAGAAAAAACATACTGCCGAGGTCGGTATTAATTGTTTGCTGCCAGGCCTCGACGGCTATCTCCTCAACTGGCTGCTGCGGCCCGGCAATACCCGCGTTATTCATCAGCAGATCGACCCGGTTTGAAGACGCCATCAGTTTGCTCCAGGCGGCCTCGACCTGCGCCGCGTCTGAGACATCGCAAAGCAGCGCAGTGCCGTTACCAAATTCGGATTCATATGCCGCGACGGCGTGAGCATCAATGTCGAGCGTTAATACGCGATAACCCTCTCTCGACAGGGCGCGGGCGCAGACCAAACCGATACCGGATGCACCGGCAGAAATAACGGCAGTGGGTTGATCAGTCATTCATTCGCCCTCGACCCGGACCCCGGGTGACCTCAATACAGGTGATACCACCCTCCCGCGCCGCGATGAATCTGAGCGTTGTGGGGCACGCTAACCATTAGCGCACGCTGTGGGTGTGTGGCGCCGGTATGCCGTTTTAGCGCGGAGGGTGGTCCTCGCGCAATGACTTAAGCAATGCCGCACCCGAGATCCAAAACGTGAACGTCAGTGGCAGGGAGACTACCAATGTCGCCGTCTGCGCCTCCCTGATACCGCCCGCGTACATGAGCCCAATTGGTAAAATACCCAGCGCAAGCGCCCAAAAGACACGGTGCCAACGCGCGGGATCTTCCGACGCCGACATCTCAATCGAGGCGGTTGCTGCAAGGGTATAGGACGCGCTGTCGTAGGTTGTCGCGACAAAAATCATGGCAACGATGCAAAACAGGGCGATGGCCACCGTCGCCAGCGGCAAAACATCGAGACCCGCTACGATCGCCGCATTGCCCCCCTCAGCATTCATGATCGCCACAACATCGACCTGTCCGGTCACTTGCAGACCCAAAGAATGGTTCCCCAGTACGAAGAAAAATAACCAGACCCCCAAGGAGCCCAGCAGGAGCATGCCGAAAACAACTTCTCTCAATGTTCTGCCACGAGAGATGCGAGTGACAAAAATACCCACAAAAGGGCCATAACCTATCCACCATGCCCAGTAAAAAATTGTCCAGTCAGCCACAAACCCCGTATCGGCGATGGGGTCGGTCCAAAAAGTCATGGCCAGCGTGTTCTGCAGCAGATGCCCGACAGAGTTGACTGCCATGCGCAACAAAAAAAGCGTGTCGCCCGCAAACAATACAAACAGCAAAAACACCATGGCGAGCACAAAATTGAGGTCGCTGAGTCGCCGGATACCGCGGCCCAAGCCCAGCCAAACGCTGAGGGAAAACAGAAAAACGCAGACGCCGACCACCGCCACCTCGAGAGCAAATCCCTCTGGCAGACCGGTCAACCGCGCGATCAGGGCCGCGATCAAGGGTGTTGAAAACCCCAGAGAGCTGCCCGCTCCGCCGATTAGCGCAATCATGAAGAAGCTATCCATCAGCCTTGCTGGCCAGGACGCTTCTTTACCTCTGAGCCAATATTCAGCCGAATTGCTGTACTTGAGGCGTGGTACTTTTCTCACGTAAAAAGGGTAGGCAATCGCCATGGTGGGCAGGCAATAAAAAGCCCAGGCGACAAAGCCCCAGTGGTGTAACCCATAGGTAGACGCCCAGTCATACGCTTTGGGGGAAAAGGGCTCCGCGCCAAAGGGTGGCGCCTGCACGTAATAGGCCCACTCAATAGCGCTCCAATACAGCATCCCCGAACCGATGCCTGCCGCAAAGAGCATACCCACCCAGCTCAGTGTAGGAAATTCCGGACTTTCCGAACCGAGTCGCACAGCGCCATAACGGCTGAAGCCGATATAAAGGACTACGGCAAAGGTGGCGGCACCGGTCAGGATGTAAAACCAGCCAAAGGTGTCTGCAATCCATGCGTAAGCGACTGCAAGGAGTGAAGCCATCTCGCTCGGGAATACCAGCAGCGGGACAGACAGACCCAACAGCACTGAGACCGTCAGACCAAAATTCACTTTGTCGACTTGTTGGGACAACCGCATTCCTTTTTTATTTGGCGACTCACCAGAGACCATCCAGAGTATACACGCCGCTGGCATACGACCTGTCTCACAGCGACAAACTCAGGCAATCGTCATGCACGACACAATGATGCGAGCACACTGCGCTGACCCGAGAACGGGCGGCGGCCATGCATGACCTGGTAGTTGTCGATCAACGCCACGTCGCCAGACTCCCACGGCAAATCAAATACCAGTTCGTAGGCGATCTTGACCGCCGCTTGCACATCGGCGTCGTCAAAAGCTTGGCCATCGCCGTAGGTGACCGAGCGGGTGCCCTCGTTGCGCTGATCTTGCCAGCCGCAAAACGCAGCAATCAGCTGATTGAAGAAGACCTCGTTGCCTGAGGGCGCGTGTCGGATGAGCGACAAGGCTGGCGTGGTGGTGCGGATTGCGTCGTCGGGTAACCACTGCCAGTCATACTCGAGCGTTGCCAAGCGCGCCTCCGCGGCGTCTTTCGTGTCGACATTGAGCGTCTGGCGCCAACTTCTGCCTTGCCCCGAAGTGGCGTCGGCCTCCGCCGGCATGGTGAGCGAATAGCGCGCGCCACGTTCCCTGCAGCGGCGCACAAAATCGGGCAGTTGGTCTTCAAGCTGCTTGAGTAACGCATCCGAACGGCACAGCGGGGTCGCACCGCCCGATGCAGCGGCCTGCTCACAAAAGAAAAACAAGTGACTCGGGAAGTACGGCGTTTGTGCCATCTCATGATGAAGAAAAATTTCTACATTCCGCGGCGCCTCGTTGGCAGTAAAGACCCGCGGCGTGCGGTTGTACCGCACCGCGTTCGACAGCGACTCTTTGTAGGGAAAGTTGGGTAGGCCAAAACCAGCGACGAAATCATCGAAGCCCTGCGCATCCGTTACCCCACAGCCGCGAAACAGGATGGCACCGTGGATCGCCAGTTGCTCCATGAGCGCAGCAGACTGGGCGCGTAGATCCTGCGGCGACACCGCTCCCTCGGCTACCAATACCAACGGAAAAGCCGCATCACCATGGTGCTGCTGGTCGGTAACGGGTTGAGGTTCAAACCTCACCATGCTGAGCTCACTCCGGGCTCTGCGGAGTGTGCGCCCGTGCCCATACCCATAACCCTGCCCTTGCCC
>DFQW01000157.1:14254-15457 GCA_002377985.1 Halieaceae bacterium UBA3479 | reverse complement strand
ATATAGTCAAAGCCGAACTCTTATTTTGTGCCATACACCAGGTCACAGTCATAGGCTGCCTTTTTCTGTTCCGCCGACTGGCCATAACTCACCACGCCGACCGCCAGGCCCAAAAATTCATACAGCGGCCCCATCCAGGCCGCATCCCGCCGGGCAAGATAGTCATTCACCGTGACCAAATGCACGCTATGGTCAGGTAGCGCGTTGAGATAAGCCGGCAAGGTGGCCACCAGCGTTTTACCCTCCCCCGTGCGCATCTCGGCAATCTTGCCGTCATGTAGCGTCATGCCACCTATAAGCTGCACGTCAAAGTGGCGCATGCCCAATGCACGCACCCCCGCCTCTCGCACCACCGCAAAGGCCTCGGGCAGTAACTGATCGAGGGCCTCGCCCTCACCCAGCCGAAGGCGGAATTCCGCCGTTTTCGCTTTTAGCGCTGCGTCATCGAGGGCCTGCATGCCCTCTTCCAATGCATTGATTCGGGCAACAGTTTTGCCCATACGCTTGAGCTCCCGATCGTTGCGGGTGCCAAAAATTTTTTTCACTGTAGAGATCAGCATGAGGGTCTCACTGGCCGGTCACGGGTTGATTGGGTTTTACAGGCGGGCGCTCGAGCGCCGGGGACGCTGAAACTCAGCGATAGGTGCGCTTGACGTAAGCGGCAGGGTCGACCGTGCGACCGTTTTTGAACACCTCAAAGTGAACGTGGGGGCCCGTTGAACGGCCGGTGTTTCCCATCAGTGCGATCACGTCTCCGCGACGCACAAGATCACCCACCTCGACCAGATTTTCGGCGTTGTGACCATAGCGGGTACTGAGGCCGTCGCCATGAGAGACCTCGATCAGGTTGCCATAGCCGTTCTTATAGCCGCTCCAACTGACAACACCACTGGCGACCGCAAGAATGTCAGACCCCTCGCGGCCTGCGAAGTCGGCGCCGTCATGCCAGGCGCGTTTACCGGTGATCGGGTCAATGCGGTTGCCGTAGGGTGAAGACTGCCAACCCCGCCGAATAGGCCTCCCCGCAGGGGTCGCTGCCGCTTGGAGCTGCTCTGCAGACAGTAATCCTGCTAGCAGGTCAAATTGCACCTCGCGCTGGGAAAATATCGTGTCCAGTGCGCTGAACTGCGCGTCGATTTCGGCTACTTTCAACGGCACGGTGGACATCGCCGGCGCTATGGGTCCGCCCACGGCCGGCGGCCC
>DFQW01000157.1:0-13935 GCA_002377985.1 Halieaceae bacterium UBA3479 | reverse complement strand
CCCAACGCATCTATCCGCGTCACCTGCGCCTGAATACTGGCCAACCGACGGGTCATTGCCGTCAATCGGGACTGGGCTTCAACGCCCATTTGCGCAAGCGCTTCGGCACGTTCAACCGCCTGCTGTTCGCTTTCCGAAATGCGGGACGCCTGCTGCGAGGCAATACCATCGCCGAAACCAAGCTGATAACTCAGCGTGATGAGTCCAATGGGCACGCCGATAAAACAAACCGATAAGAGCGCCCACGTCCATCTCCCCAACTCCAGGGTACGCGACGCCGCATGGCGATTAAGAAGAATCAGTTTCACGGCAATTTAGATGCTTATCTGTATCACGTTCACTATTTTACCTCTTTAACGGGCGCTCGGGTCATTCCTTCACGCCCATTGCAGATCGCGCGGCAAAGCCCACTCCATCGGTGCGTCAAATTCGTTATCAAAGGTCGCCCACTCCCACCTGGACGGGCAATTCAACAGCTCGCGCACCAGTTGATTATTCAGCGCATGTCCCGACTTAATTCCTTCGTACTCACCCAATATTTGGTGCCCCGCAAGATAAAGGTCGCCCATCGCATCCAGTATTTTGTGCTTAACAAATTCGTCGTCGTAGCGGAGCCCCTCCTCGTTGAGGATCCGATAGTCGTCAATCACTATGGCGTTATCAACACTGCCGCCACGGGCCAGGCCACGGGAGCGCATATATTCAAATTCGTGAACAAAGCCAAAGGTCCTGGCACGGCTGATTTCACGGACAAAAGCCTCGCTGGTGATTTCCACCGTTTTGCGACCGCTTTGCTCGCGAAATACGGGATGGTCAAATTCAATACCAAAGGTCACTTTGAACCCGTCATAAGGTCGCAATGAGGCGATTTTATCGTTCTGCGTGACCGTTATCGGCTCCAGAATACGGATGAACCGCTTGGGGCTGTGTTGTTCACAGATACCTGCCGTTTGTAGCAGATAAACAAACGGACCGGCAGATCCGTCCATGATCGGCACTTCCGCACCGTCCAGATCGACATAGGCGTTGTCGATCCCTAGTCCACACAGCGCAGACAGGAGGTGCTCCACGGTAGTAACACGTGCTTCACCAGAGCCAAGGCCCGTCGAGAGATCGGTTTGTTCGACCCAGTCGGCCCGGGCGGGGATTTCCCGGACCGGACTGAGATCAGTGCGGCGAAACACAATACCCGTGTCCACCGGTGCAGGATGAAGCGTCATCTGCACCTTGCAACCGGAGTGTAGCCCAACGCCCGCCGACTGAATCGGTTCGCGCAGGGTGCGCTGCCCTAGCATGACCATACCCTCTACTTATGAGGACCAGACATTACTAGGATCCGCTAAACCACTCCAGCTTTCCCACTCTGATTATTTACATCAATCAGGGCTTTACAGGCCTCTAATCTGCCTGACGGCGCAGAAAAGCCGGCACATCAAATAACTGCTCATCCAAGGAGTGATCAATCTTGATGGCAGCCTGGCCATCCAGCGACGCGGCGGAAACCGGTCGCCGCCCGGGAGGCAGATCGTAGTCTTTGTAGTCAGCGGCAGTGGCCACGGGTCGCTTGGGAGTTACCGTGTCAACCGTAGTCAGCGTCGGCCGAAACTCCATATTTCGGAGTCCGGTTGCGACCACTGTCACTTTGAGCGTATCGGTCATTTCAGGGTCAATGACCGTGCCCACAACAACCGTGGCATCCTCTGAAGCGATGTCCTCGATAGTTGCACCAACCTCGGAAAACTCGCCCAAAGACAGATCCAGTCCCGCGGTGATGTTGACCAGAATACCGCGCGCTCCACTGAGATCGATATCATCAAGCAGAGGACTGTTGATCGCCCGTTCAGCCGCCTCTCTGGCACGGTTCTCGCCTGACGCCGTGCCGGTGCCCATCATTGCCGCGCCCATTTCCGACATCACGGTGCGCACGTCGGCAAAATCGACGTTCACCAGGCCCGGTCTGATGATCAAGTCGGCAATACCTTGTACAGCGCCAAGCAGCACATCATTGGCTTGTTTGAAAGCGTCCAGTAACGAAGTCTGGGATCCCAACACCTCAAGTAACTTCTCGTTAGGAATAGTAATGAGGGAGTCGCAGTGTTGAGCGATTTCCCTGAGCCCATCCTCAGCCGTTTTCAGGCGCTTTTTGCCTTCAAAGCTAAAAGGTCGTGTGACAACGGCAACCGTCAAAATACCCAGCTCGCGTGCCACTTCGGCGACAATCGGTGCTGCACCCGTACCGGTCCCACCACCCATGCCAGCGGTGACGAAGACCATATCAGCGCCATGCAGCGCGTCGGCAATGCGATCCCTGTCCTCGAGTGCCGCAGCGCGACCCACCTCCGGGTTGGCGCCGGCCCCCAGACCTTTGGTAATGCTTGCTCCGAGTTGGAGTACCGTTCGCGAACTGATATCCGATAAAGCCTGAGCATCGGTATTCGCACAGATAAAATCGACCCCGTCAACGTTGTGCTCAATCATGTGACGAACGGCATTACCACCGCCTCCGCCCACTCCGATCACTTTGATGACGGCACTTTGTGGTGCACTGTCTACGAGTTCAAACATGACTTTCTCCCCTTTTTAAAAAAAGCCCCAACCAACAGAGCTCGCTAAAAATTGATTAAAAATGTCGCGCCAGCCACGCTTTGACGCGCCCGGCAAAACTCAATCCTTCGCCCTTGCCATCCCGACTTTGCTTCCCGCCCTCCATGACCTCCTCCGCGCCATAGAGCAACAGCCCGACCGCGGTGGCATATATAGGGTTACGAATGATGTCGTGAAGGCCTCGGGCGTACTGCGGCGCGCCCACGCGCACGGGCATGTGGAAGATCTCTTCGGCGAGCTCCACGGCACCCTCCATTTTGGAGGTACCGCCGGTCAGCACTACGCCTGCAGGTATCAGTTCTTCATAACCCGAGCGGCGAAGCTCCGCCTGAATCAAAGTGAAAAGCTCGTCATACCGTGGCTCGACCACCTCTGCGAGTGACTGTCTGGAAAGATCTCTCGGCGGACGATCACCGACACTCGGCACCTTGATCGTCTCATCAGGGCCCGCCAGTTGGGTTAACGCGCAGGCGTAGCGAATTTTGATTTCCTCGGCATGCTGGGTCGGGGTTCGCAACGCCATTGCAATATCGTTGGTGACCTGATCGCCCGCGATGGGGATGACACCGGTGTGACGAATGGAGCCGTCGGTGAAAATCGCGATGTCAGAGGTCCCGCCACCAATGTCAACCAAACAGACACCCAAATCGCGCTCATCCTCGGTAATCACCGAGTAGCTGGAGGCCAATTGCTCCAGAATGACGCCATCAACGGATAGCCCGCAGCGCTCTACACACTTCTCTATATTTTGAGCGGCGTTCACCGCGCAGGTCACCAGATGAACCTTGGCCTCCAAGCGCACGCCAGACATCCCCAGGGGCTCGCGAATACCCGACTGGTTGTCGATGACATATTCCTGTGGGAGTACATGCAGTATTTTTTGATCCGCCGGGATAGCCACTGCCTGCGCCGCGTCAATCACGCGGTCTACATCCTGCTGAAACACTTCCTGGTCGCGGATCGCGACAATGCCGTGTGAATTAACGGAGCGAATATGGCTTCCCGCAATACCCACATAGACGGAGTGAATCTGACACCCCGCCATCAATTCCGCTTCCTCGACAGCACGCTGGATGGCATTAACCGTTGACTCGATATTGACCACGACACCCTTTTTCATCCCGCGCGAGGGATGCGATCCGATACCGACTACTTCAATACCGCCATCGGGATTGACCTCTCCGACCACTGCAACCACCTTGGAGGTTCCAATATCGAGCCCGACTATCATTCGTTTACTCTCTGCATTGGCCATCAACCCTCTCCCCCAACTCGTGTTAACTGCATGGACCGCCGCGTCTCCCCGAAAGTCACCGCCGCACCATGCTCGTATCGAAGATCCACTTGCCTCACCGCCTGCGCGGCCAACTTCTGCCGCCACAGCTCTCTGAATCGCGTGACTCGCTGCAACAT
Organism: Halieaceae bacterium UBA3479; assembly: GCA_002377985.1. GTDB lineage: Bacteria > Pseudomonadota > Gammaproteobacteria > Pseudomonadales > Halieaceae > Luminiphilus. The sequence continues at coordinate 9,918 of DFQW01000157.1, read as the reverse complement.
CTCCCCGGATCCCAGCTGCAGGGTCAGACCGTTATCGAGCTGCACGGATACTTGACCCAGCTCATCGAGCGACAGTTCGTGAATGACGAGTTGCTCTGGCTCGAGCATGGAAGCCAGAGTCTGATAACGGCGCATCAGTGAGGCCTCTGAGCCATCGGGACCCTGCAAGAGGGGAAGCCCGTCATACAGCGGGTGTTGATTGGCAGCGAAAAACTGCCCCTCGTGATTCAGGTAGCCGGCCTCACCCCAACGCGCGAGAGGCCGCTGTTCCACCAGATGGACCTCGATTCTCGACGGCCAACGCTTGCGCGTATTGACCTTGTATACCCAGGGCAGTGCCTCAAGTTCCTGCCGAAGGTCGCTCAGGTCAGTAGCCAAAAATCCGGCGGACAGGCGCGGTGCCAAACGCGCCTCAATCGCATTGATGTCGATGTGGCGCACCTCACCCATCACGCTCAGTGTCTCCACTTGCTGTGACCAAAGAGCCATTCCGCCGTTGTACAAGCCGCCGGAAACCAGCCCCGCCCCAAGAACGAGCACGGTGCGGTTAACCCATTTCCGCAACCGTGAGGTGGGCACAGGTGAGGTCGCTCGGGCACCGATCGCTGTCTGCCGCCGCGTGGTTTTAACGTGGGATCTATTAACCTTCACCGCGTCGCGCCCTCTCACTGAAGTGAAATATTTCTGTCAGCACCTCCAGTAACGACAGGCCAGCCGCCCGCGCTGCCATGGGCACCAGACTGTGGGAGGTCATACCGGGAACCGTATTCACCTCCAATAGTTGCCAGCTGCCGGAGTGATCTCTAATCAGGTCAACCCGTCCCCAAACCTGACATCCGGCCAGCCGAAACGCTTGCAGAGCCAGTGCGGCCAGATCAGTTTCTTCCGCTTGCGACAGTCCTGAAGGACAGGTGAAACGTGTTTCCTCCGAGAGATATTTGGCATCAAAGTCGTAAAAATCTCCGGGCGCCTCGATATGAATACTCGGCAGCGCTCTGTCACCCAAAATGGCGACCGTATACTCTTGTCCCGCAATGAACTGCTCGGCCAAAACATTGCCGCCATAGGCCAACGCGCGCTCATAAGCCACCCGCAACGCTGCATCGCCAGACACCTTGGTCATACCCAAGGAGGAACCCTCCAATGCCGGTTTTACAAACGCTGTCCCCAGATCTGCGATGACCGCAGACCAGTCGGTTTGAGCGCTGAGCGACACAAATCGGGGGGTGGGAAGACCCGCGCCCTGCCACAGCAATTTGGTGCGAATCTTGTCCATGGTCAGGGCTGAGCCCAGAACGCCAGAACCGCTGTAAGGCCGACCCATCAATTCAAACAAGCCCTGTACGGTTCCATCTTCGCCACCGGGTCCGTGCAGTAAATTAAAGACAAAAGACGCCTCGCTAAGCCGCTCAAACCAACCGGATTCGGCGGGATCGATGCGCAGGACGTTGGCGCCGGCTTGCTCCAAAACCCGGGCCACATTTTCTCCGCTCTCAAGGGATATGGACCGCTCTGCGGCGGTACCGCCCAAGGTGACTGCGATGCTTTTGCCGGCAAAAATCGAAGTCATCAGTGCCATACCTCAATAGAGCCAGCATCAGCCAGGGTCGCCGACAAACGACCGATATCACCGGCACCCTGCATCAACAGAACGTCTTGATCCTGTAGCAAGTCCATCAAGACCTCGGCCAATTTCTGCGGGTCTGACACTACGGCGGGCTCAACGCCTCCTCGCTCCCGTATTGCCGCTGCCAACGCGTGGGAGTTGGCGCCAGCGATGGGGGCTTCCCCCGCGGCATAGACGTCGAGCAGCACCAACATTGGGCTGTCTCCCAATACAGCAACGAAGTCATCGAAATGATCCCGGGTCCGCGTGAAGCGATGCGGCTGATAGACCATGACAACCCGTCGCCCCGGAAAGGCCTCACGGGTTGCCTTGAGTGTCACTGCAACCTCGGTCGGATGGTGGCCATAATCATCAATCAACCGTGCGCATCCCCCTGACCAACCAATATCGCCAAGGTCCGAGAAGCGACGTCCGACACCTGCAAACTTGGCCAACCCCTGCTGGATCGCAATTTCGTCAACGCCCAGCTCTAAACAGAGCGCCGCTGCACCCGCTGCATTTTGCGCGTTGTGGAATCCGGGCATCCTTACCGTAAGAGCGAGCGTTTTTGTCAGTCGTCGGCACACCAGATCGAAGTGACCCTTCAATCCCTCGGCGCGATAATTTTCCAGTCGATAATCGGCGTCGCTGTGCTGACCATACGTGACCACCTTGCGGGTAAGCTCGGGGAGCAAGTCACGCACGCCACGGTCATCGAGGCACATCACAGCAGAACCGTAGAAAGGCAGGTTCTGGAGAAAACTATTGAACGCCTGGGCGTAACGACTGACGTCGCCCTCATAATGCTCCATGTGATCAGCTTCAATGTTGGTTACCAGCGACATCATGGGTTGCAGGTGCAGAAACGAGGCGTCGCTCTCATCAGCCTCTACAACCAGATATTGACCTTCACCCAACGCCGCATTAGCGCCGGCTTGGTTCAACAAACCGCCAATCACAAAGGTCGGGTCTTCCCCTGCTTCATCCAGAATGGCGGCAATAAGGCTGGTGGTCGTGGTCTTACCGTGGGTTCCGGCGACCGCAATACCGAATCGATAGCGCATGAGCTCCGCCAACATTTCGGCTCGGGGTATGACGGGAATACGGAGCGCGCGGGCGGCAACGCATTCTGGATTATCGGGCGGCACGGCTGCGGACACCACCAGAACATCGACATCACATATATGCTCAGAGCGATGTCCTACGTACACCTGAACCCCGAGAGTGCGGAGGCGATCCAGAGTCTTACTGTCGGACTCGTCTGAACCCGACACGGCGTAACCCAACCCGGCCAGAACCTCGGCAATGCCACTCATACCGGCGCCACCGATACCCACCATAAAAATATGTCGGATAGCTCCCATGCCGCGCGAAAGCGATCGGTGATCAGACGGCGTCACGAGCCACCCCCTGCATAATATCTGCGACGCTTTGTGCGGCACTGGCCGCCGCAACCTCGCCCGCCGCTCGGCCCATGCCCTCCAGCGATTGTGGGTTGTAGATCCAGTCGGTTAGATAGGCAACGAGGCGATCCGGTGTCGCTTCGCGCTGGGGCAATAACACAGCTGCATTTGCTTCCGAGAGTACTTTGGCATTCGCGGTCTGGTGGTCATCAATCGCATGAGGTAAAGGAATCAGTGCGGAGGCGGTCGCAGTAGCCGCCAATTCGGAAATCGTCAGAGCGCCTGCTCTCGCGATCACCACGTCGGCCCACCGATACGCCTCTGCCATGTCTTCAATGTAATTGTCGACGCGCTGCCCCCTGAAACGACTTTGCTGCCAGCACATGTCCGCTTCAGCACGGTTTCGTTCACCGCACTGCTGCCAAATCGAGATGCGCTCGGCAAGCCCAAGCTCACACAGCAGATCGCAGGTGGGCGGCAATAAGGCGTTCAACGGTGCGGCGCCCAAACTGCCGCCCAGCACAAGAACCTTCATCGGCCGGACCTCGCTGAATACAGTCAGGTGTGCCAGCTCACTACGATCAATCCTCTGCAGTAGCGTGCGAACCGGGTTACCGACGATTGACGCATCCCGCCGATTTCTGAAACTGCCGGGCAGACCACACAATACCCGCGACGCGAATGGCGCAAGCCAGCGATTCGTGGTGCCCGCGACCGCGTTTTGCTCATGAATCACCAGAGGACATCGGCTTATCCAGGCCGCGAGTCCCGCCGGACCCGCCGCATAACCACCCATACCCAACAGGACATCTGGCCTGATACGGCGCAACAAGCGAAGTGACTGCCAGACCGCCAGGCCCAGCAATAAGAAGCCCTTGATCCGGGCCACAACACTTTTACCGCGCAAGCCGGACATTGAAAGGCAATGCAGCGTCAAACCGGCCGCCGGAACCAGACGCTGCTCAATGCCCCGCTCCGTTCCAATCCAATCCACCGACCAACCACGATCGGTCAGCACATCTGCCACCGCCAGCGCCGGATAAACGTGACCGCCGGTGCCTCCCGCGGCAATCAGAGCTCGGCCCACGAAGGGTTGTCTCTCTGCGTGGGTCATGAGCGCTGCCGCCGGGTCCGCACGGACGGAGTGGGTTTATCAGTGAGATGCTGGCTGGAAATCCGCAAGACAATGCCGAGCAAGGCACAATTGATGATGAGACTAGAACCGCCATAACTGACAAAAGGCAGCGTGAGACCCTTTGTCGGCAGCAAGCCCGAGCTCGCACCCATATTGATAAATACCTGACCCGCGAACATAAGCGCCGCGCCAAAACAGACGTAGGCCTCATAGTGATGATCCAGCTCAGCCACCTGCCAAGCCATCCTCAGGATGCGGGCAATCAGAAATACGAACAGCAGGATCAGTGCAAAGGCACCGACGAGACCGGTCTCCTCCGCCCAGATGGAAAATACAAAATCGGTATGGGCCTCTGGCAAGTAAAAGAGCTTTTGAACGCTGTTTCCCAGTCCCACGCCAAACCATTCGCCCCGACCAAAGGCAATTAGCGACTGCACCAACTGGAAACCGGATCCAAATGGGTCATCCCAAGGATTCTGATAAGCGGTCAGTCGCTGCAGGCGATAAGGGGCGCTAACCACGAGTGCGGCCAACGCCATCCCGACCGCGACCAACATCGCTCCGATGTATTGCAGCTTGGCGCCTGCAATAAACATCAATCCCACCACCATACCTACGGTGATCACAGTTGCGCCGAAATCAGGCTCGGCCAGCAGCAAAACCGCGACGATTGCCAGGATCCCCATCAGCTTGGCCAGCCCCTGCCAACGATAGCGAACCGCTTCTTCCTGGCGAACCAAATACCCTGCCACATAGAGGAGCAATGCGAACTTCATAAATTCTGATGGCTGTATGGTTAGGGGTCCCAGCGGCAGCCATCGCTGGGCGCCGTTAACCTCGCGGCCAATGCCGGGCATCATTACCAGTATCAGCAGACCGAATGCTAAAAATAGCAACCAGGGCGAAAATCGTTGCAGGCTGTGGGTAGGCGTCATGTAGGTGACAGCAGCGGCAGCGACCCCCAGGGCCAAATACAACGCGTGGCGCGACGTGTGGTACCAGGGATTGCCGAAGTGAAAGTCGCCGTACTCTATAGACGCGGAGGCGATCGCAACCAAACCGATGCAGAGTAGGCAAGCCCAGATTCCCAGTAGCAGGGGATCTCCTCGATATAACGTCATCGTGGTGGCGTGATTCATGCGGCGGCTCCCAGCGCCAATACCGCAGACTTAAACCGCTCGCCCCGCTCAATATAATCCCTGAACATATCGAAGCTGGCACATGCAGGGGACAACAGCACCGTCTGACCCGGTTGCGCCAGCGCTAACGCCTGACCCACGGCTGACTCCAGCGACGCCGCCTCCAGAACTCCGACCACACCCTCCAATACGCTAGCTATCTCGGTCGCCGCCTCGCCAATAACGACAATACCAGCACAGTGCTCGGCCACGGCGGACCGAAGAAGCGAAAAGTCCTGTCGTTTCCCTTGGCCACCCATGATCAGCCAGAGGTTTTTATCGCGGCCCAGGCCCTTGATCGCGGCCAAGGTGGCGCCCACATTGGTGCCCTTGCTGTCATCAATAAAGGTGATGTCACCTACCACCGCAACACGCTCGCAGCGATGGGGCAAGCCGCGATAATGAACTGCACCTGCGAGCAGTTCGGTTTCAGAAAAACCCATGGCTACGCCCAACGCTAAAGCCGCCAGCACGTTGTGATAATTATGTATCCCCGCCAGCGACAGTTCTGCTGTGGAGAGAAGCGGTTGAAAGCCGCGGCAAAGCCAGAGCACGCCCTCTTGCTCCCGCAATCCATACTCGCCAAGATCAGGTTCGCCGGAGCGCCACCACGTCACCGGCACGTCCTCAGGTAATAAGGGTACGGTGAGCGGATCGTCGCGATTGGCTACGACTCCTGTCACGCCTCGAAAAATACGATGCTTCGATTGGTGGTAGGCCGCCATGGATGGATGGCGATCCAGGTGGTCCGCAGACACATTCAGCACCGTCGCTACGCTTAAACCCAGCGGCTCGGCCCGTTCGAGTTGGAAACTGGACAACTCCAGCACATAGCAGTCGGCCTCATCCGCCAGCAGGTCGAGGGCGGGCCTGCCAAAATTCCCCCCCAACGAGACCTTCTTACCGCATGCAGTAAGCATTGAACCCAGCAACGCCGTAACCGTCGATTTGCCGTTGGAACCGGTAACGCCGATCACCGGCGCGGTAACCACTTCCATGAACAGATCGATATCCCCGCGAACCCGGCAGCCGCGGGCCCGCGCCCGCTCCACCATGGGATGCTCGAGTGAAATCCCCGGGCTGACAATCAACTCCGTGACATCATCGGCCATCTCCACTGATGGCTCCCCAAAAGACATCGAAACGGCGCCCATCTCCGGCCATCCAGTTGACTCGGCGGCCAGCGCTTCTCGAGTGTCCACCGCCCGAAAGGTGATACCTCGCTGATGCCACCAACGCGCGACACTGCGTCCTGTGACACCCAGACCGAAGATCATGCGGCTCTCGGAACTGGCAATAGTTGAGGTAGACAGTGCCATAGCCTCACCGCAGCTTCAGCGTTGCCAGTCCGAACAGCACCAGCATGACTGTGATAATCCAGAAGCGGACAATGACTCTGGGCTCGGGCCATCCCTTGAGCTCAAAGTGATGATGAATAGGCGCCATGCGGAATATCCGTCTGCCGGTCAGCTTGAACGACCCCACCTGAATGATTACCGACAGTGTTTCCAGCACGAAAATGCCCCCCATGATGAAAAGGACAATTTCGTGGCGCGTCATAACCGCCACGACACCCAGCGCCGCACCGAGCGCCAGCGCCCCAACATCGCCCATAAATATCATCGCGGGATATGTGTTAAACCAGAGAAAACCCAGTCCGGCACCTGCAATCGCGCCGCAGAAAACCATTAGCTCACCGGTGCCCGGCAGATAAGGAATATTCAGGTATTGAGCAAACTCGCTGTGCCCTGAGAGATAGGCAATCACACCCAGACCTGTGGCAACCATCACAGTCGGCATAATCGCCAGTCCGTCGAGTCCGTCTGTCAGGTTCACCGCATTGCTCGCGCCCACAACAACAAAGTAACTGAATGGCACGAACAGCCAACCCATGGTAAATGCGACATCTTTGAAAAATGGCACGTACAGGGTGGTTTCCGCCGGGTTCACGGCGGTATCGAACAGGAAAAGGGTGATGCCAAATGCGAACAGCGATTGCCACAGATACTTCCACCGAGCCGGCAGCCCGCGTGTGTCCTTCCGCACCACCTTGCGGTAGTCATCGATCCATCCAATCAAACCAAAAGTCGCTGTCGTAACGACCGCAACCCACACATAGCGACTACCGAGATCCGCCCATAACAGAGTTGAGCCCATGACTGTCACCAGAATCAAAGCACCCCCCATCGTGGGAGTGCCGGCCTTCTGGAGATGGGACTGTGGCCCCTCCTGTCGAATGGTTTGTCCAATCTGAAGCTGATTGAGGCGCGAGATCATCATGGGGCCAATGAGCATGGAGATCGCGAGCGCCGTGCAGGCGGCCAAAATGCCGCGCAGGGTCAGGTATTGGAACACCGCGAACCCCGGATCGATAAACAGCAGTTGCTCACTCAACCACATCAGCATGATTCAGACCCCTCTTTTGATGCCAACCAGCTGACCGTCTGTTCCAGTGCAGCACCCCGCGATGCTTTGACCCAGATGACATGATCTGCCGGCAGTGACGGAAATTCGGCCCTGAGAGAGGCTTGATCTGCGAAATATCCGGACTCATCACCGAAACCAACCGCGGCGCCCTTGGCCTCTTGCCCCACCGCGATCAGTTGCTCAATACCGGCTGATCTTGCATAGGCACCGATTTCCTCATGGAGCCTTTCGCTGGTGCTTCCGAGCTCAAGCATCGCGCCCAAAATCAACACACGATGGCCGGGCTCTTCAGCCAATACGTCAATAGCGGCCTTTACCGCGGCGGGGTTGGCGTTATAGGTATCGTCGATGACGCGCCCGCCCCAGCGGCCCGCTAAAACCTCTCCGCGACCCGGGCCCGCCTGCACAGCCTCTAGCGCCCCTATGGCTCCCTCGGGTGAGACGCCCAATTCGATGGCTACCGCCAGCGCCGCTAGCGCATTCGATACGTGTTGCTTACCCGGCAGTTTCAGCCTCACTGGGAGACGAAGGCCTCTCACCTCAGCCTCAAATCGCGTGCCGGCAAGACCCAAATGTTCGATGTGTAGCGCGCGATAATCGGCCCGCGCCGAGAAACCGAAAGTCACGTGTCGGGCGCCACCGGCTTGCTCGATCCACTGACCGAGCCACGGCTGGTCCGCGTTGATCACAGCGAGACCCCTGCCCTTCAGGCCCTGAAAAATCTCTCCTTTGGTGTGGGCAATGGCATCGACGCTATCGAAATGAGCCAGGTGTGCCGCGGAGGCATTCAAGCAGACGGCTACATCGGGCTCTGCCAAATTACAGAGATAAGCAATGTCTCCGGGTTGCCCTGCGCCCATCTCAACCACAGCGAAACGATGCGCTGAGGTGAGCCCAGCCAGTGTCAGGGGCACCCCAAGCTCGTTGTTCTGATTCCCCCGTGTGGCGTGAACAGATCCCGCCACTGACAGCGCAGCCGACACCAGATTCTTGGTTGTGGTTTTACCTGCACTACCGGTGATAGCTATGACCGATCCGGTAAATAACCTGCGCTTGAGTAGCGCAAAATCGCCTGACGCACGCTGCACATCTGAAACAACTAACTGCGGCGCCAATCCCTCCAAACGCCGCTCGGTCAGCAATGCCGCCGCCCCTGCCTGCATGGCGTTGGCCGCAAATTCATGCCCATCTACCCGCGCGCCATGAATCGCGGCAAATACGTCGCCCGCTCTGACGGCGCGACTGTCGATCGCAAGTCCCTGGAGCAGTACTGACTGTCCTACCAGGTCACCACCGGTCACATCGGCGAGTGTCTTCAGTTCAACCGCCAACATCACGCCGCCCGCCTCTCAGCCAAGCTTTTTAGCGCATGATCATTGTCGCTGAAGGGCTGGCGCACACCAGCCACTTCCTGATATGTCTCGTGGCCCTTTCCGGCAATCAGAACCACATCACCGGGAGCTGCCTGAGACACGGCCAAGCCAATCGCGGCGGCGCGATCTGCCTCCACCACCGGGTCGACATGACGACACCCTTTAAGAATATCGTCGATAATGGCGAGCGGTGACTCTGAGCGGGGATTATCGCTGGTCACAACAAGCCTGTCGGCAATGCCCGCTGCCGCTGCACCCATCTCGGCGCGCTTGCCCCGGTCGCGATCACCCCCGCAACCAAAAACCACCCAGATAGCGCCTGTTACTTCTAATTCAGATAACGCGGACAAGGCGCGGTGGAGCGCATCGGGCGTGTGTGCGTAGTCGATAAAAACCGCGATATCGGACTCAAAATCAACCCTTTGCAGGCGCCCACAAACGGGACTGGCTTGCTCCGCCGCCGAAATCACAGCCTCGAAGGGCAAACCCATGGCCGCCAGCAAGGTGACCGCCGCAGAGAGATTAAACGCGTTAAAGCGTCCTATCAGGGGCGATTTTATCTGCCGCACGCCCCAGATGGTTTTAAGCTCAAGCACCAAGGGCGCGGTGCCTGTTACCGATACTTGAACATCCGCCTCTATCCCTTCGCAGGAAATGCCAATACCGGCGCTACCCCAGGCGTCCCGGTGAGGCATGAGCGCTGTGTCATCCGCGTTATAAATCCTGACCGCCGGCGCAAACTCTCGAAAAAGTCGAAGCTTGGCCGTGCAGTAGGCCTCCATGGAGGGGTGGTAGT
>DFQW01000187.1:19895-23094 GCA_002377985.1 Halieaceae bacterium UBA3479 | reverse complement strand
GAGATTGTTTGAAAAGATACCCAGATAGCGGACTCGCTCAATCCACGGCACCTCAGGATTCTCTGCTTCCTGAAGCACCCGGGCGTTAAAAGATAGCCAGCTCAACTCTCTGGGGAAGAAACGCCGCTTGTCGAGATCGGCCCATCGCGTGGCAACCGGGTTAACTGACATGATCTATTTCCAAACAAAAAAGTTCTGTGGGGAGGCTCAGATGGTGCTCATCGGGTCGGTTGTATCATTAATTTTGTGTCTGACGCTATCGCTGACCGACGCCGCCTTAAAGATCGGCCGGAGCAATCGCCCGCCGGCCAATCGCTGTCTTTGGTCTAAAGCGGCGTCAGCACCGACCCGCTAAGCGGGCATCAGATCTACTTGTTCGATTGAATAAAATCCAGAGCGACCTCTGCGCAAGCCTGCGGTGCTTCCAGAGGTAGCAGATGCCCGCCGCTAAGGGTCGTCACTTGAATCTTTGAATTCAATCCGCTCGCCCAGTTAAGTGTCTTTGCCGACAGCACGTCGGAGCGATCTCCCGCAACGATTAGCATCGGACATTTCAGGCGCTTGAGCGCCCCACTCATTCTGGGTACAGAGCGATAGACACAGGCCTCCCATTCGCCCGAGTAACGCAAATGGACCTGCTCCCCCCCCCGAGCAACGTGGGCTGCCATCACGTAATCCATCAGGACAGAATCCGACACCTGCTGAAAGACGCGCTTACCTCGGTAAAATTCAAACGCTGCCCGATGATTTGCAAACTCATGTGGCCGCGCCAGCGCGCGCTTTACAATGGGCATGGCATCCGGCTTTAGTCGTGCGAACAAACGCGACCAAAACCAAGCCTTGTTGGAAATCAGCACCGGATCGAGGGCAACAATGCCTTTAAAACGTGAGGGCTGCTCGCTCGCTGCCAGTATGGCGGAGGCAGCACCCATGGAGTGCCCCACCAACCACACTGAATCAGCGCCACTTTCCTCGATACGATCGAGCAAGTCGCGAGCATATACCTGCCAGGGCATAAAAGTCGGTGCCCGAGATTCACTCCACAACGGGCGGTGCTCGACCCCTTCGACATTCAATTTCGCAGCAAGTTTTTGCAACAAAACGTCATAGGAACCCGGCGGATAACCATTGGCATGGGCGAAGAGCACTTTCATGTACGCGTTATCGTAGATTGCTATAGCTTCGCAAACTCCCGGTTGAGGTCGTATTGGCGGGATGTCACATAACGCTCCATAGCCTCGACGCGCTTGCTCGCAGAGTCGATCCGCTCCTTCGCTTTACGCAGTCGCTCCGACGGTGCATCCGTGTAGCGAAATACGGTTTTGCGGCGAAACGCCTGTTTATCCTCGTCGTATTCCATATCCAGCGCATTGTCTTCATCAGCCACGTTGGACCACCGTGACGCCTGAGGGGCAATGGCAAACCACGCCAGCACATAAAGCCAAAATGCGAGCGTGCCCGTAAACATCAGCAACGCAATCGCGGCCAGTCGGATAACCCAGTTGGGCACATCCCAGTGCGCAGCCAACCCGGCGCATACCCCGCCAATCCAGCCCTCGGAACGATTCCGATACAAACCCATGCCCCAACCGCGCTGGCGGCTCTCCTTGAACGTGCGTTTATTGCGATGACTCATGACTGTTGCTCCTTACCGGTCTTGCTGCGCTCGTTCTGACGCCAATCGGGGTGATCGGCATCGAGAATAGATTCCAGCGACTCAACCCGCTCCGCTAACTGATCCACCGCCACCAGCATATCCTCCAGCGCCTGCCTGTCTTCCTCGGTCAGGTGTCGGCTGGACCGGTTAAGGCTGCGGTAATGCATCACAATCCACGTTGGTGCGACGATCACCATAAACAGGATCATCGGCACGAATAACATTTCGAATGGGTTCATCTCCCCTCCCTGCTGAACACTGCGTCATCTCCCACCGCAGCGCCAATTCCTATGGTTTCAGATGCGCTCGAATACTTCAGGCTTTCTCACCTTGATCAGCATCTGTCGACGGCCCTGCTTGGCTACCGGCCATGCTGCCTTTGATGCGCAAAAGCTCATTTTCCAGCCAATCGGCTTCTCCCAGCGCGTCGATCTCCGCTGCAAGATTTGAGGCAGTATCGCGTCCCAGGTCCATCGCCTGCAATTCCCCCTCGAGGTTATCCACTTTACGTTCAAAGCGCTCAAACCGGGCAAAGGCATCATCCAGCTCTTTGCGGTGCACCTGATTTTTCACCTGCACTCGAGACTGCATGGTCTTGGCACGCAACAGAATCGTTTTCTGCTTGGCCTTGGCATCGTCCAGCTTCTGCTGTAACTGACCGATTTCTTCGTTCAAATGGCCAATATGCTCCCCAGAGGCCGTCAGCTCGCCTTCAACAATACGAAGCGTATCTTCCACCGCACGACGCTCCTGTAATGCCGCTTTGGCGAGATCATCCCGACCTTTGGATACCGCCAGTTTTGCCTTGTCTTCCCAGGCCAACACTTCCGCAGCGATCCGGTCGCGACGACGTGACGCAGTTTTCTGGTCGGCGATCACCCGCGCGGAGGCACTCCGCACCTCCACCAGGGTGTCCTCCATTTCCTGAATAATCAGGCGAATCATTTTTTCCGGATCTTCGGCGCTGTCGCACAGCGCATTGAGATTAGAGTTCACGATATCCGATATTCTTGAAAAAATACCCATTGTGCTTTCTCCTGTTAACCGTTTTCTGTCTCTGTCCCAGCGACCACTGGCAGACAGTCCATAGCTGCGACTTCTGGCGCCACGCCACCCGACTCCCGTTTTTCAACACAGAGGGCATAATCGCTACCGGCAGATTCCTCAACCACGACCAGCCCACCACATCCAATCAGGGCTAGGGGAATAACAAGACCCAGAATCCAATGGCTTACCGGCGATTTACCCTTTCCGCGCTGGGATTTACTGTCCACCGCGCACCCCCACTTCTGAGTGCGCGTCCCTCTGATTCTGGGTGTGGTACTGGGCAATTAGACTGCTACCCACCCAGTAGGCCCCCTCAATTGAGGCCGCAACAACACCGAAGGTCGCCGCTGCTCGCGCCGGTCCGGCGAAAACCGCCAGCGCACTGCAAATAAAAAGCACTGCCACATAAACTAATCCGCGCTCATCAATAACATCCATTTCATCTCTCCTACCATCCATGTGAATTGAGCCATCTGGCCCCTTTTGAGCCCCTGG
>DFQW01000187.1:18511-19508 GCA_002377985.1 Halieaceae bacterium UBA3479 | reverse complement strand
TTTATTAACCTAAAAAATTATTAAATAAAGCCTATAAAGGTGTAATATTCTGTGATGCAACCGCCGTCCCCAACGATCATCGGTCATTCGAGCGCGCTCTCCGCCGCCCTTGATCACGTTTCACGACTGGCCGGCATCGACCGACCCACCCTGATTATTGGCGAGCGCGGGACGGGAAAAGAACTGGTTGCCGAGCGGCTGCACTATCTCTCCCCCCGATGGGATCAACCCTTTACCAAGATCAACTGCAGCGCCATCGCAGAGACACTGCTGGAGAGCGAGCTCTTTGGTCACGAGGCGGGGGCCTTCACGGGCGCCACAAAAAAGCACATTGGTCGGTTTGAACGCACTGATGGTGGCACCCTGTTTCTCGACGAGCTGGCAACCATGTCATTGCGCCTGCAAGAAAAGCTGTTGCGTGTAATTGAATACGGAGAGTTTGAGCGTGTCGGGGGTCAACAAACCCTGCAGGTGGATGTTCGTCTGGTGGGTGCGACCAACGTCGACCTGCCGGCACTGGCTGACTGCGGGCAATTTCGCTGGGATCTTCTCGATAGGCTGAGTTTTGATGTGGTGCAACTGCCGCCCCTGAGAGAGCGAGATGCCGATCTGTTCGAGTTGGCGGAGCACTTTGCCCTGAGGATGTGTCGAGAACTGGGCTGGGACCACTTCCCCGGTTTTTCTGAGACCGCCCTCGACCAACTTGCCTCCCATCATTGGCCGGGCAATATTCGGGAACTAAAAAACGCCGTTGAACGATCTCTTTTTCGGGCGAAAGACAACAACACGCCGATCGAGCAGCTCATCATCAATCCATTTGCATCAACGGGTGCGGCATCGGGCGCGGGTAATGCACCTGGGGGCGACAATGCTCTCGGCCCACCCACCGCGTCACAGGTGGAGTGGCCCATCGATCTCAAAGCGGTAATGACCGCTGCAGAGCGCGGCTGGCTGACCCGGGCGCTCACAAAATCCGGGCAGCGGCAAAACGAGGCGG
>DFQW01000187.1:18066-18230 GCA_002377985.1 Halieaceae bacterium UBA3479 | reverse complement strand
TGGGCGCTCGCAAAATCCGGACAGCGGCAAAACGAGGCGGCCACGCTGTTGGGGCTGAACTACAACCAAATCAGATCACTGGTGCGAAAACACGGGCTCATGACTCGCCCCAGCCGCAGCGCCGCGGAGGTCGATGTCAGCGTGAGCGCGCGCGGATCTGAGCG
>DFQW01000187.1:12839-17735 GCA_002377985.1 Halieaceae bacterium UBA3479 | reverse complement strand
CGCTCGCAGACGCAGGCGCGGGGGATCAGATCAACTTTTCAGCCCGAACCCAATCCAGCGTGGTGTTGAGTGCAGCTGTCAGCTTGTCGATCAGTTCATCAACGTGCTCGTTCTGGATAATCAAGGGCGGGCAAACGGCAACCCGGTTTCCACCCAGCGGCCTGACAATCAAGCCGTTCTCCTCTGCCGCCTTGGCACAGAACTGGCCTACCTTCATGCCGGCAAATGGCTGCTTGCTGGTCTTATCGGCAACCAATTCAACGGCGCCAATCATTCCCACCCCGGAGACCTCACCAATGAGCGGATGATCACAAAGTGCTCGCAGGCGCATCTGCAAGTATTCGCCCACGGTTGCTGCGTGCTGGAAAATATTGTCGCGCTGATAAATATCAATCACTTTACTTGCAACGGCACACCCCAGAGGATGCCCGCTATAGGTATAGCCGTGACCGAAAACGCCCACCTCGGTTGCCGAGGCATTGATGCAGTCTGCAATATCGCCCTGTACCACCGCTGCCGACACCGGCACATAGGCCGAAGACAGGGCTTTGGCGAGGGTCATCATTTGCGGCTTCATCGCCATTTTATTGGCACCAAAATCGGTCCCCAGACGTCCGAAACCACAGATCACCTCGTCGTCCCACAACCAAATGCCGTAACGATCCAGTACAGCCTGAATCGCTTCAAAGTAGCCGTCTGGAGGCACGATGACACCGCCGGCACCGCTGACCGGCTCTGCGATCATTGCCGCGATGGTGTCAGGACCTTCGGCGAGAATCAGCGCCTCCAACTCCTGCGCCCGGCGCGCTACGAAATCGGCTTCGGTTTCACCGTCTTTGGCGCCGCGATAATAATTTGCGGACCCCGTACGGAGCACGCCTAGCGCCTCAAAGGGCAATTGGAAATGGGCGTGGTTGGTGGGAATCGCGGTCAATGCGGCAGACGCCAATGTCACGCCGTGGTAACCCTGCTCCCGGGCAATCACCTTGATCCGACCGGGATTACCGGATACCTCGGCGTGATAGCGAATCAGCTTGAGCAACGTGTCGTTAGCGTCGGATCCCGAATTGCCGAGAAATACTCGCCCGTCTTGCATAGGAATCATATCGGCAAGTTTGTTTGCCAACTCGATAGCCGCCGGGTGAGTTTTGCCGCCGAACATGTGGCTAAAACTCAACTCGCGCATTTGACGCTGGGCGACATCAATTATTTCTTCGTTGCCGTATCCCAGCGCGGTACACCACAGCCCAGCCATACCCTCAAGGTAGCGCTTTCCCTGTTTGTCAAAAATATAGGGGCCCTCACCGCGCGCCACCACCATTTGCTCCGCCAGCGCCGGGTTTGTAGTCGGGTAAATCATCGCCGTCATAGGTGTTACTCCATCCAAAGCACACTCGATTTGGCGGAGTGTATCGGCTCTTACTGCCACTCACTATCCCCGATAGTGGTAGACCAACGGAATGTGCTTATGTCGCCTTGGTTTTCTCCATGCCGCAGCGCTCGCAGCGAAACCGCGTGATCAATTCACCTCGATGAACTGCAAAAGGATCACTGTTAACTGGTCGCCATTTGTGGTGACCGTTACGACACAGGGTTTGATCTGGCTTGCGCACCTTTTTGAAGGACAGAATGTCCGCCATAGGCGTCAGGCCGAGGATTTTGCGCGATTGACCGCCAGCCGCCAGGCCTCTAGCCGGCGGCGCCTGGGCCCGGCCCCCATTCGGCTCGGGAAGGTTGTCTCGGCCCGCCATACCTTGGCGAGGGCATCAACATCTTTCCAAATGCCGACCCCCAGACCCGCAAGAAAGCAGGCGCCGGCAACCGTGGTTTCGATCACTCGTGGACGCACGATTTCACGTCCCAAATAGTCGGCCTGCAGCTGCATTAACAGGTTGTTGGCTGCCGCACCCCCGTCCACTTTCAGCGCGCGCATCCGCCGACCCAAATCGCGCTCCATGGCTCGAAGTATGTCGACATTCTGTAGCGCCATGGCCTCGAGCGTGGCGCGCGCCAGGTGCGCGGTGCCCGCCCCGCGAGTCAGACCAGAGATGATGCCCCGGGCTTCAGGATCCCAGTGGGGGGCGCCCAGGCCCGTCAGCGCTGGCACAAATTCCACCCCCGCCGCGTCGGGCACTTGCGCAGCCAGCGACTCGATATCCGGTGCGCTCTTGATAATGCCAAGCTGATCCCGCAACCACTGTACCGCCGCACCACACACAAAAGCCCCGCCCTCCAGTGCGTAAACCGGCACCTTTTGCCCGGGCAATTGCCATGCAACCGTGCTGAGGAGACCCGCATCGCTGTGCATGCGGTCGTGACCCGTATTCATCAGTATGAAAGAGCCGGTACCAAAGGTGCATTTGGCAGCGCCGCGCTCGAATCCGGCCTGGCCAAATAAGGCCGATTGCTGATCGCCGGCAATGCCTGAAATGGGTATGCCGTCGGGCAACCCCCGTACACCAGACGTGAAGCCAAGCTCTCCGCTAGAGGGCACAATAGCCGGCAGAATCCCCCTCGGGACATTGAAGAGCTTAAGCAGTTCCGGGTCCCAGTCCAGCGTTTTCAGATTCATCAGCGAGGTGCGAGACGCGTTGGAAACGTCAGTGGCGTGCACCGCGCCCCCCGTCAACCGATGCAATAAGAAAGCATCGATGGTACCCGCCGCCACGTCGCCACTTTTCGCTCGGCCGCGGGCGCCCTCGGTTGCATCGAGCAACCAGCGAAACTTACTGGCCGAGAAATAGGGGTCCAGCACGAGGCCCGTCCTGTCCCGCACCATCGACTCCACACCCTTTCGCCTCAAACCTTCGCAAAAAGCAGACGTCCGCCGGCACTGCCAGACAATGGCATTCGCCAGAGGCCTTCCCGAGTGTCGCTCCCAAAGCAACGCCGTCTCACGCTGATTGGTAATACCTATACAAACGATATCAGAGGGCTTACACAACCCCTTGCGAAATACCGCGCGGATGCCTTTGAGCACCGAGGTCCAAATATCATTGGGATCATGCTCGACCCAACCAGGCTTCGGGTAAATCTGGGGGAACTCGTGGTTAACGCTACCCAGTAAATTCCCCCGAGCATTCATCACCGCCACCGTGGTGCCGGTCGTGCCCTGATCAATGGCGAGGATGACCTTCATTGAAGCATGCTCCTGCGACGCAACGATCAGGCAGCGTCATATCCTTCTATCGCTTTGATCTCCAGATAATCGGTAAACCCATGCGCGCCCCACTCGCGGCCGTTACCCGACTGCTTATAGCCGCCGAAGGGCACATCAAACCCACCAGAAGCGCCATTAATATGTACATTACCTGCGCGAATGCGCGAGGCAATTCGCCGCGCATGATCTAGATCGCCACTTTGCACATAACCCGCCAATCCATAGGGCGTATCGTTGGCAATACGAATGGCCTCTTCTTCTGAGTCGTAGGGGATCATTACCAGTACGGGACCAAAAATTTCCTGCTGCGCAACCGTCATGTCATTGCTGACCTCGGAGAACACCGTGGGGCGCACGTAATAACCCCGGTCTATACCCTCGGGAAGCCCTGGACCACCGCAAACGAGCTTGGCGCCCTCGGCAATGCCTGCCTCTATCAAGGCCTGAATCTTGTCCCATTGGAGCTTGGAAATAACGGGACCCATGGTAGTGGTATCAGCCGCAGTGGGCCCCATTACCACCCCCTCGGATACCTTTGCAGCGATCTGCTCAGCCTGTTGCAGCAGGTTGCGCGGCACCAGCATGCGCGAAGGGGCATTACAGGACTGTCCGGTGTTGTTGTACATGTGCAGTACGCCCCGGGTCACGGCGGCCTCAAGATCGGCATCCTCAAGAATAATATTGGGAGACTTCCCGCCCAGTTCCTGCGTCACACGTTTCACCGTGGGTGCCGCGTTCTGGGCAACCAATGAGCCCGCGCGCGTCGAGCCAGTGAACGACATCATGTCAACATCCGGGTGGCGCGACAGCGCCTCTCCCACGGTCGGACCATCGCCGTTCACCAGATTGAAAACACCCGCAGGAATACCCGCCTCATCCACCATCTCCGCATACAGATAAGCTGATAGCGGCGCGATTTCACTCGGTTTCAATACCATGGTGCATCCCACCGCCAGCGCCGGCGCCACCTTGCAACTCACTTGATTAAGCGGCCAATTCCAGGGGGTAATGAGTCCGCAAACACCGATGGGTTCCTTGACCACCCGGTGGGGTCCGAGATCTTCGGTAAAAGTGTAAGTCTTCAACACCTTTGCCGCCTCGGTAATGTGCCCCAGGCCCGCGTATGCCTGCGCCGTGCTGGCAAGCTTTATTGGCGCTCCCATCTCAAGTCGAATGGCCTCTGCGATTTCATCGATACGCCGCTGGAAAATAGCGGCAAGCCGCTCGAGCATCTCCACACGCTCCTGAACAGAGGTCTGACTGAAAGATTCAAACGCCGCTTTTGCGGCGGCCACGGCAAGATCTACATCCGCCTCTGAACCCAACGAGATAGTCGCACACGCCTCTTCGGTAGAGGGATCCAGCACCTCCAGCGTCTTGGGTGTCACGGGATCGACCCATTGTCCATTAATATAAAATTTGGTGTATTCGCGCATGATGACCTCGTTATCTTCGCTTTGAGATGTGAAACCCTGCGGGACTTTACCTCAACGCCCGCTCCGGATGCATGCCGTCAGAATACCCCATAAACGGGGGATGAATGGAGTACCCCAGCAACTCCCTTACGCGCCGGGGCATCGTCCTGGCTTTATCAGGCGGCACCGACAGCAACATCGTCTCCAATGGCCTCAGCCAACCCGCACAATACTGCGGGGTAACGATCCATCTTTCCATGTCTGTCCGATTCGCGCCCCCTCGATGCCACAAGTCTCCTCTGGCTATCATCAGAGATCCGG
>DFQW01000187.1:0-12499 GCA_002377985.1 Halieaceae bacterium UBA3479 | reverse complement strand
GCATCGGCATCGTGGACGGTAGCAAAATCCTGATCAGTCAGGGCACCCGGAAAGTGGGTCTCCGTCCACAGGTGGCTTCTCGGTAGCACCTCGGTTGCACCATTTTCAACGGTAGTGTCATCCAGCGCCCAGAATGTGGAAACGCCCAGCATATCGTGGGGCGCCGCCAACGTGACATGCCCGTCATCGGTATGCCAGGGCTGGGGGGACTCACCCGGCCCGAGACAGATCGCCAGACAGGCCGACAGCAGACAGCTGTTGCCAAGGTAATGTTCAGCCCAAGACAGGGCTACCGGGTGTGCGACCAGCTCACAGAAAATAGGATCCTTGGCCAGCATGGCGTAAATCCGGTGGGTGCGGGTTCCTTCAAAGACATTGCGCCCTAGAGGCCCGGTGTCTACCCAGGGAGCCAGGGCGGCGCGGTACCGATCGACGGCGGCATGCTCCAACAATTGGGGAAGAACGCAAAAGCCCTCGCGCTCGAATTGCGCAATCGCGGCTATGGCGTCAGCGCGGGGCAAGAACATCTCAAGCCCAGCAATCAATGTTTCGACATCGCCTGACGTCGCCCTTGCCCGCCCGTTATCGTCTTTAATGGACATCGACCTTCCCCGTGTGCTGACTCGTGTCACACCAACTGACAGCACTGTATACTGCCCCACCACTGCTCTCCTACTCACCCACGGCAAATTACGCAGGGGATCCTCATGAATCAAGCCATTGATCTGGACGAACTCACCCTATTCCGCGATATGGCGCGGCGGGCGTTCGAGCAAGAAATAGCGCCTCATTATGAGGAGTGGGAGGCCGAACGCATGATCCCTCGGTCTCTTTGGAATCGCCTCGGTGATGCGGGCTTGCTCTGCCCCGATATGGAAGAACAATACGGCGGCGCCGGCACTTCGCCGCACGTCACCCTCGCGATGATCGAAGTGCTTTCAGAAATGGGCTTTGGCGGCTTCGCCTCGGGTTACGGTATTCACAACAATATTGTGGCGCCCTACATAGGCCGCCACGGTAGCGAAGAGCAGAAAGCACAGTGGCTGCCGAGAATGGCCAAGGGAGAGGTTGTCGGGGCACTGGCGATGACCGAACCCGGTGCGGGATCAGATGTGCAGGGCATCCGGACCAACGCCGTCCGGGACGGCGACGAGTGGGTGCTTAACGGCTCAAAAATCTTCATCACCAACGGTATACACGCTGATTTGGTAATTGTCGCCGCGATTACCGACCCAGGAAAAGGCGCCAAGGGCACGTCACTGTTTCTGGTGGATGCCCATAGTCCCGGTTTCGAAAAATCGAAAAAAATAGACAAGATCGGGCAGCACACGTCGGATACGGCACTCCTGTTTTTCAACGACGTTCGATTACCGGCAAGTGCACTGCTGGGAGAAGAAAATCGCGGTTTTGTCATCATGATGGAGGAACTACCCCGGGAACGACTGGGTATCGCAGCGCAGGCGGTGGCTGCGTCCGAGGGTGCCCTTAAAATTACAATAGAATACGTGCAGGAAAGACAGGCGTTCGGGCAAAAGATTGCGCAGTTCCAGAATACGCGCTTCAAGCTGGCGGAAGTAAAAACAGACATCGCGATCAACCGCGCATTTTATGAGCAGTGTGCCCAACAATATGCGCTCGGCACGCTGACACCCGATACCGCCGCCATGCTCAAGTTGGCCAGCTGCGAGATGCAATGCCGCGTGGCGGACCAATGTCTGCAGCTGTTCGGCGGATATGGCTACACCGCCGAGTACCCCATCTCCCGTTTCTATGTGGATGCCAGAATCCAAACCATCTATGGTGGCTCCTCTGAAATCATGCGCGAACTCATTGCCCGATCTCTACTGGGGCGCTGACCTTTATCAATACGATCGCGGAGCGCTCACACAGTGATATCAACCTCTCGCCAAAAATCGTCCTTCGCAGACCACGGATGTTCTCCTGAGTCTAAAAATAGCTGGTTGCGGTTTAAAAAGGCGTGGTCTATCCCGGCGACAGGTCTGGCACTTTTGGTGTGCTATCACCCCACAGCCGTGTCTGATGAAGTCACCGCCGAGGCTGGGCTCCTACAGGTTATTGACACGCACTGGCAATGGACACTGTCCCAGTATCCCGAGATGAGGCTGGACTATGGCGATCGCTCGGGTAATCAGCTGTGGACCGACATGAGCCCCGAGGCTTTTGCCCAGCGGCATGCCAAGGAAGGCGAATTTGTTCGGCAGCTCGAGCAAATCGAGCCCGCCACGTTGTCCTCCTCAAGCCAAGTCAATCGATCCATGTTGCTGCGCTTGCTACGTGACAACCGCACCGAATATGAGGACGGGCTGCACCTCATCGCGCTGGACATGCGGTCGGGCCCACAGCATCGGCACAGCATGATCGAAAGACTGCCAATGGACTCGCTTACCGACTATGAGGATTGGCTCGCAAGACTGCGCGCCATGCCGCAACAACTGGCGCAATACCGGCAGCTTCTCGAGCAAGGCATCGCCGAGAATCGGGTACAGGCACAGATTGTGATGTCGAGGGTTCCCGCGCAGATCGAGAATCTGCTTGAAGGGAACACCACAGACAGCCCTTTCTACAAAGCGTTCCGGAACATGCCAGCCGCGCTGACACCTGAAGAGCAGGCAAGTCTGAGGCAAGACGCGGAGCAAATCATATCGGAGCAAATCAACCCTGCTTTTGCATCACTTCTCGAGTTCCTGCAAGTCAACTACCTACCGGCAGCGCGCGCACCGGGGATCGGTTCGCTGTCAGGCGGAAAACAGCTGTATGCCCGTCTGGCAAAACACTACACGACCACCGATCTCACCCCCGACGAGATTCATGACATCGGCCTGCGCGAGGTAGAGCGGATCCGTGGAGAGATGCACGCCGTCATCAAAGAAGTGGGATTCAAGGGTGATATCGCAGCATTCAACGCCTTTTTGCGGAGCGATCCGCAGTTTTATTACGATTCGCCCGAGGCCCTGCTGGAAGGTTATCAGGCGGTTTCCAAGCGCCTCGATCCAGGGCTGGTGAAGCTATTTGGAAACCTGCCCCGTGCACCTTATGGTGTGCGCCCCATCCCCGACGAGGAAGCCCCGGACACCACCACTGCCTATTACATGCGGCCTGCCGCAGATGGCAGTCGTCCGGGCTGGTATTACGTGAATCTCTACAAGCCCGAAGTGCGCCCGAAATTTGAAATGGAAGTGCTCAGCGTGCACGAGAGTGTGCCCGGTCATCACCTGCAAATCGCGCTGGCGCAAGAACTGACAGACCTCCCCGAATTCCGCCGCAATGGCGGTTTCACCGCCTTCATCGAGGGTTGGGGGCTATATTCAGAACGCCTGGGCTACGACATGGGGCTCTATACCGACCCTTACTCCCGCTACGGACAATTGGTCTACGACATGTGGCGCGCAGTAAGACTCGTCGTCGACACGGGCATTCACTATTTCGGATGGAGCCGGCAAAAAGCGATTGATTACTTCATCGCCAATGCCGCCAAAAGCGAAGCCGATATTATCAACGAGATCGACCGCTACATCGGCTGGCCGGGGCAGGCACTCGCCTACAAAATCGGACAAATGAAGATGCTTGAGCTACGGGCAACCGCCGAAACGACTTTGGGAGCGCATTTCGATATTCGCAGTTTTCATGATCACATGCTGGGCGCCGGCGCGCTGCCCCTGGACATCTTGGAGACCCGCATGGATGACTGGCTGACTCGGCAAATGGCTGAAAAAGAGTTGTAAAAGGCCCGGTAGCAATGACCGGGCATGGTGCTCCTCACGCACCGGCCAATAAGTGCTCAGATGGGCGCGACAACCTCACCCTTTGCAAATGTCACCACCTGGCCGGCAAGCGTGACGCGATCATCGTGCAGAGTGCAGTGCAGCGTGCCGCCGCGGGCAGAACACTGCTCGGCCCGAAGCACGCGCTTTCTTAATTCCGTTGCCCAGAAAGGCACGAGAATACAGTGCGCCGAACCCGTGACCGGATCTTCATCAACACCAAACTGGGGCGCAAACATACGCGAAACGAAATCACTATCCCGGCCCCGAGCAGTCACAATAACGCAGTGTTCTACTGCTGACGCCAGGGCGCTGATATTCGGCGCCAAAGCACGCACGGCCCGCTCGCTCTCCAGCTCGTAAAGCACCTGCCAGGGCGCCTGAACAGGTCTGACTGAACGTATCACCGCCGCCCCCAGTGCTTTCTCAAGTGCAGGCTCGACACGGTGCGGCTCGTAGGATATCGCGGGGAGATCAATAGCAATGCCGTGGTCGTATTCAAATGCGGTCAGCGTCCCGCTAAGACGCGTCTCGAACTGCAGCACATCGTTGGTGACACCCAATTCACGTTTCAGTACGTGAGCCGCCGCCAGTGTCGCATGACCACATAACGGAACTTCCGAGGTCGGCGTAAACCATCTCAACGAGAACCGATCCGCGCCAACCTTGACCAGAAACGCAGTCTCGGAAAGATTATGTTGTGCTGCCAGTGACAGCAATTGCTCGTCCGAAAGCCACTCTTCGAGCAGCATCACCGCTGCAGGATTGCCGCCAAACGACCTTTCGGTGAAGGCGTTGGCTATGAAATACGGGAACCGCGGGCTCATGATCTATGGCACCCCCCAATAACGCTCCCGCGCTTCGCCGGAATAATTCGCGCCGTTTGCTTCATGGCGCTGATCAACAGCCGCCATCGCAATGGGGCACTCGCTAGGCCAGCTCGTCAAGTGAGTCAGCCAAAGCCTCCACCAACGAACTCATTTGCTCCCGCTGCATGACAAAATGAGGCGCAAGCTGAATGGTGTCACCGCCGTAACGCACAAGAAAACCCTTATCCCACATGCGCATGGCCACTTCGAAGGGTCTCCGCATTGGCTCTCCGGGATAGGCCTCGAGGGTTAACGCTCCGGCAAATCCATAATTCCTGACATCGGCAACGTGAGGCTTATCAGCAAGGCTGTCGTGCAAGAGCGCCTCCCAATACGGCGCCTCTCTTGCTACCTGCGCAGGGAGATCATCCCGCGTCAGCACGTCGAGAGCAGCAAGCCCTGCGGCGCAGGCCACCGGATGACCCGAGTAGGTATAGCCATGTGCGAACTCCAGCGCATAGTCAGGTCCGCCGTTGGCCATGAAAGTTTCGTAGATCTCCCGCGCTGCCACCACCGCACCCATCGGGATCGCGCCGTTGGTAATTTGCTTGGCGAGATTCAGTATATCCGGCGTCACACCGAAGGCTTCCGCTCCGGTATTGGCGCCACAGCGCCCGAGCCCCGTGATCACCTCATCGAAAATGAGCAATATATCGTTGGCGTCGCACAAATCCCGCAACCGCTGCAGATAGCCCACTGGCGGCGGTATTACACCAGCAGAACCCGCCATGGGTTCTACGATGACTGCCGCAATCGTCGATGCATCGTGCAGGGTAATCAACTCGGCGAGCTCTTCGGCGAGATGCGCACCCGATGAGGGCATGCCGCGACAAAAAGCATTGTCGGGTAGCAGAGTATGCCGCAGGTGATCCACTTCCAGCGACGGGCCAAACGGCTTGCGGTTAGCACCAATCCCCCCAACCGCGGTGCCACCGTAATTCACACCGTGATAGCCCTTCTGCCGACCGATAAAACGTGTTTTTGCAGGCTGACCCTTGAGACGCCAATACGCGCGAGCCATTTTAAGAGAGGTATCGGCAGACTCGGAGCCGGAGTTGGTGAAGAACACATAATCCAGATCACCGGGCATCAACTGGCGCAACTTGTCCGCCAACTGAAAAGCAGCCGGATGCCCGAACTGGAACGGCGGACAAAAATCCAGCGTCTGAATTTGCTCCGCTACGGCTTTTGAGACCTCTGGATGCCCGTGCCCCAGGCCGGACGTCCATAATCCGGAGTGACCATCAAGAATCCGCCTGCCCCGATCATCCGTAAACCACACATCTTGTGCCGCAACGATAATGCGGGGGTCGCGCTTAAACTGCCGGTTGCCGGTATACGGCATCCAGTAGGCGTCGAGAGGGAGTTGTTTGGACATGGGTCCTCCTTTTAACGACCGCAGTGTAAACCCCGAAGAGGCAGGGCACACTCCCCATGTCGGGTAGGCAAACCATCCCGGTACGGCAACACTTATTCGCGTTTGATACGCAAGCAAGGAGCAGTTAAATGAAAAAACTTTCTCTCACGAGCACCCTGGCGTGCCTGATCTGGCTGTCAGCTCCGTCTATGGCGCATATCGAACAGACCGAGCCATTTCAGTCGTTACGACAATCTTATTTTGCATTGCTGGGAATGACATTTGCCCCCATGGGCGACATGGTCAAAGGCAAGCTTGAGTGGGACGACGCGCGTTTCAACAGCTGGGCGCACGACCTTCATCACGCCTCGCAGTTCGGGGTCGAGCGTGGCTTCGCGCCGGGTAGCGACAAAGGGACCACCCGCGCCAAACCGGAAATTTGGTCCAACATGGCAGACTTCCAGAGCAAACTGGATGACTTCCGAGCCGCTGCAGCGAAACTGGCCGAAATCGCCGCACAGGGTGATCCCGCCGCAAGTCGCGAACAGTTCGTCGCAACCGGTGGCACCTGCAAAGCCTGTCACGATGAGTACAAAGCAAAAGACTACTTGTATTGAGGGTACGCCAGCCGGCGCGCGGTGTTCAGTAGTAACTGGGGGCCTGTGGCGCCAGCGCTATCAGCCCCCATAAACTGGCTCCCGCCATGACCAGAATGAGCAGTGCAATCCACAGCGGCTGGGGCGGCGTGGAGGACATCTTGTACCCCGCCTTACCTCGCCACATCGCCTGAATCAGGGGTTGCCGCTTTCGCCACTGGTACCACGCAACAGCCACCAGGTGAACTGCAATCAGCGCTTGCAGGACCTGCCAGTTGATTAAGTGCCACTCGGTCACCGCACCGGAGCGCTCCCCCGCCCAGTACGAAAACGGTCCCTCAAACAACACATCGTCCCGACTAAACAAACCGGAAACGCCCTGCAGGAGTAGCAGCAGCAACATGGCGATCACCGACCAGCCGCCCAACGGATTATGACCGGCGTACTGTCCTCCGCGGCGAAGGTACTGCCAGGCAACAGAGGGTGGCACGACAAAATACGCGAACCGTGCCGCTTGGCTACCAATTAATCCCCAGAGCACGCGCGCGACAACCACACACAGCAGACTCAATCCCACCCACTGGTGAATGTCCATTCT
Organism: Halieaceae bacterium UBA3479; assembly: GCA_002377985.1. Taxonomy (GTDB): domain Bacteria; phylum Pseudomonadota; class Gammaproteobacteria; order Pseudomonadales; family Halieaceae; genus Luminiphilus. The sequence goes on along the minus strand of DFQW01000187.1, from coordinate 5,297 downwards.
GCCCTGCTCGCCACTCCACCACATTACACCGACGGCTACTGGCAGATACCAATGCGCCAGACGAATAAAAGCATCCCAAACAGGATAATCGGCGCCATTCACCGCCGACGGCGACGACCTCACGGCGTCAGTAATTCGAGTAGCGCTGTGACTGATGCCTCGACGCCCAAAGCCACAGAGCGGTCAGGTTCAATTTTGAATAGAGGCGAGTGGTGAGAGGGAACCGGCTCACCACCGGCCTTCTCCCGCGCGAAATCCTCGGGTGGGGTGCCGCCAACAGCAAAGTACAGACTCGGGATATAGGGGTTTACCGTGAAGATGGGAAAATCCTCAGCGCCCATGCCGAGGCGCTCTCCGGTAGAAAATACACCAGCTCCAAAGTGCTCCCCCCAAACACCCATAATACGCTCGGTCAATGCTCTGTCATTCAACGTGGGTGGCACGCTCTCTTCTGACACAACCACTCTCGGCAACTGGTCCTCCGGCAGTCCTGCAACACGCCCCATGTTCTCCGCAACACGTCGAATACCGTCGAGCAGCAAGGTCCGATCCTCTACAGACTCACTGCGCACCGTTAACTGCAAGTGAGCTGCATCAGAAATGATGTTGTGCTTGGTGCCGCTGTGAAATGCACCGACGGTGATCACACCCGGACGGCGTGGGGGCAGTGTTCTGCTGACAATGGTCTGCAGCCCCAGCACAATTTGGGAGCCAAGCACGATGGGATCAATGCCACGATGAGGTGAAGCACCGTGGGCACCCACTCCGGTAATGTAGATATCCACCGTGTCGGCGCCTGAGTAAGGTGATTCGGTAGACGCTCCCAACATGCCGGTAGGTAGCGTCGACGTCACGTGAAACGCCATAGCGTAGTCGGGCTGACCAAACCGATCCCAAAGATTGTCCGCCCGCATGGCGGCGGCCCCCAACACCCGCTCCTCCGCGGGCTGACCAATCAACATCAAGGTCCCGCGCCATTGGTCCCGTTTCTCAACCATCATCTGCGCAGTACCCACGAGGCTGGTAATGTGCACATCGTGACCGCAGGCGTGCATCACGAACACCTCATTACCATTGGGGTCTACCTGACGGGCACGCGAGGCATAGGCAAGGCCTGACTTCTCCTCGACGGGCAGCCCATCCATATCAGCCCGAAACATCACCAGTGGGCCCTCACCGTTTTCCAGCAAGGCAACGATCCCCGTTCCACCCACATTCCTTTCTACGCGGTATCCCAGTTGCTCCAATTCATCAGCCAACCGCGTAGCCGTTTTCTGCTCCATGGTCGACAGTTCGGGGTTCTGATGAAAATACAGAAACAGATCTCTTAACTTTGACTGGTAGAGCGCGTCCACGTCGTCACCTAGCGACTCAGCCAACAGGGTATTCGGCAGTAACATCGCGAAAACTACCGGGCAAATTTTTAACATCTGAGCAAACCTGTGCATGATCCTCTCCGCCATCTAGCTACCAAAGATCATACCCCAGAATCCAGCGCTCCCAAGCGCATGCATTGCAGATTCAACCCGGTCGGGTTAGTGTCCTCCCGCCACGGAGCGAGAGGGCCTGCAGAGCCCGGGTTGTCGCGGAACGCGGCCCACCGGTACGGAACACTATTGAGTGAATAGCGAAGACATCAAAAATCGATTTGGCAGTTATCACGTAGAGGTACTGCAACAGAATCAGGTGCATCGTGTTGCCAGTTTGTACAGCGAGCACGGTGAAGCAAAGGTGTGCCGTACGCTGGCGGTTACCTACTTCTGGCAGCCAACCCCGGAGTCGGTGGTACCTGCTGACCAATTGATTCGTCAGGGGCAGAGCATTGGTAGCACCTTGCTGGCTGCAGGCTTGCTCCTTGAGCGACAACTATTGCTGGAGGCCGCTACCACCAGCGGCACGGGTTTCGAGAGACTCAGCGCCGGCACCGTCAAACCCGGGACCGCACTGCTGATTAGGCTCTATCGCCTGAACACGGGGATAGATCAAAGCGCAATGAACCCTTACGCAACGATCGCCGAAGCGCACCACCCGGAGCACTTGTCGCCCGACCCGACGCTGAAAGATTTAGCCTCGCTAAACTCGCAGGAGCGCGGGGATGCAGCGACAGCAGCACTGGCGAGTCTTCTGGCCAACCTGCAGTAAGCGGTCATCTCCATTTCTCAGCGGAGAGCACCATTTCAAAGAGAAGAGTGATAGCAGGCCTTAGGTTTCGGCGCACCATCCCTGTACGCCAACGCTCTCGAGTCCGCTGGACCTGAAACGTCTTATCTCAGCGCCATACCGAGATCAAACCCGATATTTCTTGAAACCGTAACGGCGTCAGCCACAGCCTCGTCATCTCGCGAGGCAACCCACAAATTGGCGCAGCGCGTTCCCGTTCGGCAATACGCCAGCACACGCTGCGCAGGGTCATCAAATAGCGTTCCTAATCCTTGAAGATCGGGCCCCGGGAAATCCATCGCGGTGACCGGATAGCGAATAAAAAGCATACCCGCCGACACGCAGGCGGCTTCGATATCGTCCATTTTTGGCTGGTCAGGCGCCTCTCCATCGGGACGATTGCACACAATCACGGTAAACCCTTGTTCGTGCAACGTAGCCACATCCGCAACAGTGATTTGCCCTGAAACAGACAACGTATCGCTCAAGGTAAACGGGGACATATGCACTCCTTATCCACTTTAGCCGGCTTTAACTCATTATCCTGATGCGCTGACGAGCCCAAACTCTTCACCCAACACCAGCATCATACTCTCGACAGGCCGCTCCGGCGCGACCAGCGATTCGCCGGTAATTCTCTCCGCGACCGAGAGATAGGTCTCCGAAAGTGAATACAGAAACTGAGCCGGCAATGCGTGCTCGCAGGCAAATTGCTTGCGCTCGGCAAACCGTCGATGATCCAGCAGCAAGTCGGGGTCCTCGACGTGATTCAGCAACGACTGGCGGAAGGCCTCCTTACTGTGCTCCACCACCCGACCGTTTCTGTAGGCCACGGCATCCCAGATACGAGAAGAGTCCGGAGTGCCCACTTCGTCCATGTAGATGAGCGAATCCCGACCGCTCGCATCCCGTGCGTAACCAAATTCAAACTTGGTGTCCACCAGCATCAAGTCGAGCGGAGCGAGGTGGCGTGCGATAAGGTCTACGCCCTCTTTCAGCAAAGATTCGTAATGATCAACATCCTGCGGCGAGCGAAATCCAAACGCCCGCCAATGTTGACGTAACTGTCTCTGCGAGACGTTCGTGTCGTCAGTCTCGGGAATACCAGCCAACCCCCTCATCACGCCCTTGGTGGAGGGCGTCACCAAGGTCTCTTGCAACGCCTGGTCTCGCTCAAGATTATCCGGCAACTCAATACCACAGAATTTGCGCTCGCCTCGCTCATAGGCGCGCCACATCGATCCCGTGATAAAACGCCGCGCGATCGCCTCAATCATGACTGGCGTCGCCCGCTGAACGATCCAGACAAGCGGGTGTGGAACCTCGAGAATGTGACTCCGGGCCAAGCCATGGCGTTGGAATTCATCGAACCAGAACTTGGAGATCGCATTGAGTGCGGCACCCTTTCCCGGCACACCCGCGAGACCGCCCTCTGCATGCCAGATGCAGTCAAACGCAGAAATACGATCACTAATAACCATTACTGCCAACTGCGCGTCGGCCTCTACCGCGTAGCCACGCTCGACAATTAATCGGGCACTGTCTTCCCGGGTTAGCCAGTAAACCGATCTCACTTTCCCGGAGTGGACAGGCTCACTGGTCCTGATGGGCAAGGTATCGTTAACGGCAAGCACTTCTGAATTCACTGCACTATTTTTCCTGTACTACAAACTTGGCACGGCCGTCAGTTTTGCTCAAAATGTTGTTGGTTGTCACCGTCTGTGTCACCAAGATAACACCCAAGGAACCGATTCATGGTTGCTCACTGTAAGGGCACGAAAAACTGTTTCATGTTGCGGGGTTTACCGCTGCTTTTTGCCATGACGTCCGGGTGGATAGCTGCAGAGGAGACAGACGCTTCGGGCACACTGGAAACCGTGATTGTCACCGCTTCGCGAACTGACCAGATCGCTGACAGACTGCCCAGCGCGTGGGTTGCGCTGAGTGAGGAAACCATTTCCCGGGTGGCGGCACAGCACAGCAACCAGCTGTTTAACCGCGTGTCGGGCGCCTGGGTCAGCCGCGGCAACGGCCAGGAATCCCTGATCTCACTGAGATCCCCCGTACTAACGGGCGCCGGGAGTTGTGGCGCGTTTATCACGGCGCAAGATGGCATCAGCTTGCGTGCACCAGGGTTTTGCAACGTCAATCAGCTCTTTGATGCCAACCTGCTGCAAGCGGGCGCGGTCGAGGTGCTGAAAGGGCCTGCCGCGGTGGTATTTGGCTCAAATGCGCTGCACGGCATTATCAACGTCATCACGCGCCCTGTCGCAGCCACACCCAATCAACTCAGCGTTGAAGCGGGATCGCGCGACTACTATCGACTTTCCGCCAGCGGCGCAACGCAGACTGTTGCGGTGTCCGCTCAAACCAGCCGCTACGGGGGCTATCAGGCTGACTCCGGCTACACGCAGCACAAGGCCACCGTGCGGCTTGATAATGAATGGAACGATTGGCTGATCGACGGCGCGCTGGAAGCCAGCGAGCTCGATCAGGAGACCGCCGGTTATATTGAGGGTTACGAAGCCTACAAAGACAAGGACGCCAGCAAAGAAAATCCCAATCCAGAAGCCTACCGAGACGCCTGGTCAGCGCGTGGTCATCTGGGTTTTAGTAGAAGCTGGAGCGAGGATACCGAAGTTACTATCCGCCCCTACTGGCGCAGCAACGCCATGACCTTTTTGCAACATTTTGTGCCTTGGAAGCCGACCGAGGAAAACCGTCATCGGAGCGTGGGCATACAAACATCCGCCAAAATCTCACGGGATGACCTCCGCTGGCTAGTGGGGGCGGACTTCGACCAAACAACGGGGAAATTGGTGGAGACGCAAGCCGTCTTTTTCAGTCCCAATCAGCCCGACGGCACGCACTACGATTACGAAGTCGACGCCCAAACCGCTGCGAGTTTTGTCCATTTGAATTGGGCTCTCAAGCCGCAGTGGAGTCTGGACGCAGGTCTTCGACTTGAGGAAACCCGGTATGACTACAGCAACCGGACCGAAGATGGTGCCGCGTGCGCACCGAGTGCATCGGCCTGTCGCTTCTATCGGCCGGCCAGTCGCAAAGACAGCTTTGGCGATTGGACGGGCAATGTCGCTCTCAGCCATCACACGGATACAACAACCCTATACGGCAGG
>DFQW01000164.1 GCA_002377985.1 Halieaceae bacterium UBA3479 | reverse complement strand
ACGGTGGGTGACTCCGGCCGGGTTGGGTCGCCCACGCGATACATTGAGGAAACCACGCCGGTGGGAAGCTCGATTTTGTCGAGGTCCTCCCAATTCAGGGCGTAGTGGCCCTTTCGCTCCAAGGCCTCTTTGATTTCGCGATCCGTTGCCTGTGCCATTTACGCTAGCTAATCTCTCGCTCGGGCGAAGAGACAGAGTTGTTGCAGTGCCACTGTCGCCGCGGCCAAAGAGGTAATGTCGCCTACGTCATACTGAGGCGCAACCTCAACAACGTCCATACCGACCAGATTGATGCCCTTGAGCTGCTGCAGGATCTGCATCGCTTGATGCGTTGACAGACCACCTACTACGGGTGTGCCGGTACCGGGCGCAAAACTCGGGTCAAGGCAGTCAATATCGAAGGTCAGGTAGCAGGGACGATCGGCCACAATGCCCTTGATGCGCTCACCCAGATCAGCCGCCCTTAAGTCGTGAACCGCTGGCGCATCGAAAATATGAAAGCCGTGATTGCTGTCGTTATGGGTGCGCAGTCCTATCTGTACCGAATGTTCAGGCGTAATAAGCCCTTCCCGGGCGGCGTGATAAAACATGGTGCCGTGATTGATACCCTGGTTTTCCTCCACCCAAGTATCCGAATGGGCATCAAAATGAATGAGCGACAGCGCTCCATACTTCTCTGCATGCGCCCGCAGCAGGGGATAAGAGATGAAGTGATCTCCGCCAATGGCTAGAAGAGCGGTATTGGTCGCGAGAATTTGTTTGGCGCACTGATAAATTTCCTCGGGCACGCCAGCGGGGTTCCCGGCATCAAAATCGCAATCGCCGTAGTCAACCACCGCCAATTCGTCGAAGGGGGAAAAGCCCCAGCCTACCGCCTGTCGCTCCCACGCCAAGCTCGCCGAAGCCTCACGCACCGCGCGCGGGCCAAAACGACTGCCCGGGCGATTGGTGGTAGCCAAATCAAATGGCACGCCCAGCACCGCCACATCGGCCTGGGATAAATCGCGCGAATAGCGGCGGCGCATGAAACTGACAATGCCACCGTAGGTGGGTTCTTCCATCACCCCATAGAGGCTTTCGCGGGTCATGGCCTGATCAGTGGCAGACTGCATAGCGCCGGGTTACTCCTGAGTTATGTCGCGCGACGGTGACTAACATACCGCAAAAGGTATCGACCTTGCTTCTGAAAAGGTCATGCGCAGCGAACTACTCAGGAGGTCGCCACCATTACCGGTCGCTTACCGTCTTTGCCATAGAGATTGACCTGCAGGCTGGAAATCGCATGCACCAGGATAATGGGCTCAATCTTCTGCTTGCCTGTCCAATGGATTTTCGGGAACCGCTCAAGGATGCGCTCATACGCCATCTTGAGCTGTAATTGAGCCACCCGGTTACCCAAACATCGATGCACGCCATGGCCAAAGGCGAGATGCTTTTCTACGTTATCGCGCATCATGTTGAAGTTATCGGGGTCAGGGAATACCGAAGGGTCCCGGTTCGCCGCGCCATACCACATGATGACTTTCTCATCCTTGGCAATACGCTGCCCGGCGATCTCGGTATCCTCCATGGCTGTGCGGCGCATATGCATTACGGGTGAGACCATGCGCAAGGCCTCGTGGGACATACGCTCAATCAGTAACGGATCATCCAGCACCATCTGCCGCTGCTCAGGGAATTCAGTGAGCAGTCGAATCGTGCCCGACAGAGAATTTCGCGTCGTATCGTTGCCTGCAAAAATGATGAGCAACCAGGAGCCATCGAGATAGCTCTGGGACAGCGGTTTTTCACCCAAGGTCGCATTGGCAATGGTGGTCAATAAATCCTGCCGTGGGTTTTTAATCCGGTCCGCCATGACCCGCTCGCCATAACTGAACATGTCGTGGAGAATCTTTTCAAAGCGAAAAGGGAAAGAAGGCTCAGCCAGTAGCATGCGGAACGGGTGGGTAATGAACTGCGGTGCAAGCTCCAAATAATGCATCCACTTGATAATGTCGGCGCGATCTTCCTCGTCCACCCCGAGCATTTCACACAGCGTGAACATGGGTAACTCGATAGAAAACAGCTTGGCAAAATCTACTACCGGTCCCTGCCGCTCCATGTTGTCCAGCAAGTCGTCAATTTTTCGACCTACTTTTTCTTTAAGTGTTTCTATATAGGCGGGAAAGAAAAAAGCCGCCTGCTGGGTGCGAAGGTCACGATGCAAATCGGCATCGAGATTAATGAGCGAATTGTAGGCCGCATACATCAACCGCTCCGCCTTGCCTTTGTCGTTACGCAAGACACTCATGTTGATGCTACCGCGCTGCGACGAGAATACCTGCGGATTGAGCTCCACATGCTTGACGTCGTCGTATCGCACCACCGACCAGAATCCGGAAGACGGTTTTTTGATCTGGGACCACATTACGGGGGCTTCTTCACGCATGCGGCGGTAAAAATCAAAGGGCTGACCACGGGTCCAACTATGAGTCACGCCCAATTTGAACCCAGAAAGTCGCGGATAGATTTCTTCAAAAACGGGGTCGCGTGCTCCGCTGTCCAACAATATATCGTCGCTGACAGCAGGATGATGTTGTAACGGTTGAGCGCTATTCATGGTGTACCCGCGGTGACCAGAGCCAATGAAATTAGCCCTATTTCTGAGGGGCCATGTTAGGCATATTCGTTAGAAAGTACATAGCAGATCAGGCTGCAATCGGGTGAAATTCATCGCCCTTCTCGCCTTTGAATCGCTTCAACGCGTTACGCCGTATAATCCTCCGCGCCAACACTAAGGAACCGCCGTGAGAGCCCTGATTCTGCTCATTATTTGCCTGTCGCTGCCCCTCGCAGCGCAAGCGGAGTACTCCCGTGCCTACCTCGACAGTTATCCCTTACAAACCGCCCACGTCGGTGAGCTGGATATTGCCTACCGGATTGTGGGGCCAGGAGCTGACAAGCCCAAAGCGGTTGTCATTATGGGACTTGGTGGCTCTAACGTAGCCTGGGGAGATGCACTGATTTCAGGTTTGACCAACGGGGGTTACGAAGTGCTGATCCTTGATAATCGCGATACGGGCGCATCTACCCGCTTCGACGAATGGGGACAGCCCGTGCTGTGGTGGGAGCTACTTAAATATCGCTTCGGATTTTCGGTAAACGCGCCCTACACCCTCAACGACATGGCTGCCGATATCGCTGGATTGATGGATAAAGTGGGGTATGAGGATGCCCATATCATCGGCGCTTCGATGGGCGGCATGATCGCCCAAATCGTTGCGGCACGATATCCCAAGAAAACGCGCAGTCTGATCTCCATCATGTCCACAACCAATTCGCCGCATTTGCCGCCACCTACAAAGGAGGCGGAAATGAATCTGCGCGATCTCGCTACGGGTGAGGCGCAGGAGGAGCGCGAGCGGTCGATACGCGAGCGAGGCTTTTACCCTGAATCAATGCAACGCCATCTGATGGCGATTTTCAAAACCGGAGACCGATCGAACGAAGTAGCCCGGATCGACACCCCCACCCTGGTGCTGCATGGCGCAGATGATGGCTTGGTGCCCCCGGAGCACGGGCGGCATACCGCCTCATTGATCCCGGGCGCCCGCTTTCTACTGATCGAGGGTATGGCTCACAACATGCCAGATGAAGTCATCCCTGTGCTGGTGTCAGAGATGACCGGCCATATGGACGCCGTTGAGATCGGCGCACTCGCGATCCTGTAGGGAACAAAAATGATGGCGACTCAGGCCGCCACCACGAGGCGCTGTCCACAACCAGATCAGAAATCGAGGCGAACCCGCACACCGAGATTTCGCCCGGGAAGGGGCACCTGATCTTTGACAAAAGACGCATGGTTCCGCGCGACCTCATCGGTAAGATTACGGGCGAACGCCGTCAGAGTCAGGCGCGTTGAGTCATTAAAGCCATAAGACCAGGACAGGTCCGCATTCACCAGCGTGAACCCGTCAGTCGTCGACTCTCCGGGCGCCACGCTGCTCTGCCGCTCCACATCCTTCACCAGTAACTTGGCTGACAAGTCGTCAAGCGTGTAGCGGGCGGTGAACATGTTTCTCGCGGGCACGATCCGCGGCACGTCAACGCCATTAGTAAATTCGGCGTCAACCTCATCGCGTCCGAGTGTCAATTCCAACTCACCACGGGGCAGCTCAATACGCGTGCCTATCTCGATCTCATAACCGGTGAATTCCACATCCTGTTGGCTATATTCCGAGAATATCAAGCCACCATGACCCATATGCTCATCGCCATGTTCGTCGTCGTGACCGCCCTCATGCTCCGCTTTCATGTGGGCCTCGTGCTCCTCTTCAAGCTCATCGCGGAGATAGATGTAATTGTCGACCCGGTTGTAATAGATCGAAGCCGAACCAAAGAAGTTGTGATAATCAAAATGAAAAGCAAGATCGATGTTATCGGAGCGCTCTGTATCCAAGGTGATATCACCCACTTCATAC
>DFQW01000165.1:3993-8676 GCA_002377985.1 Halieaceae bacterium UBA3479 | reverse complement strand
GGGCTATCTGAGAACCCGGCGCCGGCCAGGAAGTCGGGATCGCCCTGACCCAACAAGCCGCCCAGCACATCGAAAATACGCCCGAGCGCGTGGGTACGACAGGAGAGCGCTGCAGGCTCCCGCGGTTTGAGCAAAGTACCCTCGGGAATCCGCACTTCCATCAGGTCATAGAAGCCATCGTTAAACATAATCTGGGGATCAAACACCATGATCATGTAAACGCCGCAGAACATCTTGAACATTTCTTCGTTGAGGTAGAAGTTAATCGAGCTGATGGACTGCGGGTCCGTACCCTCAAAGTCAAAAATGACCTTGTCCTTCTGCCGCCACATGGCGCACTTAATGCGATACGGGCCCATGCCCAGACCATCATCGCAAATGTAATCCTCGAAGAACTGCTTCTTCTCGGGCACGGTATTCTTGATGAGCTTTGACATGGCGCGCTTATTGCGCTCCAGCAACTCATCGAGTGCCGAGTAGAACTCGTCGTCACCGAATCGCTCTGCCATTTCGATCACGCGCTTCTCGGCGGTGCGAATGGCCGCAACCAGTGCGTTAAAGTCGCTGCGGTTCCAATTCGGCATACGGCAGTTGTGCAAAATAAGCTCGAGCACATCCGACTGCAGCTCGTCTTTTTTGTAGATCTTCATCGGCGGGATACGAATTCCCTCTTCGAAGATCTCGCGGGCATCGGTGGGCAGACTACCCGGCACCTTGCCTCCGACGTCGGTCATGTGACCAAACATCGCGGCGTATGAGATCAACCGACCATCCTTGAAGATCGGCCGCAGTAGCAGCCAGTCGTTTATGTGGCTGATGGCACCATTACAGGCATAAGGGTCAGTGGTCAGGAACAAGTCACCCTCTTCGATGGTGCCGTCGTAGGCCTCTTTAAACCCATGGATAAAGCTGCCGAACTGACCCACGACCATCTTGCCTTCGAGGTTGGCAATCATCGGGAACTCATCGTGCTGCTCACGAATCCCTGGCGACATCGCGGTCCTGAAAAGCACGGCATCCATCTCATAGCGGGCATTCATCATCGCGTTCTCGATGATATCCAGCGTGATGGGGTCAATGTCTTTGCGCTTAAACTTTTTGGTGTTGGTTTCAACAATAGTGGCTGGCATGACTGTCTCCCCCGTTTAAGCCGACGGCGTAATAAGAATGTTGCCGAACTTGTCGACGTTTCCGACGTGACCGGAGAGGATGACAGTGGTCGAATCCATCTCCAGCACAATCGCCGGGCCCTCTATTTTGTTGCCGGCCTTTAACATGTCGCGGCGATACAGATTGGCCTGCATGTCTTTGCCTTCCATAAAGACCTTTGAGGTACCAATCTTGGCTGCTGCAACCGGCGTCCGGCTACCCGAACCGCTCAACTGGCGCGCCTCGATCTCGGCGCTCTTGCCCTGCGCAACCGCGCGCAGATTGACGATCTCTTTGTCCGAATCCAGCGCAAAGGTAAAGAGCTGGCGGTGCATCTCATCAAAGGGATCACCAATGACCGACAAACCCTTGGACTTCAACTGCTTGAGATCAAAGTCCACGGTAAGCTGCAGACCCTGCCCCTGATAACGGATATCCGCCTGATAGGTGACTGAGCGATGCGCCTTGGGCACACCCTCTTTCTCAAGCGTTTTTAACGCCTTATTGGCGAGCTGCTGATAGATTCTGGTCAGCTCAGCGGTGGAGGTGTTGGCAAAGCGCCGGATAAACGTGCGCGACGCTTCATCGCGTACGCGGGTAGTGGCATCGCCATAGGCACACAAAACACCAGGGCCCGGTGGAATGATCACCGGCCAGCTATTCATCAACTTGCCGAGCGCGTTGGCGTGCAGTGGCCCAGCACCCCCAAACCCGATCAGCGCGAAATCGCGAGGGTCATAACCCTGTTCCACCGAAACCAACCGCAGCGCGCCGTACATGTTCTCGTTAACAATATCGACAATACCTGCTGCCGCGCGCTTGACCGAAATGCCCAGGGCGTCGGCAACCGGTTTGATCGCTTTCTCGGCGAGATCCCTGCGGATCTCCATATCACCCCCGAGGCGCACTTCGCTTGGCAGATAGCCCAACACCACGTTGGCGTCGGTCACCGTAGGCAATTCACCACCCTTGTTATAGGCCGCAGGGCCGGGTTCGGCGCCCGCACTCTCGGGGCCCACGCGCAAAGCACCAGTGAGCTCGGGTACATGGGCAATCGAACCACCGCCTGCACCCACCGTTCGCACGTCGACTGAGGAAGCCCGCACCGTCACGTCACCCACTGTGGTCTCGCGTCGCAATTGCGCCTTGCTGTCCTGCACCAGCGCAACATCCGTAGACGTGCCGCCCATATCGAAAGTCAGTAGATTGCCAAAGCCCGCCTGCTTGGCCACCCATACCGCTCCCGATACACCGCCGGCAGGACCGGACATCAGCAGATTCACCGGCAGCGACTGCGCGATCTTGGCCGAGGCCATACCGCCATCTGAGCGCAGGATATGCAGCTTCACATCCTTCATTTTAGCTTTGAGCTTGCGCTCCAGATTCTTCACATATGCCGCCACTCTGGGTCGCACATAGGAGTTGGCCACGGTGGTGATGGTGCGCTCGTACTCCTGCATCTCAGGCACCACGTTGTAAGAAAGCGACACCGGAATACCGGGCAATACCTGCTTCGCAATCTTCTCAATTTCTCTCTCGTGAGCCGGGTTGGCATAGGAGTTCACCAGAGACACAGTGAGCGCTTCGATGTTTTCATTTTTCAACCGCTTGAGCTCTTTGGTGAGCTCCGCTTTATTGAGCTTGCGCACCACTTTGCCATCGGCACCCATACGCTCGTCGGCCTCGATCGTGCACGCCAGCGGTGCCAGCGGCTCGCTCTTGTTGTAGATCACCCAACCGCCCAAGCCTCCGGGCACATAAGAGCGCGCGATTTGTAGCACCTGCTTGTAACCCTTGGTCGTTACCAGTCCGACCTTGGCGCCGGAACCCGTCAAAATAGTATTGGTCGCCACCGTCGTGCCGTGCATCACCTGAGAGATTTCGCGGGGATCAACGCCCGCGTTCGCGCAGACCTTGGCGACCCCGTTCATCACACCGATGGATGAATCTGACGGGGTGCTGGGGACTTTTGCGGTATGAATGGAACCGGATTTCTCATCGACCAAAATCAGGTCAGTGAATGTGCCGCCGACGTCGACACCAAGACGATAAGGCATGTTGGCCTCCTCTTGTTAAGGATCTTGTGTGATCTTACTGCGATGTGCTCAGGGCCGGTTTGCGCCTAGACACTCTTACGGCAATGGGGACATCCCCTGCGCTAGAAACAATTGACCGGACATTTGCTACAATTTCGCGTCAGCGCCAACGATGCACCAATCCGTGTAGACGTGCAAGGTATGATCCCGCTCTGCCACCACATTTTTTGGAGTTAATCATGATGAAGCCTCTCGCCGGTATCCGTGTGCTTGCCATTGAGCAGTTTGGCGCGGGTCCCTATGGCTCGATGTACCTTGCGGAATTGGGCGCCGAGGTAATCAAGATCGAGAACCGCGCTGCGGGGGGCGATCCTGCACGCCAGTCGGGCTCGATGCGATTGGCGGAGGATGACAGCGCCTATTTTCAGGCCTTTAACCTCGCTAAAAAGAGCGTGACGCTGAACCTGAAAAGCGACGAGGGCCGTGCACTGTTTCATGAACTGGTTAAAACGAGCGATGTCGTCTGGAACAACTTGCGCGGCAGCCAGCCCGCGAAAATGGGGCTGACCTATAACGACCTCAAAGGCGTCAAGCCCGACATTATTTGCACGCATATCTCGGCTTACGGGCGCGACAATGACCGCGCGGACTGGCCGGGGTATGACTACCTCATGCAAGCCGAATGCGGCTTTTTGTCGGTGACCGGCGAGCCCGGCACCCCACCGGCGCGCTTTGGTTTGTCGATGATTGATTTTATGACCGGCGTCGTGGCAGCGCTTGGCTGCGTGTCGGCGTTACTGGCACGCGCCAACCAGGGCGGGCGCGATGTCGATATCAGTTTGTTCGATGTGGCTTTGCATCAGCTCACCTACCCCGGCACCTGGTACCTGAACCACGGCATCGAAACCGGCCGGGTCGCGCGCTCGGCGCATCCTTACAACACGCCGGTTCAGCTGTACAAAACTCGCGATGGCTGGATTTTTATCATGTGCATGACCGATAAATTCTGGCAGCTGTTGCTGGAGCGCACCGGGCACACCGAACTCGGCGACGACGCGCGATTTAGCTCCATGGCAGCACGGGCCGAGAATCGGGATGCCCTTACCGAGGTGCTCGATGAGATCTTTCAGGGAGAAGGCACCGACCACTGGTTCGCCTTGCTACAAACGTATATTCCCGTCGCGCCGGTCTATGACCTGCCCAGCGCACTGGACAACCCGTTTGTGACCTCAATTGGCATGATGCAAACGCTAGAGCATCGCGAGTTTGGGACCTATCGCGGGCTCAGCAATCCCATCAAGGTCGATAACCAACGGCTGGATACCCACTGTGGTGCCGGTCTTGGCGCGGACAACGCGGCCATCCTTGGCGGCGAACTCGGCGTTGAAAACCTCGAAGACCTCGCCGCGCGTGGGGTTGTTTAAAAACGGCCTCGAAGGCACGGCCGCAACGCGCGAGATCGCGGGTCACGTGATTCGGCGCGAGTGCGAGTTAGGGC
>DFQW01000165.1:0-3611 GCA_002377985.1 Halieaceae bacterium UBA3479 | reverse complement strand
GGCCGGGCTTGCAGGTTCAGTCGCTGACGGAGCTATGGCCAACGGCGACGAACACCTGCTCAGTGGCTGTCGAGAAATTCAAACAGGATTTTGCAGAAGGCGATTTTTTCCTCTTTGCCCGCGACCACGTGGGCAACATCTTCCATGGTAACGCCCACGGAGTTCCTGAGCCCCTCTTCCAGAGGCTTAGTCGTTCGCGGCCCGGTGATAATGTCTTCGCCGGCGTGAATCACCAGCGTGGGTGCCTCGATCTCGCCGAGGTGTGGCCGAATGTCATGCCCACGGCAGGCCTGAACAAAGCGCAGGTGGGTTTGGATACGCCCCTCGAGCGCACCCCAGACACCACCGCTGCCGAGAAGCTTTTCGCGATTGGCGTTGTAGTAATCGGGTTTAAACGAAAGAGACGCTACCATCGACTGGAAGGCATGGAATCCCGCGTGTTCATGGATATCGCCGAATGCTTGCAGATGGTCTGACAGCATCGGATCGGCCCAGGTCCAGCAGCCCATATTGACCATACAACGCACGAGATCCGGTCGCTTGAGCGCCACCCACTGGCCGATACAGGCGCCAATGCCCACCAGGCCGACAAAATACACCGACTTCATATTGAGATGATCCAACAGCCCGATGATATCGTCGGCAAAGAGCTGCGTGGACGGCGGCACCGAGTAATCATCCGTCGATTCGCCCAGGCCCCGGTAATCAATGATTACGGTGGAGTACTGGTCGGTCATACCCCGCGCGAGATAGTGGCTGCGACCATGGCAAAACGTATCCCACCCGCCTATGTAGACCGCGGGTGGGCCGTCACCATGCACTTCGTAGTACATGTCGTGACCATTAATCTGGGCAATAGGCATAGCGAACTCCTGCGCAAAGATGAATTAGGGTAACTGAAAGCGCTCAGAGCGCGCTGATGTGCGCCAACACCTGCTGCAGGTCGACCACGTCGGCATAGCGTCTGCCTACGTCGCGCAGATTACTGGCGTGGGCCTCCTCGTCCTGATCACCGCAGCAATCGGCCGGCACAATGGTTCTGAACCCCGCTGAAAAGCTGTCCACGATCGACGCACGCACGCAGCCCGAAGTCGTACAGCCGGTGATGATGGTCGTGTCGATGCAGTGTTTTACCAGCCAGGGTTTTAGCGGCGTCTCGTAAAAAATGGAGGGGGCGGTTTTAATAAATTGAAAAACGTAGTCGTCGTCGCGAATGCGGGGGTCTAGCTCGGTGCACGGGTGCCCGTGATAAAAACTGCCGTCAAACAGCGTGTCGATCTTCCAGTAGGTCATTTCATCCGGCCCACCCCAGGAGACCGCGCAGGAAGCAGCCGGAATGCCTTTGGCCTTGCAAGCAGCCAGCAAGGTGGCGGTGTTATCTACCGCGCGTTGCACATGATCGCTGCGCCCCAGAGGGTTACTGGCGTCGGTGAACCCTTTCTGGAAATCAACCATGACAAGCGCAGGCCGCTCGCCAAAACCGATGTCTCGTGAGCCATAGCCGGCCTGTGCAAATTTATCCATGGATGGTTTAAACCTCGCTGATGCCCGTCACGCGGGGCAGACAATATGACTTAGAATGTACGAACATTTCAAGAAAAGTGATCGCGCCATGAATCAACCGAGCTTTATCGATACGTTCAGCCAGCAGTTCTCCCTCGAGCCGGCCCGCACTGCGCTGCTGGTGATCGACATGCAAAACGCCACCGGCAACCGCAAGATGGGACTCGGCAAACTGCTTGCAGAGCAGGGTAACAGCGCGTCTGCGCAGTACCGCTTTGACCGCATCGACCAGCTGCTGATTCCCAACATACAAAAGCTGATCAAGGGATTCCGTGACGCGGGCGCACACGTGATCTGGATTACCTATGGCGCCAACGCTGCCGATGCTAGCGACGCGCCACCCCACATTGCCCCGATTATCAAAGCCACCAACAATATTGCCGGCCAACCAGAGCACGAGATCGTCGATGCACTCAAACCGGGGCCGGGCGATCTGGTGCTCAACAAAACCACACAGGGTGCATTCCGCTCGACCGCGCTGGATAGCTCGCTGAGAGCTATGGGGGTGACCACCGTGGTCTCCACCGGGGTGTCCACCAATAACTGCGTGGCGATGACGTCGATGGAAGCCTGTGACCTGCAGTACCGCGTGGTGGTAGCCAGCGATGGCACCGGCACCGACAGTGACGAGATGCAGGAAGCGACGCTGACGATGTTGCGACGCCTGTGGGCGCGGGTACTCAGCACCGACGAGATCCTAGAAGAAATTCGCGCTGGCGGAAACGCCTCCTGAGCATCCATATGAGGCCCAGCCTCGCGGGGGCGCTGCTGGTGGCATCAGGCGCCGTTCTGATCGCGGGCAAAGGCCTGTTCGCCAAGACCCTGTATGGCATGGGTCTCACCTTTCATGATGTCGCGGCCATTCGCTCGGTACTCGCCGTGCCCGGCTTTGCATTGCTTGCATGGCTCTATCGCGGGCGCAACGCTGCCAGTGCTCAATCAGGCCTGCAGCGCCGAGACGTGCTACTAGCCATCTTCGCTGGCGTGCTGTGCTACTACCTTGGCGCGCTCGCCAATTTCTATGCGCTAACGATCATCGATGCCAGCGTTGAGCGACCGCTCCTCTTCGCTTACCCGATTTTCGTCGTATTGATCACCACTGCTATCGACCGCAAGCCGCCCTCGCCCCGGATCATATTGGCGCTCTTACTGACCTCTCTGGGCGTCATCCTGGTGACCGATGCACTCAACACCACACTCACTGATGCGGAGTGGTCAGGCATGGGCTGGATCCTGTTCTGTTCGATCAGTATCGCGATCTATTTTTTGATCAGCGGCGAGCTGACCCAGCGCTTGGGCAGTGGGCTATTTACCTTTATCGCCATGACCGCTGCCGCCATTGGCTTTGCAGTGCATTACCAGATCGTGCAGGGTTGGCAGAACATTGCGCTGAGTCCTACCGCGTGGCTTACGTTGGCTGGACTCATTGTTTTTTCTACCGTCCTGCCGTTGTTTCTGATGGCAGAGGGAGTCCGCCGCGTGGGCGCCTCCCGCGCCTCGCTCATCAGCACGCTGGGGCCGCCCGCCACGGCGATCATGGCCTATGAACTGACCGGCGAGGTTCTCTCGGTGGGGCAGCTGATGGGCATTGTTTTAGTACTGGTGGGGGTTTTGGCACTGGAGCTGGGACGCACGCGCGCCGCCTGACTAACCACTCGACGCGCGAGTTGGTAATTGCTCCAAATGTCCGTACAATTGAATATCTGTGTTTGGGAGCCCTCCCGTGATCGCGATTCGCCCTCTTAGCCCATCATTCGGTGCCGAAGTACTGGATTTTCAGCTATCCAGCACCCCCTCCAGTGAGGACGTAGCCAACATTCGCGCGCTCTGGGCAGAACACAAGCTCTTGCTGTTCAGAAACCAGTCATTCGATGAGGCCGCGTTAGTGGGTTTCAGCCAACAATTCGGTGCACTGGAAATTCATGTGCGCGAGGAATATCTCTCTCCCGAGCACCCCGAAATCCTCTATGTGTCGAATATTGAGCGCGACGGTCGGCGTATCGGGATTCTGTCTGACAACGAGGTGGGTTGGCACTACGACCAGATCT
>DFQW01000084.1 GCA_002377985.1 Halieaceae bacterium UBA3479 | reverse complement strand
GGGCGAGACCACGGGCAAAATTGCGCTCTACGCCACCTGCTACGGCAACTACAACAGCCCGAGCGTTGGCGAAGATTTCGTCAAGGTGTTCCAACACAACGGGATACACATCGATATTGTCCCGAAGGAGCAGTGCTGCGGCATGCCCAAGCTGGAGCTTGGCGACCTGGATAGCGTTGATGCCCTCAAGCAAGCCAACATTCCTGTGTTGGCCGCACTCGTTGACCAGGGATATGACCTCACGGCGCCCATTCCCTCCTGCGTTCTGATGTACAAACAGGAATTGCCACTCATGTATCCTGACGACCCTGATGTACTCAAAGTACAGAATGCTTTTTATGACCCCTTCGAGTACCTCTGGGCGAGGCATCGTGGCGATGCACTCAACACCGACTTCAAGGCGGCGCTGGGTAGCGTGGCCTATCAGGTGGCCTGCCACCAACGCGTGCAGAATATCGGCCTGAAAACGCGCGATGTGCTGAGCTTGATCAGTGGCAGCGAGATCACGCCATATGAGCGATGCTCAGGGCACGATGGGACCTATGCCGTAAAAAAAGAAACTCGGGATAAATCCGTCAAGATCGCGCGACCGACGGTGAGAAAAGTCGATGAGCAGGCGCCAGATCGGTTTATTAGCGATTGCCCCATGGCAGGGGAGCACATTGCCCATCTGTCATCAAAAGTCGAGCGCGCTGAGCACCCGATGACACTGCTGCGCGAGGCCTACGGCCTGTAATTTTTCGAGTACGGCAGCCCCACGGCGCGTAATAAACGCATATTCAAGGAGATCACCATGACACAACTGACGAGAAGCGACCTCTGGAGCCTGGAGGAATACGCAACGCGACGTGCGGATTTTCGGGCTGAGGTCATGGCACATAAGAAAACCCGTCAGCTTGCGTTGGGCGAGCACGCGCGTCTCTACTTTGAGGATGCCACCACCATCCGCTATCAAATTCAGGAGATGCTACGGATAGAACGGGTGTTTGAACCCGAAGGCATCGAAGAAGAGCTCAGCGCCTACAACCCGCTCATCCCAGACGGACACAACTGGAAAGCAACATTTATGATAGAAATCCCCGATCCCGCACAGCGCGCCATTCGGCTCGGCGAGATGATCGGCATAGAAGATCAGGTATGGCTGCAGGTGGGCGACCTTGACCGGATTGTTCCCATTGCCGACGAGGATCTCGACAGAACGACGGCTGACAAAACCGCCTCCGTGCACTTTCTGAGGTTTGAGCTGACCCCTGAGCAAATAAACGCACTGAAGGACGGCGCTGAACTATATGCCGGCATTGACCACCCCAGTTATCAGGTGGCGCGGCACCCTGTCGCACCCGCAATCAGGGAGTCCCTCGCGGCCGACCTGATTGTCACAGCGCATTGAGTTCGATCAGCCAGTGCTTCGGCGGGGGCACTGAAAAGGCTGCGTTGGCATGACGCTAGTAGTGTTTGATCTGGATGGTACGTTGCTCAACAGGCAATCGCGTATTTCGTCATTTACCGCAGACACTCTGGCGATGATGCGCGCACGCAATATCCGTTACACGGTAGCCACAGGTAGAACCTTGCAGGCCGCTACCGGACCGCTGG
Organism: Halieaceae bacterium UBA3479; assembly: GCA_002377985.1. Lineage (GTDB taxonomy): Bacteria > Pseudomonadota > Gammaproteobacteria > Pseudomonadales > Halieaceae > Luminiphilus. Next base: position 20,065 of record DFQW01000084.1, on the reverse strand, counting down.
AAAACCATCATTTCGTGCTGCCGATGATCCTCAAAAATGGCGCAATCATCTGGTCGCCGAAAGAGGCCCGCTACAGCCACCATCACCTGCTAACGCGAGAGGAGGTTTGGCACGTACTGGCCGCTTTCACACTCAATGAGCTAACGCCCTTTGTCTTTGCGCTCCATGACGGACACCGGCACGCGTTGTACCACGGACCCTTGCGAAGCCGCAGTGAAGAAAAGTTAGCCGCGCTTTTTGAGGCTGAACGCAACTTGCCACTGGAGCCCCTCAGTGCACTGCCGGATGAAGTAAGCGTCATCAATGTCTTCTCACTTGGCAGCGACACTGCGGTGGATCGAGTGCGAGCCAGCATCTCAGGTGAACAGCACCTGGTCACCTACTCGGGAATTGCCATTCACGAACCTGAGCTGGGGGCGCCCTCAACGCCGAACCGAGGCCTCTATTGGATAGATATCCATCACAGCATGGGCAGCAAGGGCAACGCGATCAATCATCTCCGTTCAGAGCTGGAAATAGAGCACGTCATCGCTTTCGGCGATGGCGACAACGATCTCAGCATGTTTGAGTGCGCAGACGAGCGCTATGCCCCCCAAAACGCGGATCCCGCCATTCTGGATATTGCCGATAAAGTCATCGGACACCACGACGAAGACGGGGTAGCGCATTTCCTTCGGGAGCGATTCGAACTCCTCTGACAGCGCCGGGCTAGGCGAAATTAAAAGTCGCAGATGGTTTGATTTGCTCTCATCTTTTTCGGCGCCCCTGAATCAATCTGGCGCCCAGTAGGATCAAGAGAACGCAAAGGAAAAGCCCCACAGGAGGACGAGGTGACCCAGCAAAAAGTCGTGCTTTGGCAGTCACCGCAACATATTTCTCGTAATGCCCGACAAAGCGCCCCAGCAGGCAATAGTGCCGCTAAAATACGGCCCCAGGTTTGCTACCATTCACGGCCTTTACACGGTACCTGACATGATTGCGCGCGCGCCCTGCCCCAATGCCGATCCCGACGGTTACATCGACTACGTCGCGCAGTTTACTGTGCCAACGGGACCCCAGGTGGCAGCGGCTGCAGGATTGGCTCGGGCCTGGTTCAAACCGCGCTTTGTGGGTCTTGAAAATCTGCCCGAAGGACCCGCACTGTTTATCGGTAATCACGCCTTTATGGCGATCGATGCGGCGCTGTTTCATCTCTATCTCTATTACGACCACGGACGCTACGTTAAAGGTTTGGGCGACAAAACCCTGTTTGCCAACGCGCACTACGCAGCGATAGCCCACGCCATGGGCGGCGTTTCCGGCCAGGCGCAGATCGTTGAGCGCCTGATGGCGCGCGGGACAGATTTGCTGCTGTATCCCGGTGGCGCCTATGAATCGATCAAACCCCCCGAGGCACGGTATCAACTGCAATGGAAATCGCGTTACGGTTTTGTCAGGCTTGCCGCTGCCGCCGGTTACACCATTGTGCCCATCGCATCCGTGGGCCCCGACGAATATTATGACCACGCCGTGTCATCCGAAGCCCTATTGCACTCTCCTCTGGTACGGTACTTGATGAAATTGGGAATGATCCCCGCTGATCTTCGCGCTGACCTGGTACCACCCATTCCGACCGGGGTATGGGGAAGCCTCCTACCCAAACCCAAAACGACCTACTTCTCAATCGGTAAACCCATCAGCCTGGCTGCACACAAGGGGCAAACCCTAACCATGCGCCAGCTGGGAGCACTGCGGCGCAAAATCGCCAAGGCGATCGAGGGTGAAATTGCTGACCTGTTGCTGTTGCGTGAGCAAGAGCGGCATCGTGACGGCTGGCTGCGGCGAATACTGTCTGTCTAGACTCAGCATGACCTTGCAGTGGAGCGCAGTGCGGCGATATCTCGGACTTTTGTGTCTTGGCGCTGCTACCTGCTGGTCCCTGCTCTCCGTATTTGTCGTTCCCTCGCATATTGTGGCCGCCACCCCCTTGCCCGTGACCGAGACTCCAGAAAGCCGAGAACAACCCTTCGAAGACATTACTATTCGCGGCCAAGACGCTGAGCTGGCGGGATGGTGGCTTCCCGCACCCAATCCCACCGCCGAGCTGATTTTTGTTCATGGGGCAGGATCTAACAGAACCTCCAAATTCATTGGATCCCTGGATTTCTATCGAATGCTTTACGACCTGGGGATCTCTGTCGTCGCAATGGATCTTCGAAATCACGGAAACTCATCCATCACCGACGGGACGATTCGCATGGGTGTGGCGGAATGGCCGGATTTGATTGCGACAGCTGCATGGCTTGACCAGAACCATCCGAGCCAACTACCGCGGTACGTCCTTGGCGCCTCGATGGGTGGCAGCACCGCAATCCACGCGCTACATCACGGGCTTCTTGCAGACGGCCTAATATTGCTCGATCCACAGCTGGACATTTTTGATAGCTTGACGCGAGGTGCCCAAGTATCGACTAACCTGCCGGCGTCAATTTTTAGCCTGGCGACCCAAGTGGCCATCTGGAAATACGCGTTACCAAGCGGGGAGAACAGCCCGCTGGCAATAGCTATAAAACTCTCATTGCCCATACTCCTGCTGCAGAACTGGGACGATCCCGTGACGCGGGCAACATTTGCCGCTGCCTTAGAGAAGGGCAATCCTAGCGTCCGGTTAAGGCGCGTTCCTCCTATCAACGAAGCCGCCCCCTGCCTTAAAAACAAGGGCGCTTGGAGAACACATGTCGCGGCACTCCCTTGCCACCCGGATTGGACCCGAAACACCATCCAACAGTTTATCGAACAAACTTCCCGGCCAGCTCGATCGCGATCATCTGAAGTGCCAACATCGACGTAGTAACCGCATTGTCCTGTGAGCCTGCAACAATGAAACAATCCACGCCGTTTATGACGCTACTGGCCTGCATCTTCTCGCCGACCCTGCTCGCCGCATGCCCCGATTTCCTCAATCACTCCATGCGCCAACTGGGTTCTACCGAAACAATCCAGTTCTGTGACGCCTACGAAGGCAAGGCCCTACTCATCGTGAACACCGCGAGTTACTGCGGCTACACCCCCCAATTTGAGGGCCTGGAGCAGCTCCATCAAACCTATCAAAGCCGAGGCTTGGCCGTTCTCGGTTTCTCCAGTGATGATTTTTTTCAGGAAGACAATGACGAAGGTGACGCCGCTGAAGTGTGTTTCGAAAAGTACAGCGTGTCCTTCCCGGTGATGGCCACCTCTGCGGTACGAGGTGATGACGCGAACCCTGTATTCCGTGGCCTCGGCGAGGCCGCCGGCTATCCGCGCTGGAACTTCAACAAATATCTTGTCTCGCCAAGCGGCGACGTGCTCGGCCATTTTGGCAGCGGTGTGAAACCGGGTAGCGAAGAAATGACTGCAGCAATAGAGGGAGCGCTGCCTTCAGCGCAAAACTGACAGACTCTGGCGACCGCGGTACCTGTCGCTGCTGCAACCGGAATGTACCGCTGACGTTCCATCATCTGATCCCGAAGAAGGTGCATCGCCGAGCGCATTTTAAAAAACACTACGACAAGTCTGCATTGCAACATGGTATTGCGGTCTGCCGGCTGTGCCATAGAGGCATTCATCGCATATATGACGAGATGACGCTGGCGACCCGCTTCAATACTGCCCGGGCACTATTGACAGATGAAGCACTGGCAAGACACTTCGAATGGGTCGCCAAACAACGAGAAAGTAGCGTCTAGGGCAGAGGCCCTGCCGTTGTAATCCAGCAGCCCTAACGGCGAGTGCCACCTGAATACTTCTGCAGGTGCCGCAAAACCGAATTGGCGCTCTCGCTTGCCGGGGACTCACCGCGAACGACACAGTCGGCATGGAGTCGGGCAGCGGCCCCAAAATCCTCAAAAGTACTTTCCGCTCGCTTCCAAAAACGAGCAACTGACGCCGCATCCCGGCCTCGGTCAGCCTGATCTCTCGCTAACCGCCTTTGCCATCTTAACGCCGGGTCAGCCTCCACAAAGACCAGCACTTCATAAAGTGTCCGCAAAACTGGATCAGACGCAACGAGAATACCCTCAACCACAATCCACGCCCGAGGCAAGACCATCATCGGTTCCCCCAACCTGCAGTGCGTAGCGAAGTCGTATGCGGGGCAAGACACCGCCTGCCCCGCCTTTAACGCGAGCAGATGCTGCCTAAAGAGCGACAAATCGAGCGCATCGGGGTGATCAAAATTGACCCGTTCACGGTCTGCGGGCGGAAGGTGCGCCAGATCGTGGTAGTAGGCGTCGAGCGGCAGCACCTGCGCTGATTGTGGACCCAGCGCGGTTAGCAGGGCAGAGGCCAGCGTAGACTTGCCGCTGCCAGAGCCACCGGCGATAGCGATAACGCGCGCCAAGCTCAGGCCCTAGTGCCCGACAACAGTCTCACTCGGGATAGTAAACACTGCCGTACCGCGCTTTAAGGTCGTCCTGAATACGTCGTTTCTCCGCGACAGCGTCGACCTCTGCACACCGACCATTTTGCCAGCGGGTGTAGACGCCATAGTCGGGATCCCCAACGGCGGTGACCATCTCCCACGCCAACAGGCAGCGCTCAAGTTCCGAGACTACAGCACTTGAAGCAATCAGATTGAGCAATTCTTCACGACTCGGCACGTCATCGCTGATGCCTAAGGCGTCACCCACATCCAGCCGAGCAAAGGCAGGTTGAGACCCATCATAGCGCGGCCAGCTCTGTCCATGGGGCAGCGACGGCGCACCCTCCCTGGCAAAAGTCCCCCATGCCGTCATCATAATGTCGGTCATTTCCCGGGCCGAATCCGTATCGGGGTACATAAAGTCACCGATAGCACCATACATGGGAGCGCCCATGATGAAAGCGATTTCGCTGGCGTGTGAGGCACCCAGAAGCTCTGAAAAAGGCACCAGAAAATTATCCGACTGCTCATCCCAGTCGTAACGATATGCATAAAGATCGGTATAACCGGCCTGCTGCATGGCCATAAAGGGATCGTCAACGGCACTCAGCTTCCAGCCCCTGGAGCGCATATCAACCCAGAACCGGTAAAGATCGGGATCCTTGATACGCAACTTGGCGGGAAGCAGGCGTGTCAGAGGATAGCTGACATCCACGTAGTACCGATTCAGGCCCAGCCAGAGCGTAATCTCATCACGAGTCGTGCCGGCCATTACCGGGATACGCTTTGCGTATTGAGGATTCCCGAGGCTCTGCAAAATACCCTCCGCCGGAATCACCACGCCGTCATTGATAACCGCGGGTTGGGCATGATCTTCATCCAGTCCGTAGTACGCTCTGAGTAGCGCGTCGGTATCAACACCACGGAGCTCGTCAGCGTCGATATCGCCACTTTTCAAGTCAAGCGCACCCACAACCTCCCAACTACCCCGATCGACGTTGGCAAACGCCCGGTTCGCGTTGTAAGCCTGGGCCGGTGCAAAACTCCGGATGTGCCCGGACTGGGCAATGGCCTTGTGGAACAGTCCCGCCGTTACCGGAGATGCGAGCAGGCTGTAAACATTTCTGCCCCCCGCGCTCTCACCAAAGACCGTGACATTATTCGCATCACCGCCGAACAAAGTGATGTTTCGCTGGGTCCAACGCAGCGCCTCGACCATATCCAAGGTACCGAAGTTGGCCAATGGCGAGGTGTCGAGGTCAGGGCCCTGAATGGCAGGGTGGACGAACCAACCGAAAGGTCCCAATCGGTAATTAATGACCACGACCACAACCTGCTGGCGCGCCGCAAATCGGGAAAAGTCGTACGTCCCTTTGTGTCCCGTCAAATTGCTGCCGCCGTGGATCCACAGCATAACCGGCATCGGACCATCCGGGGACTCCCCGCCGGGCGCGTAAATATCCAGATAGAGGCAGTCCTCGGAACCGTGGTATTCACCGCTACTGACGCCCGACGCCATGCTCTGGGGCTGCGGACACATCACGGGGGCGTCGAGTGGTTGAATATCGCGCTCCGGGGTCTCCAACTGCAACGGCGCAGCCCAGCGCAGCGGCCCCACCGGCGGATGCGCGAAGGGGATATCACGATAGGCCAACGATCCCTCCGGCCCTCGCTCGGCCACAACCTTACCAGAGCTGGTTCGGACGCTGACCGGTACTCCCGACCCGTCATCGGGCCCAACGCAGGCGGTCAATGCCAGCAGCAGCGCCATGACCGCATATCTATTTAGGGTATATGTATTCATGACATTCTCGGGGAGAGGTACTAACCCCAGCAATACGGTGCCGGGACGCTACCGGACCAATGGAAACGCCCCATCAGCCCCCGGGAGATGAGGGCGCATCATCCATAAACTTTTGCTCTGCGACGCTGTGATCGACCCATGACATCAACAATTTGTAGCCCACGGATAGTGTTACCGCACCGACAAACAATCCTATCAGGCCCTCTGCGGCCATCCCTCCCAACGCGCCAATCAGCACGATGGGCATCGGCGTGTCTACCCCCCGCCCAAGCAGATAGGGCTTCAGGAATCCGTCGGCCAAACTGCCAGCAACCAGATAGACCGATCCCAGCACCGCCATGACGGTGGGCATGCCGCTGGCTAGCCAGATCCAGGCCAGGGCGGGAAGCACAACTAAAGAGCTGGGTAACTGTAGCACCCCAAGCAGCAAAACGAGTAACGCCAATACCCCGGCCGCTGGAACGCCCAGCACCAGGAAGCCGATACCCAGAGCCAGCGCCTGCAAAAATGCTACGCCAACCACGCCATTTGAGACGGACCGCACCGTAGCCACAACCAGTTCCTGGATTTCTTCTCCCCGCGTCGGGTCAGTGAAGGTCGAGAGCATTCGGCGCGACTGATCAGCACCTTTTTTCGCGTGCGCCATCATAAATCCTGCGATAAGTAAGGCCGCGAAGAAGACCACGAGAGCCAGCAACGTGTTGGCGACGGCTCCCAGCAGCATCTTGCCCCCGGTAAATAACTGCGGTTGTACTATCTTGGCCGCCGACACCAAATCCTCGTGGGCTCTCTCCCACAGTTCGTAAAGCGCGGGACCCACCACTGGCCAGTTAGCCACCTCCGGATTTGCTTCGGGAACGACGACTTTATGATCGCTGAAGATCGCAATCCACTCTCGCAAGTGATCTGCCGTTGACACGCCAAGCAGCACTGTCGGTACACCGATAATAATCAGGCCAAGCAAAACAAAGACTAGGGCTGATTTACCCTCTCCAATACCGAGGCGAACAGATAACCAGACATTGAGAGGATTCAGGGAAACCGCAAGAATGAGCGACCACAGCATCAGAGGCAGGAACGGCGCAAAAGTCTGGATTGAAAACCAGACAACTGCGAACAGAAGGATCAAGCGCACGTACACCTGCATGAGATCATGCGCAAACACCTTGCGAAAGGCACTGAGGTCTTCGTTGCTCATGCTTCTTCTCCAGAATTAATGAGCGACCAACCTCCAACCGGAGGTTGGCCGTCTTATCTTACCCGACCGACGGCAGTTAGCGGCCCTTCCACTGAGGCTTGCGCTTTTCGGCAAAGGCCGTAGCCCCCTCTATCGCATCCTCGCTGGTGAAGACCGGCTGGGTCAACGCGTGCTGTTTAGTGAAGGCCTCGTCGTCGGTCCAGTCACGAGAGGCTTTAATAATAGCCTTGCTCACTTTTACCGCCAGCGGCCCGTTCTCAGCGATCTGTGCCGCTAATGCGCGCGCGGTCGCCAGCGCCTCACCCGGGGCCGTGAGCTGATTGATCAAGCCCATGGCCATCGCTCGATCGGCATCCATGAACTCGCCGGTGAGCGCGAGCTCCATGGCAACCCGATAAGGGATTTGTGAGGGGAGCCGCACCAATCCACCAGCGGCAGCAACCAAGCCTCGCTTCACTTCAGGAATGCCAAATTTGGCGTTGTCAGCGGCGATAATGAGATCGCAGGCTATGGCGAGCTCGCATCCACCTGCGAGAGCGTAACCCTCCACAGCGGCAATGAGCGGCTTCTCTGCAGAGCGCTCTGTCATGCCGCCAAAGCCTCGACCCTCAATTTGCGGGAACTCGCCAGAGACAAAGGCTTTGAGGTCCATGCCAGCACAAAAAGTGCCGCCAGCGCCTGTCAAAATGCCCACACGCAGCGCGTCGTCGCTATCGAGGCGCTCCAGCGCCGCTGCAATGCCCTCGGCTACCGCCCGGTTGACCGCGTTCTTGGCCTGCGGACGATTAATCGTAATAACGAGTACGCCGTCGGCCTCGTCAGTCAATACTGTTGCTTCTTCGCTCATGGTCACTCTCCGGTTAGCGCGGCTGCATACGAATACCGCCGTCCATGCGGATGCATTCGCCGTTTATATAATCATTGTCTATGATGGCAGCAGCCAACTGTGCGATTTCCTCAGGTCGACCGAGGCGCTTTGGATAAAGCACCGACTGCGAAAGTGATTGCACAAATTCGGGTGTCAGGCCATTAAACAAGGGCGTGTTAATCAGACCCGGCACAATCGTATTCACGCGGATACCTATTGTTGACAGGTCACGCGCGATCGGCAGGGTCATGCCCACGATGCCACCCTTGCTCGCGCTGTAGGCGGCCTGTCCCATTTGCCCCTCGTAGGCCGCGACAGAGGCCGTATTGATAATGACGCCTCGCGCGCTGTCATCAGTCATGGGTTCATTTTTCGCCATCACCTCCGCGCACAACCGCAGCACATTGAAGGTGCCGGTGAGGTTGACAGCAATCACCTTGTTCCAGAGATCCAATGGGAACGGGCCATCCTTGCCGAGCGTTTTGGCAGCATTACCAATACCTGCGCAATTCACATTCACGTGGATCGCCCCAAAAGCCGCCACCGCCGCCTCGATACCTGCTTTGACTGACTCCTCATCAACCACGTTCACATTGGCAAAAACACAGCTGTCAGATCCCAGCTCTGCGACCATCGCCTGGCCCGCTTCCTCATTGAGGTCAAAAATAGCGACTTTTCCACCCGCTGCGGCCAAACGTCGGACGACGGCCTGACCAATACCCGACGCACCGCCAGTCACTACCGCTATTTTCCCATTAATATCCATAAGTTAACTCCCTTTTATCACTTAAATTAAAACTTTTGTCAGGCAGATTTTTTCACCACATTCCTGTCCCCAGGTGTGACCTCAACTTGAGCACCCAGTGGGTCGCCGTCTCTGAACCAGGCTAGAAGCTCACTGTCGTGCGGGTCGGCAACCGCTACCCACCTCCGATTATCCGACAACTGCCTGCCCACAACGATAGCCCGCGTCTTGTCACCTTGCGCCTGACAGGTGTAGCTCTCAATGACGCCGGGACCTTCTGGCTGTTCGACGAGGGCTACAGCACTCACCACCGGCGGCTCCGGAACCGGTTCCGGGAACGCTGCGCCCACATTGCCATAAACGCCAACCGCGTGCTTGGAGAGGTAGCCGCCATTAGCCCCGACGATGCCGTAACTCGGTTGATTTTGGCGCCGCAGCCAGTGCATCAACTCTACAATACCGTGCGTCGAGTAGTTGTTGCCGGGGCCACCAAAAAACGGCAGCCCACCCGTCAGAGTGATAGGACGAGGATCATCCAGTGTCATGCCCAAAGCATCCATCGCCACCCAAACGGCGATAGGAAAGCAGGAATATAAATCCGCCGCGCCCAATCGATCCGCTGTCAGCCCTGCATTGGCCAGTGCAGCGCGGTACGCGTGCTGCATTGCGTCTGATCGCCCTAATGCAGGCCGTGCGAGCACTGCAGGCTCCGACGCGGCGGCATGGCCATGCAGGTATATTGCTCTGTGGGCCACGCCCAAAGATTCCGCGACACCAAGACTGGTCAACACCAGTGCCGACGCCTGATTCACCCCATCTTTTGCGACCATCGATTTGAGATGCGGATCGCCCATTAGACGATTTTGCGGGCACTCGGTACGGATCTCCTCAACCGACATCGGCGCAGGAAACATGGCAAAGGGATTAGCGGCAGCCACTTGGTTGAAACGACCCATCAAGCGCGCAAGCTGGTCGCGATAGCTTGCCTTATCGAGCCCCAACTCCGCGCGCCTTGCCTGCTCTTGTATCGGGTAAATATCCACCGGCGCAAACGCGCCGTGGCGATTGAACTCGGCGTCGAATAATAACTCGATGCAAGCACCGCGATCGTCTGTCTCACCCTCAGGTGAATCACTCCAATCCACTGTCACCCCGGTCTTCTGAAAATGGCGCGAGGTTGCCAGCGCCTCGGCGCCACATATCACCGCCGCTCTGATTTCTCCACGCTGAATGGCAGAGCCCAACTCATAGACCAGACGTTGTGGTTCGTCGCCGCAGGCACGTGAATAGATCGCGTTAGCATTGGGTAATTGCAAGTGCTTCAGGATCGTCAGCGGTGGACTTGTGCTACGACCGAAAGGGGCGATCGCGGGCACGAGTGGCTCTGGCACGGAGTGTGCAAACATCCGGACGCAGGCAAGGCGATCCACCATGGGCTCTAGCGCTTGCTGCGCCCCGGTATCGGCCAATGCGCGCTCACAGGCCTTTGCCGCCAGCGCTTCGGGCTTGAGACCGATGAAGCTGTCATCGAGGCGCTCAGTAAACTGCCCCGCCCCGAGCAACACCGGGGTGTTGGAATCTAACTGCATATCACTGTTCCAGACTGGCCTGTGCGGCCTCGACTATCTTCGAAAAAGAGCCCGCGTCAAGGGACGCACCGCCAACCAACCCGCCGTCCACATGGGAGCAATTAAAAAGTGCTCGAGCGTTATCTGCATTGACGCTTCCGCCGTAGAGCAGGGGCACAGAGTCACCCGTAGTTAACAGCACAGCCAGCTCATCGCGAATCACCACGTGCATGGCATTCGCCTGCTCGGGGGATGCCGTTACGCCTGTACCAATGGCCCAGATCGGCTCGTAGGCAATCAGCAACGATGGTGGCTGTGAGTCACCCAGCGCCGCTTGCAATTGCTCGCGAACCACCACTTCGGCCCGTCCTGCCTCTCTCACAGCCAGACTCTCACCCACACACAAAATAGGGGTCAAGCCTGCTGCAGAGGCAGCTCCCAGCTTTGCCGCAATCAGTGCATCGGACTCCGCAAGATCCGTCCGTCTTTCAGAATGGCCTACGATGATCCACTGGCAACCCCACTCCGACAACATAGCGGCAGATACCTCGCCGGTGTGAGCGCCGCCATCATGCGCCGAGCAATCCTGCCCGGCCAAGCCGCACCCCGCAGGGAGCGCAGCGCAAGCGCCGAGATAGGGATAGGGAGGCGCAATCGCCACCACCACATCGGACGACGGTGCATAGGCCAGCTCCCTTGAAAACGCATCAACCATCGACAGGCTGCCATGCATTTTCCAGTTTCCAATCACGTACCGTTTGTTCATGTCGACTCAGCGCAAAATGTCGCGCAGGAAGATACCAGACTGGGCGCCTTCTCTCACCCTTTCTCAATCGGGCAGGCAGGGTCAGCGCCCCACTCCGCCCATGAGCCGTCGTATACCGCAACGGGTGAGCGACCGAGCTCATGGAGCGCCAACGCCAATATACAAGCTGAAATACCGGAACCGCAGGTCGTGATCACGCTGCCTGCCTGATCGATCCCGACTCCGGCAAAAAGCCGATTCAATTCCGCCGCAGACTTTAGACCTTGCCCTCCCTCTGCGATGACCCCAGCGTAGTGCAGATTCCGGGAACCGGGAATATGCCCCGGCCTAACCGCAGGTCGCGGCTCTGGTTCCTCTCCCGCGAACCGGGGGGCAGAGCGCGCATCGAGTATCAGCACATCAGGGGTTCCCATTGCCGCACGAACGCGCTCCTTGTCGGCGACCCATTGCGGTTGATACTCGGCCTTGAAATCAGAATCTGACTCACTCTGCGTGGCTTCACCAGACTCGACTGGAAAGCCATGTGACTGCCACGCCGGCAGGCCCCCGGACAATATGCGCACCTGATCATGGCCAAACGCACGGAACATCCACCAGGCACGTGGCGCCGAAAATAGTCCCTTGCCATCGTAGATCACCACCAAATCGTCACTGCCCACTCCCAGCGATTCGACCTGCCGCGCAAACTGTCTGGCGTCGGGCAACATATGTGGGCATGAGTGGTCGGAATCAGCGATTCGATCGATATCAAAAAACCGGGACCCGGGAATCCGCGCGGCGAGATACTCCCGGTGCGGATCTCGTGCCTCGCCGGGGAGATACCATGAGGCATCCAGCACCTTAACGGCGCAACGCTCGATAAGATCCGCAAGGTCTGATGGGGAGATTATTGTCTTCGCTGGCACGCTGTGAAGCCCTCCGACTGCGATACAAATACGGCCAATCGATGAGCCGTGATCACTGACGCGCATCCATCGGGTTGTTCCCGAAAGTCTAATTGCCGGCACGTCGCTTGAAAACGGTAATGGGCTAGCACATTGACCTCGACGACACAGTGACAGCAGCTTGTTCCGTGAAAACGGGGGTTTCCAATCGCGCGCCCGTGCGGTCACAATAGCGACCCGTTTTAAAGACAGAGCTGAAGAGGAGACCACTATGGCTACAACGACTATTGCCTGTGCAGACGGCTTTGAACTTGGCGCCTATGAAGCAAGCCCCTCAGGCACCGCCAGGGGTGCCGTGGTTGTGATTCAGGAAATTTTCGGCGTGAACTCGCATATCCGCTCGGTCGTCGACGGCTATGCCGCAGAAGGATTTTATGCCATCGCCCCAGCGATCTTTGACCGGCTTGAGCGCAATGTTGAGCTGGGCTATACCGAGGCGGATATGGGCACCGGCATCGAGTTGGCATTCCAGAAACTCGACATGGCGCAAACTCTCGCTGACCTGCAGGCGACAATCAACGTTGCGTCGCAGCACGGAAAGGTCGGGGTCGTGGGATACTGTTTCGGCGGCCTACTCACCTGGCTGTCGAGCTGCAATTTGGATGGCGTCGCCGCTGCCTCTGCCTATTACGGCGGCGGGATTCCCGACAATGCGGAACTGACCCCCTCCTGTCCGATTATTCTCCACTTTGGCGAGCTCGACGCCCACATCCCAATGGACTCAGTTGCCGCGCTGCAAAGTAAGCAGCCCGACCTGCCGGTTCACATTTATGCCGCCGATCATGGGTTTAATTGTGATCAGCGTGGCTCCTACGATGCCTCGGCGGCAGCCCTTGCAAAGGCACGCACACTGGAGCTGTTCGGTGCCGAATTGGCTGGCTGAGTATCACTACTGTGCGAATCGGCATTATTGTTGGCAGCCACCGTAAAGACTCCCAAAGCGCAAAAGTAGGCAGGTATCTGGCGTCCGTGATCGAGCGTCGCCGCGGGGTGAGCCATTGGACGCTGGATCTGGGGAAAACACCCCTGCCCCTGTGGGACGAGGCGCTCTTTAGTCAAGGTGAGCAGTGGTCTGGACTGCCGGCGCTAAAAGCGCAGCTTGATAGCAGCGATGCCTTCGTGATGATCGCACCTGAATGGCATGGTATGGTCCCCGCCGCGCTCAAAAATTTTTTATTACTATGGGGCGCCGGCAGCGCGCTGTCTCATAAACCCGCATTACCCTGCGCTGTCTCGGCGTCCGCTGGCGGCGCTTACGTGATAGCCGAGCTTCGCATGAGTAGCTACAAGAATAATCGACTGTGCTGGCTACCCGAAAACCTCATTGCCCGGCGGGTAAAAGCCATTTGCAACGAGGATGCGGCTGTTGACGACGCAGCGCTGCAAGCAGAATTCTCTGCGCGCAGCGAATACGCCATAGATTTGCTTGTCGCGTATGCAAATGCGCTGCGAGACGTGAGGGCGCTCGACATCATCGACCATGAAACTTTCATGAATGGATTGTAGAAGCGCCCGCTACTGGCTGATCAATGATCTGTAACCGCCAGCGAAAAATACCAGCGGGGCGCCCTCCAGCGACTCGAAGGCAACAACCTCACCCACGATAATCTGATGATCGCCGCCGGGGTATACCCCATAGGTACTGCACGTGAAGTGCGCGAGTGCATCGTTCAACTGAGGCTCCCCCCGGGCACCTGCAACAAATTGCTCCGGCAACGCCTCGTGACCGTCCCGCTTGGCATAGTGCCCCGACAACGCCGCTTGTTCCTCGCGCAACACGCTGATCCCGAAGTGCGAGCACTCGCAGTAGATCTGTAAATGTTCCGAGCTATTTTGAATACTCCACAGCACTAGTGGCGGCTCGAGAGAGACTGAAGAAAAGGAGTTTACAGTCGTCGCCAACGGACCACGCTCGGGGTCATTGACGGTCACCAGACAGACACCCGTAGCAAACCGACCCAACGCCTGTCGAAACGCGGTTACATCCATCATCAGTGCCCTTTCTTACTCCTATTTCTTCTGCCGCGCTTTTTACTTAACTTGCTTTACGTTCACCACGCCTACGGTGGATGTTCACGCCATGGCATATATCGGCTGGCCACGCATGCTAGCGATCAAGCCCACCCATCAAGATATATTTGATCTCAAGGTAGTCATCGATCCCGTACTTGGAACCCTCGCGCCCCGAACCCGACGCCTTAACGCCGCCAAAAGGTGCCATTTCGTTTGAAATGATGCCTTCGTTAATCCCGACCATACCGTAGTCGAGCGCCTCGGCGACCCGCCAGACTCTTCCGATATCCCGGGTATAGAAATACGCGGCCAAACCAAACTCGGTGTCGTTGGCCAATGCGATCGCCTCGGCCTCATCGGCAAAGGCGGTTACGGGCGCCACGGGGCCAAAGATCTCGTTACGGAACACGGCCATCTCCGGTGTCACCCCGGTCAACACCGTGGGCATAAAGTAACAGGGGCCCAGTTCCGATCGCGTTCCGCCCAACGCCACCTGGGCGCCGGCTTCGGTGGAAAGACGAACCAGACGCTCGACATCCTCGACAGCCCGCACATTGACCAGAGGGCCTTGTTGCACTCCCTCCTCCATGCCGTCTCCCATCTTGAGCGCAGCGGTCGCCGCCACCAGCTTCTCGACAAAGACATCGTGAATCGATGCCTGCACGAGAATACGATTAGTGCAGACACAGGTCTGACCACTGTTGCGATACTTGGAAATCAATGCGCCTTGCACCGCCGCATCGATATCTGCATCTTCAAACACGATAAACGGCGCGTTACCACCTAGCTCCAAAGAGAGCTTTTTCACGCTGTCCGCGCATTGGCGATATAAAATCTTGCCGACTTGGGTTGAACCCGTGAACGTCACCTTGCGCACACGACTGTCACCAGTCAGGGCCTGGCCGATGGCCGGCGCATCCAAACCTGTGATGCAGTTGATAACGCCCGCTGGCATCCCGGCCTGGTTAGCTAAGTCACAGACAGCCAACGCCGTTAATGGTGTATCTTCAGACGGTTTGATCACCACCGTGCAGCCGGCCGCGAGCGGCGGAGAAACTTTTCGGGTAATCATCGCCAGAGGGAAGTTCCACGGCGTAATCGCGGCGACGACACCCACCGGTTGCTTAATCGCGAGAATCCGCTTGTCCGCCATGTGCGGGGCGATGACATCACCGTAGATCCGCCGGCCTTCTTCAGCGAACCAGTCGACAAAGCTTGCACCATACGCGACTTCACCGCGCGCCTCCGCGAGGGGTTTACCCATCTCTTCGGTAATAAGCGCGGCAAGCGGCTCGGCGTGTTCCGTAATTAAATTAAACCAGCGTCGAAGGATCGCGGCCCGTTCTTTCGCGGTGAGCGCGGCCCATTTTGGGAACGCTGCCTCGGCCGCATCGATCGCTTTGGCAATAGCAACAACGGCTGGTGTTGATGTCACGCCACAACGACCGGCACCGCAATCAATTTCAACAAGACATTCAATCTGTGTTCCATGCTTTTGGGCCGCAGCAGAGAGGTCCGCAACATTAGACAGGTCATCCACACAACAAATCGCGCGAGCCCCTAATTTTGGCAATCGTGCAAGGCGATCAATTTTTGCCGGTTCACGGACCTGATTGGACACCAGCACGTCTTTGATCCCGCCGCGGGCAAAGACTTCTGCTTCACGAACTTTCTGACAGCAGACGCCACAGGCACCGCCCAGCTCTTCCTGAAGTTTCTGAACGTCTACAGATTTATGCATTTTGGCATGGGTCCGGTGACGCATACCGTGGTCTTTTGCGTAATCACCCATTTTCTTAATGTTGCGCTCCAGCGCATCAAGATCCAGCACAATGCATGGAGTTTGAATCTCGGCTTCGCTCATGCCAGGTTTGGCTGGAATGTTAAAGCCTACTTCGTAGTCTTCTAAGTGTGATACATCTTTCATGGTTCGCTCTTTTCTAAAATGTTCTGTTTTTTCTTTGTCTCAGGCCGCGCCAATCCAAGGAAGTTTGTCCAGATCTACGTTGCCACCTGTGATAATGATGCCGACCCTTTTGCCCTTGAAGGCATCTGGGTTTTTCAACACAGTTGCCAGAGGCACTGCAGATGAGGGTTCCATCACCACGCGCAGGTGTTTCCACGTCAACTTCATCGCATCAATAATTTCCTGCTCACTTGCCGTAAAGATATCACTCACATGGTTTGACACGAAATGCCAAGTGCGGTCTTTCAACGGCACGAGCAATCCATCCGCAATTGTTTTTGGTGCGTCATCGGCGATGATATATCCAGCCTTAAAGCTGCGATAGGCATCATCGGCCTGCTCGGGTTCGGCTGCAATGATTTTGGTTTCAGGAGCCAAAGTTGACAGCGTCAAACAGGTGCCCGAAATCATGCCCCCCCCTCCAATGGGTGCCACAACCATGTCTAGCCCGCCTGTCTGTTCCATGAATTCTTTGGAACAGGTCCCCTGTCCTGCAATCACACGGGGGTCATTATAGGGGTGGACAAAGTCACCTCCAGAGGCCTTTTGCACCTCTGCAAAGGTCGCTTCGCGCGAGGTTGTCGAAGGGTCGCATTCCGTGATCACTCCGCCATAGCGGCGCACGGTGTCTTTCTTGGCTTGGGGCGCGGTACGTGGCATTACCACGTTGCAGGGAATGCCCCGCTTCATTGCCGCATAGGACAGGCAAGACGCATGGTTGCCTGATGAATGGGTGGCAACACCTTTTTTTGCCTGTTCATCGTCAAGTCCAAACACAGCATTTGCCGCACCGCGGACCTTAAAGGCGCCCGGTTCCTGAAAGTTTTCGCATTTGAAAAATAACTCGCAGCCTGCGACTTCGTTCAGATAATCCGAAGTGCGCACTGGCGTTCTTCGAATATGCGGAGCGATCCGTTCATGGGCCGCCAGCATATCTTCGTAGGTTGGGATATCTGTCACATAATCCTTCATCATGCTGCATCCTTCTGTGATACGGCAGAATTGCCGCTAAAATACCTCTGCGCTGCGGCGACACCTGAACCAAACGTAATGTCAAGGCCAAGATCCACCATGCACATCTCTGCCGTTGCGATGCCCGAAAGGGTCATAACATCTGTCAGGCTCCCGAGATGACCGATGCGAAAAACCTTACCGGCCACTTCACCAAGGCCAACTCCAAAGGCCACACCATATTTGTCTGCAGCATGGGCCACAATGTCGGTGGCGTTGAAATCTGCCGGTGTGCGAATGGCGCTCACAGTGTCAGAATATACCGAAGGGTCCGCCGCACAAAGCTTTAATCCCCAAGCTTTGACTGCATGTCTGACACCTTCGGCGATGCGGTGGTGACGGGCAAAGACATTTTCGAGTCCCTCATCAAGCAGCATCGAGCAGGCCTGATTCAGCCCGTTCAACAACCCCACAGCAGGCGTGTAAGGATAGGCATTGTTCGCATATCCTTTCGCCATATCATGCACATCAAAAAAGGTCCGTGGCAGGCCAGCGGATTTTGTGGCTTCCATTGCCTTGGCGCTAAAGCCGACAATCGCCAGACCTGAAGGCAACATAAAGCCCTTCTGCGATCCTGTGACCGCAACATCTACACGCCATTCATCAAAACGAAAATCCATGGATGCAATGGATGAAACCCCATCCACAAACAACATGGCCGGATGGCCAGCCGCATCAAGCGCTTTGCGAATTGCTCCGATATCAGATGTGACACCCGTCGCCGTTTCGTTATGTGTTGCCAGAACGACCTTGATGTCATGCGCTTTGTCTTTGCGCAGAATTTCTTCGTAACGGTCTGCAGGGATACCCAGACCCCATTGGGTTTCCACGATGTCCACCTCAAGGCCATGCCGCTGGCACATGTCAATCCAGCGGTGGCTGAACATCCCATTGCGCGCGGCAAGCACTTTGTCACCACTGGAAAGAGTATTGGTCAAGGCCGCTTCCCAGCCACCCGTACCGGTAGCCGAAAAAATGAACACTTCGGCTGTGTCACTTTTCAGCACTTTACGCACGCCTTCACGGGCAGGATGAAGTATTTTCCCGAAGAGCGGCGAGCGGTGATCAATCGTTGGCATATCGCAGGCCTTGCGAAGACTTTCGGGAATATTCGTCGGCCCCGGTATGAAGACAGGATTTTGAAAACTCATTTTATAACTCCTAGGACGCCCCCGAGTGTGAATACCCTGCAAGGCCATGAAAATAAATTTTTTTGAAATTTTTTTTCAAAACTCTGTTTTTCTGAAAAACTGTGTATTGTCAGTAGTTTATATTTTTCATATGGTGAATATAAATTTCATACGGAATAAAAGGTTGTCATGCGGAGCCCAAAAATTCACAAAAATGATGGAAGTGAGTCTCGAAAAGCCAGAGGACGGCCACGGGGTTGGGTCGACAATACGGCCCAGAATACAATTAAATCTCTCGAACGGGCCATGGAGGTCTTTGAATTTCTAAGCGAGGGGCCAGGGTCACCGCTGACCCAATTGGCCAGCGATCTTAATCAATCTCCGGCGACTGTTTACCGCACTCTGGTGACACTGGAAAAACGCGGGCTGGTGGAATTTGACCATGTTGCCCAGCTTTGGCACATCGGGCCGAGGGCTTTTGTGATCGGGGCGCGGTTTATCAGACGCACAAACCTTGTCGAGCGCGCAAGGCCCATTATGCGCAAGCTGATGGAAGCCACCGGTGAAACCGCAAATCTAGGTATCCAACAAGAAGGCTCTGTTCTTTTCCTGAGCCAAGTTGAAACGCAGGCCAGTATTCGCGCCTTTTTTCCGCCGGGCACCTTATCGCCGATGCATGCCTCGGGTATCGGAAAGGCACTGTTGGCCCATATGGATGATGTGCGTCTGGAAAAATTGCTCCGTAGCGAGGATTTTGAACAGTTCACCGATCACTCAATCACCGATCCCGTTGCGTTAAAGACCCATCTGATAGAAATCCGCAGCAAAGGGTATTCCGTCGATAATGAGGAAAAAAACACAGGCATGCGGTGCATCGCAGCACCGGTTTTTGATTTCAATGGAGAGGCCATCGCAGGCATTTCAGTGTCCGGCCCCACAAGCCGGATCGAACCCGCGCGGCTTGAACAGCTCATTGCGCCTGTCATCAGCGCGGCGCGGGAACTCAGCCTTGCCATCGGCGGAAATGGATCCGCCCGCACCGATTAAACGCGCGCTATAATTTAGCGGATGGATTTTGGGCGCAATGCCATGTGACGGTTGACATCCTTGTAAAGAAGATAGCGGAACCTTTCCGGTCCCCCCGCATAGCAGGCCTGCGGGCAGAAAGCGCGCAGCCACATGAAATCGCCTGCTTCCACCTCAACCCAATCGTTGTTGAGATTGTAAACCGCTTTGCCCTCCAAAACGTAAAGACCGTGTTCCATGACATGCGTTTCAAGAAACGGAATAACACCACCCGGTTCAAATGTGACGATATTCACATGCATGTCATGACGCAAATCTTCAGGATCGACAAAACGTGTTGTTGCCCATTTCCCATTCGTATCCGGCATTGGTATGGGTGCAATATCGTTTTCGTTTAAAATCAAGACATCGGGGGTATCGATCCCTTCGACGGCCTCATAGGCTTTTCGCACCCAATGAAAGCGTAGCACCTCCTCATTCTTATCGTGTAATGTCCAACCGCTTGAGGGGGGAAGATATGCATATCCGCCCGGAGTAAGCGTGTGGGTCTGACCATTTACGCTCAACGTGGCAGTCCCCTCCACCACAAACAAAACGCCTTGCGCCTCTGAATCCAATTCTGTGCGCTCAGAACCACCGCCGGGTTGG
>DFQW01000171.1:4550-5528 GCA_002377985.1 Halieaceae bacterium UBA3479 | reverse complement strand
TGCGGCGCACGCACCAGATCGATGGCACGCGGGTCGACCACGATGAGGTCAGCGCCGGCGCGCAAGCGGCGCTTCATACGGGACGCGAATACCGGGTGCGCATCGGTGGGGTTCGCGCCAATCACCATAATGGCGTCAGCATGCTCAACCGACGCAAAGTCCTGGGTGCCGGCGCTGGTGCCAAAGGTTTGCTTGAGGCCATAACCTGTTGGCGAATGGCAAACCCGGGCGCAGGTATCCACGTTGTTGGTGCCAAACGCGGCGCGGACCATCTTTTGCACCACGTAGACCTCTTCGTTGGTGCAGCGCGAGGAGGTAATACCACCAATGGCATCAACGCCATGGGTGGTCTTGATCTGGTTGAGACGCTCGGCGGCAAAGGCGATAGCCTCGTCCCAACCTACCGGACGCCAGTCGTCTTCGATACTGTCGCGGATCAGCGGCGTGGTAACGCGGTCTTGATGCTGGGCATAACCCCAGGCAAACCGCCCCTTGACGCAGGAGTGCCCTGCATTGGCGCCACCTTGCTTGTCGGGCACCATGCGCACGACTTCGTCTCCCCGAAGCTCGGCAACAAAGGAACACCCGACACCGCAATAAGCGCAGGTGGTTTTGACCTTGCGGCTCGGCACACCCAATTGGATGACGCTCTTTTCCTGAAGCGTCGCGGTGGGACAAGCCTGCACACAGGCGCCGCACGACACACACTCACTGTCGAGGAAGGGTTCTTGCTGGCTCGGTGAGACCTCTGAGCCGAAGCCGCGCCCGGCGATCGTCAGGGCAAAGGTGCCCTGCACTTCTGAGCAGGCGCGCACGCAGCGGCTGCAAACGATGCACTTGCTGGCGTCAAAGGTGAAATAGGGATTGGACTCATCCTTGCCCTTGTTAAGGTGATTCTCTCCCTCCATACCGTAGCGCACCGTGCGCAAACCTACGGCCCCCGCCATGTCCTGCAGTTCGCAGTGACCATTGGCCGGG
>DFQW01000171.1:0-4339 GCA_002377985.1 Halieaceae bacterium UBA3479 | reverse complement strand
CAAACCTACGGCACCCGCCATGTCCTGCAGTTCGCAGTCACCATTGGCCGGGCAGGTCAGGCAATCCAGCGGGTGATCGGAGATGTACAGCTCCATCACCCCTTTGCGTAGTTTATCGAGGCGGGCAGTTTGCGTGTGGACCGACATGCCTTCCTGACACGGTGTGGTGCAGGACGCCGGCGTGCCGGGACGACCCTCGATCTCCACCAAACACAAACGGCAGGACCCGAAGGCGTTGAGGTTGTCTGTTGCACAGAGCTTGGGGATGTTTGCCCCCACCATCGCCGCGGCGCGCATCACCGAGGTGCCCTCGGGCACACTCACGCCAATGCCGTCGATGAGCACATTCACCATCACATCGGAGCGGGCCCCGGGTGTGCCAAGGTCCTGTGAGAAATCGACCTGCGCGGGATCGAACTGCTGCACCATATTCATCTGGCTACCCTCAACCCGTGGCAATCACGGGAGACGCAAAATCTTCCGGGAACGTATTCAGGGCGCTGAGTACCGGGTTGGGTGTGAGCCCTCCCATCGCACAGAGTGACCCTTGGGTCATTACATCACAAAGATCGCGCAACAGCTCGGTGTTGGCGGCCACGTCCTTGCCGGCACGAATCTTGTCGATGGTCTCCACGCCGCGCACGGCGCCAATCCGGCAGGGGGTGCACTTACCGCAGGACTCCTCGACACAAAAGTCCATGGCAAAGCGCGCCTGTTCGGCCATGTTGACGGTATCGTCAAAGAGCACCACCCCGCCGTGGCCCAGCATGCCCCCCGCTGCAATGAGTGCCTCGTACTCCATCGCCACATCGAGCTTGTCGGCGGACAGATACGCACCCAGAGGACCACCAATCTGCACCGCGCGTAGCGGTCGACCGGAGCGCGTGCCGCCGCCAAAGTCTTCCACCAACTCGCGCGCAGTGATACCAAAAGCCGTCTCGACAATGCCGCCCTGTGCGATGTTGCCGGCTAGCTGAAACACCTGCGTACCAAGCGAACGGTTTTGCCCGAGTGCTGCATAGGCCTCGGCCCCGCGCGCCAAAATGGACGGCACGCTGGCGATGGTGAGCACGTTGTTGATCACCGTCGGCGTACCAAACAAGCCTTTGATCGCCGGCAGCGGTGGCTTGGCGCGCACCATGCCACGCCGCCCCTCCAGGCTCTCGAGCATGGCGGTTTCTTCTCCGCAAACGTAAGACCCGGCGCCCACCCGAATCTCCACGTCAAAACACAGGTCGGAGTCCAGAATGTTGTGGCCCAACCAGCCCTGCTCGCGCGCGATCCAGATCGCCGCTTGCAAGGTAGCGATAGCATCGGGATATTCCGAGCGTAAATAGACGAAGCCACGATCTGCACCCACCGCATGAGCGGCAATGGTCATGCCCTCTAGCAAACAGAAGGGATCGCCCTCCATGAGCATGCGATCGGCAAAGGTGCCGCTATCGCCCTCGTCGGCATTCACACAGATGTATTTGTGTTTGGGGGCACTTTGGGACTCACCGACATGGGGCTGCGGCGCCTGATCGGCCACCGTGCGCCACTTGATACCCGCAGGGAAACCCGCGCCCCCACGGCCACGAAGGCCGGAATCCGTTACCGCCTGCACCACATCGCTACCACTCATGGCGAGGGCATTTTTTAGCCCCGTGAGACCGCCATGAGCAACGTAATCCTCCGGATCAACCGGATCGGTGATTCCCACCCGCTCGTAAATCCAGCGATTTTGCCGGGCGAGATAATCAATCTCTTCTACCGCGCCAAGGTACTGCTCACTCTGCTCATCGGGCAGGGCAACGTCGACGGCATCGGCAGTCACATTGCGCCACCCCACGCGGGGGCCATGGCGTTCATCCGCCCGCTCTACCAGTGGCTCCATCCAGAGCATGCCGCGGCTACCGTTGCGCACTACGGTCTCACCTCGGGCCTCTAGTGCGGCAGCCACTGCATCGGCGCCCATGGATCGCGCTGCGGCATCACGGGGGACAAACCAGACGCTCATGCGCTCTCTCCCGCAGCCTGCGCGCGGATCACCGCGTCTTGTAATCGCCTGACATCAGCACAACCCAAGAGCTCGCCATCCACCAACGCTGCGGGCCCCAGGGCACAATTGCCCAAACAAAAAATTGGCTCGTCGGTACCGGTCAGTGCGGCCAGCGCTGTGTCGGATTGGCAGAGCGCGGTCCAGTCGGCTTTTAACTGACGGCCACCCACGGCCTGACAAGCCTCCGCGGCGCAGAGCCGCACAGGGATCGCCGGCGGCGGCGCGTCGCGCAGGTCGGCATAAAAAGTGACAACTCCGTGCACGTCAGCTCGGGAGACATTGCAGGCGTCGGCGACCAAACCCACCGCATCGGCGGGCACATAGCCAAAATGCGATTGAACTGCCTGCAAACACAAAAGTACCGGGCCCGGCGCTGAGGCGACAATCGGCGCAATCAGCGTCTGGGCAGCATCGGGATGCCATTGTGGATAACCTGCAGTGCTCATAGCGCGACGCGCTCTCCCCCGGCATATACATTCAGTCGGTCTTCGCGGGTGAAGCCGACCAGCACCAAACCATGGGCCCGCGCCAGATCCACCGCCAGCGTGGTCGGTCCCGACACCGCGACAATCCCCGCCACACACGCCCTGAGCGCTTTGGCAACGATCTCGTACGAAACCCGACCGCTCACTACCAACGTGTGATCGGTGAGCGGATAGTTCCCTGCAAGAAACGCGCTCCCAATCACTTTATCTACCGCATTATGGCGCCCTACATCCTCGCGCACCACCTGCAAAATACCGTCGGGCGCTATGATCGCCGCCGCGTGTAGCGAGCCGGTGAGTTCAAACATTTTCTGTTCGGTACGCATGGCACTGACCCACTGGTGGGCCTGCTGGGGTGTGAGCTGCCAATCAGCGCTGTGCAGCGACACCCTCGGCCGCGGCGTCGCTTCGATCACTTCGGCGCTGCAAATACCGCAGGAGCTGGACGTCAGAAATGCCCGAGGCCGGGGCAGCGCCACATCGCCAGATACCGTCAAAGCGACCGTATCCACCGATTCCTCAACTACACTGACAGCTGACCGGGCAGCGCCTGTCCGTTCAATACTGAGCAATTGGTCGCGTCCGCTCAAATCTGTCTCGCTGGCCAACCAGCCCACGGCGAGATCCTCGTCGTGGCCCGGGGTCCGCATGGTCGTTGCCAGCACCTCACCGGCGACGGCAATCGACAAGGGGGCCTCAACAACGACGGGATCAAAATCCTCCTCGCTGCTCGAGCCGGTGGCCGTTACCGCACTCACGCGCCGTACCGGCCGAGGGTCCGTCGCGTGGGCGGTCACTAGAAGAGGCCTACGATCTGCCCGTTGACCACGTCGATCTGCTCACTCGCGGGCACTTTGGGCAAGCCCGGCATGGTCATCACGTCGCCACAGATCGCCACCACAAAACCTGCGCCGACCGACAATCGCACTTCGCGAATGTCCATCACGTGGCCCGTGGGGGCACCTTTCAAAGCCGGATCGGTCGAGAACGAATACGGTGTCTTGGCGATGCACACGGGCAAGTGACCATATCCGCCATCATTGAGTTCCTTGAGACGATCGCGGACCTTGGTGTTCGCTGTGATTTCGCTGGCGTGATACACCTTGGTCGCCACGGCCTCGAGTTTTTCCCACAGCGAAAGCTCGCTCGAGTAAACAAAAGACTTGTGCGGCGTATTGGCCGGCGTGCTGTCTGCATCACAGATTTCGGCCACCATGTGGGCGAGATCGGTGGCACCGGCGCCGCCGTTGGCCCAGTGGCTCGACAACGCAACTTTTACGCCCAGTGCCTTGCAGTGCTCCATAACGAGCTCGACCTCGGCGTCGGTGTCGCTGACAAATTGGTTGATCGATACCACCGCGGGTACGCCGTAGTTTTCGCGCAGGTTATTGATATGTCGGTTCAGGTTGGCAAGCCCCGCGCGCAGTGCCCGTAAGTTCTCTTCGGTAAGATTCTCACGCGCCACGCCGCCGTGGAATTTCAGCGCTCGGATGGTGGCCACAAGCACGGCAGCCGAAGGACGAATACCCGCCGAGCGGCACTTGATATCGATAAATTTCTCAGCACCCAGATCCGCACCAAAGCCCGCTTCAGTGACCACGTAATCAGCCAGTCGTAACCCCGCCATGGTGGCAATCACGCTGTTACAGCCGTGGGCAATATTCGCGAACGGGCCGCCGTGAACAAATGAGGGCGTGCCTTCGAGGGTCTGCACCAGGTTGGGCGACAGCGCATCTTTGAGGATGGCCGTAAGCGCTCCCTCGGCTTTGAGGTCGGCCGCCGTGACCGGTTCACGGTCGCGGGTATAGGCCAC
>DFQW01000151.1:1189-2988 GCA_002377985.1 Halieaceae bacterium UBA3479 | reverse complement strand
GTTTCGCGCTGTGTGGATCAGGTATCGTCCACCTGAGCAGCGGCCCATTCGGTAATGGTTTCCTTCAGTATATCCAGCGGCATCGCGCCGTTCATCAGCACCGCCTCGTGGAACTCACGCAGAACGAATCGCTCGCTCATTGAAGACTCTATCTCCTCGCGAAGTGCCAGTAACGCCAGTTGGCCGGTTTTGTAGGCTGTCGCCTGCCCTGGCCAAACCACATAGCGCTCAATCTCGCGCGTCACTTCTTCGTCGGTCATGCCCGTTTTGGCAACCATGTACTCGATAGCCTGCTCCCGGCTCCATCGTTTTGCGTGCATCCCGGTATCAACGACTAGCCTGACCGCGCGGAACATCTCGGCTTGTAATCGACCCAGGTCACCCAATGGATCATCGTCGTAGAGGCCCATGTCAGTTTTGGCGATCCGTTCAGAGTAAAGCGCCCAGCCCTCGGAGAAGGCGTTAAAAGGCGAGAGCCGTCTGAGTAACGGCACGTCTTCTATTAACTGCGAGGTAGAAATCTGAAAATGATGGCCCGGCGAACCCTCGTGAATCATCAGGGTAGGTAGGGTCCAGCGCGGGTTATCCGCGGTGTTCTTTTGGTTAATGTAGAACCGCCCAGGGCGGGAGCCGTCCAGCGCAGGACCGTTGTAGTAGCCACCTGCCGAGGAATCCTGGGAGTACTCGGGGACCCGCACGATCTCCAGCGGTTGGGGCGGGATGGTAATAAAGAAATCGGATGCGATTTGCATGACCTCTTTGTCAAAGGCCTCGAGGTATTGGATCATTTCCGCGCGGCCTTCGTCGGTATTGGCAAAGTGATACTGTGGGTCGTCCATGAGCACCCGCATGCGGCTGGCGAGATCGCCTGCAATAACACCCTGATTATCCAGAATATCCAGCATTTCCCCTTCGATGCGATCAACCTCTGAGAGACCAATGCGGTGAATATCATCTGCGGAGTACTGGGTCGTGGTATTGGAGCGCAGATTGGCTGCGTAAATGGCCTCTCCCTCCGGAAGACGCCAGATACCGGCATCGTGACTGGCCTCAGGCAGCATGGATTCGAACAGCGCGATCATCGATTCATAACCCGGAATCACTTCGGACTCTACGCGATCAGTAGCATCACTGATGAACGCGCGGGCTTGAGT
The DNA here is from genome assembly GCA_002377985.1 of Halieaceae bacterium UBA3479. GTDB lineage: Bacteria > Pseudomonadota > Gammaproteobacteria > Pseudomonadales > Halieaceae > Luminiphilus. The sequence goes on along the minus strand of DFQW01000151.1, from coordinate 1,834 downwards.
TTCATCGATGTCATCGAGTGTCTCGAGCTTGGGGCCCAGCGTTGTCACGAGCGGGCTTTCGGCAGCGCCACCTTCGATAAATTTACGCATCCCTGCCAGCGCTTTTTCGATCACGAAGTCGGGGGGGATAACGCCGTTCTCTCGATCGTCAATGACGCGGGTGTGAGTTTCACGCAGGACTCTTCCAAACTCTGTGAGCCGGGACAGGTAGCGCACAACGCTCTTTTCATTTTTGATCACATGAGTGTCAGTCAAAAACTGGGGCAGATTGACGGTGACACCTGAGATTTGGTTGACGCGGTAGCCGCTGTAGCGCAGCTCCGCCTGCCTGAGCAGATCATCGAAAAACCAGGCGGCTATTTTCCAGGTCAGCAGCTCTTGGCCCTCCAGACCCTCAGGGCCGTAGCCGTCCAGTCCATCCCGCGCCTCGCGGAGCTCTGCAATATTTTCTTCTTCCTCCTCCTTGGTGTAGTCGGCGAGCTTGCCGCTGTGAAAGTCGAGAGGCGTGTTATCAATAATGCCCAGATAGGTGAGCAGTTCGGGTGAGTCTATGGCGAGTTTGAAAGTGACTTTGTTGATGTAGTTGTTCACGCCAACGGGAATGAACCAGAACCAAAGGGAAGCGGACACCAGCGCAATTGCGAT
>DFQW01000151.1:0-889 GCA_002377985.1 Halieaceae bacterium UBA3479 | reverse complement strand
AGCCCAGCAAAGCCCAGTAACCCTCTCTTTAGCCATGTCATAACGGTCTGCGCCTCTATCGTCGTTGTTAGCGAGAGTTTACGCTACTTGCTGACCCCCTGTTTTGCGGGTCGATAGCCCTGACAGAACCGCTAGCTAATACTGTTTGAGAGCCAGGGGCCTGTGCCGTCGACCGTCTCGATATTGAGCTGTCCGGCGAGTCCGGCCGTGCGATGAACAGCGATCTCCGCGTATGCTGGCAGCTGAATCATCTGCATCATGGCTGCTCGGGAGGGATACATGGCAATAGCCACCTCATCCCAGAGCGATTCGACTTCTCCCAGCATCAGACGAGAAACCTTGCCCGAGAAACCGACCTGACCGCCCACCTGCTTAATGAGCTGGGCGACCGCCTCGCCATAGAGCCCATAGGCCTCGCGACCCGTAAGCGCGCTCTCCCGGCCATCCTCATAGACAGCGTGCTCATGAAACTTCAGGAGGTTAACCATGTAGATCGGCGATTTGGCGTCTGGCTCAAAAAATTCCTTTATCTGGGCCTCGGTGGGTGAAACCGCGTTGCGAACTTCCATCATGATCTCCCAGAAGGAATTAACTCTTAGGATAAATAAGGCGGGCTTTGACTGCCCTCGCTTATTATGGCATAAAAACTGCCAATATATTTTGGTGCTCCACAATCAGAGAGTGATAAAAGCCTATGCAGGTACTCCGCACACCCGATCATTGTTTCGAAGCGCTCCCCGATTATCCCTTTGAACCGCATTACACCGAGATTGTCGCAGACCAAGGCCAGACATTGCGGATTCATCATATCGATGAGGGCGATCGCCATGCGCCCGTAGTGTTACTGCTTCAGGGTCAGCCCCACTGGAGCTATCTCTATCGCAAGACG
>DFQW01000095.1 GCA_002377985.1 Halieaceae bacterium UBA3479 | reverse complement strand
CAAACCCGATCGCCTATGGTGTATTCGGTGATATTTTTGCCTCTCGCTGCCACGACGCCCGACACCTCCAAACCGGGGACCGGCGAGGCGTCGGCGGGAGGTGGGTAGAGACCCATGCGTTGCAGCAAGTCGGCACGATTGATGCCGGCGTGATGAACGGAAATGACGACCTCATCATCACCCGGCGCGGGCAAATTATCCTGAACCAGATCAGCGCTCTCTGGCGTGGCGAATTCAACGTAATGTCGTTCCATCATCGGTGCTCATGGTGTGAATGGTTTTCACCTGACAACGGTGCCGGTCTGGCGTGGCTCAAGCGGCATTTGCTCTTAATATAGATGGGCTGTTGTCCCCGGTGCTCTGCCGCTAGACTAACCGATAAGCCTGTCCTGTGGAGTGCTCCGATGATCAGATCCATGCCCGTTCGACGACTCAAGCGCGGTTTCAAGTTAGCGCTCATCAAGTTGCTCGTGGGAAGCAAGGCCAGCGGAGTCCATCTCTCTTATGTGGGGCGCGGGGCGGCAGAGGATCTCTGTCGGCGCATTGCCGATATCGGGCATACCGATGTGTTGGTGGTGACCGATAGGGCACTGAAAGAGCTGGGTCTGGCGGAGCGGGCACTGTCGAAGCTGGTCGAGAGCGGGGTGAATCTGCACTGGTATGCGGGAGTCGATCCTGACCCCACATTTACCCATATTAACGAGGGTGCCGAGGCGCTGCGCGCCGCCGGATGCACCGCGATCGTGGCGGTAGGCGGGGGGTCGTCCATGGATGCGGCCAAGGTAATTGCCTGCACGCGCTCAAGCGATCAATCACCCGAGCAGTGGGTGGGACTCAACAAAACGCCCGAGGATGTGCTCCCGATCTACGCAATCCCGACAACCTCCGGGACCGGCAGCGAAGCCACCATGGGGGCGGTCATCAAGGATCCCATCGCCAAGATGAAGCACATCATTGTTGCCGAGAGTCTCCTGCCTCAGGCGGTGGCTCTGGATCCCGATTTACTGACCGGCCTGCCCACTGCCGTGACAGCTGCTACGGGCATCGATGCGTTGACCCACGGGATCGAGGCGTATATCGCCGTATGGGATCGCGGTACGCGCAAGGAAAACGCCCGCCTCGCAGTACAGGGCGTATTTCGCTGGTTAGAGCGAGCGGTGGCGGAGCCGGCAAACGCCGAGGCTCGCCTCGGTATGGCGCTGGCGGCCTATCACGCCGGGATTGCTATCAATCAGGTCGGGGTGGGTAACGTTCACGCGATCGCCCATCAACTGGGAGCGCGATACGGTATTCCCCACGGGCAGGCCAATGCCCTGGCCTTACCCCATGTGTTGAAAGCATGTATCGCCGAATCCGAGACGCCGCTCGCGGAGTTGGCGGTGGTGACCGGTGTGTCGGAGGCGGCGTCTCCTGCTGCCAGAGCCCAGGCGTTCGTGGATGCGGTGGCCGACCTGATCGCTAGAGTGGGTATTCAGGAAACCGACGCGCGCATTCAGCCCGCCGACTGGACAGTACTGGCGCATGCCGCGATGGATGAGAGTGACGGCTATGTCTCCCCGCGCCTGCTCAGTCAGTTGGAGATACTGGATATTCTTGAGCGAATCAGCGCCGGCTGATATCTCGAATCCAGTCAGCCGCCAGTGCCATAGCGCGCTGTTGTGCTTCCGTGGGGCCCTCCGAGCAGGTAAATCCATGGGCCTCCTGATCAAAGTGCGCGTGTTGTACTCGTACCCCCGCATCTTTTAAGCGTTGTGCGAGGCGTTTGCCATCGTCCCGCAGTGGATCCCTCTCTGCGGTAATCAGGAGTGATCTCGGGAAGCCCTTCAGCGACGTGCGTTTATCGGGGAACATGATTTCAATGGCCGGATCGGCCGGCGGCAGCCCATTGAGATAGGTATCGGTGAACCAGCGCATGATTGGCGTTGTCAGCGGACCGGTTTTGGCATGCTCTACATAGGAGCGTAGCTCGGCGTGATAGTGCTGCGTTGCCGGATAGATCATGAGACAACCGCATAATCGCGGTTCGTCGGGCATGCGGGCAGCGGTGGCGAAGGTCAAATTGCCGCCGGCGCTGTCGCCCGCCAGCACCACCTCGCCATTATTGGGGGGCAGCGCGTTGAGGTGATCAATAATCCACTGTGCAGCCGCCATCGCATCGTCATGGGCCGCCGGAAACGGATGCTCTGGCGCCAGCCGATAATCGATGGACATGACGGTGGATTGGGTCGCGTGAGCCAGATGCATGCAGAAGGGGTGATGAGTCTCCAGGTCACCGATGACCCAACCGCCCCCATGGAAATAAATAATCAGAGGCCGGTTGGGCAGGCCGTGATACATCCGCGCACTGAGCGTGACGTCTCCCAGCGCCAGCTGAATTGAGCCGGCATGCAAATCGGGCAGGGGGTGAGGCTCCCAGGCCAGCCGGTTCATGCGACGGTAGTACCAGCGGAAAGCGAGGGTTTTGAGTTTGTTGAACAGTGCTTTCACAATATTTATTCAGCGTCTATATAGCGCGCTTCCGGATCTGATTGATAACTGTAGCGGCCATCCTGGTTGAGGCGCCGCTGGATATTACCGCGGTGCCAGAGGTAGTTAAGATGCGCTGCAGTCTCGCCCGTGGCCATCTGAATTTCATTGTCGCCGATGGCCCGTCCGAATAAACATTCAAAGCATTCTGGCAGTAGCTTTGGCGTCATCAACAAATCATAGAGCCTGGCCAGCGCGAGTCGGTGACTGTCAATAATCTGGTTCAGGCGAACCCGTACGCCGGTAAAGGGCGATTGGTGCGCGGGCAGTACCAGCAAATCTTCGGGCAGCATATCGAGCAGGCGGTTACTGGAGGCCAGCCATGATTCCAGCGGATTGCCATCGGGCTCAGTCGGAAAAACCGATACGTTGGGGGTGATGCGCGGCAGGATCTGGTCGCCGGCAATTACCAGCTGTAGGGCTGGGCAATACAGGCAGGCGTGCTCGGGCGAATGGCCCTGACCCACCACAATTTGCCAGTACCGGCCGCCGATAGACAGCGTTTGTCGATCCGTTAATCGCTGATAATTGTGCGGCAGGGGCGTAGCAAATTGACCAAAGCTACCAAACCGCTCACGATAGTTGTCGAGCTGCTCGGTCGAAAAACCGGCGCGGTGATAAAAGGAAATGGCCGGCGGCGGCGCCTGTTCGCCGGTGTAGCCCATAATCAGGCTGCCCGTGAGAAACTCTGCCTGAGTCATGTAGAGATCACAGTCGAAGCGTTCACACAGCCAGCCCGCAAGACCAATGTGATCGGGGTGCATGTGGGTACAGATCACCCGCTTGACGGGTTTGCCCTCCATAAAACCGGTAAACAGGCTTTCCCAGCGTGCCTTGGCTGAATCCAGATTCAGGCAGGTGTCCACAATGGTCCAGCCATCTCCGTCTTCGAGCAGCCACAAATTGATATGGTTCAGCGGGCCCGGCATTGTAAATCGCAGCCACCACACGCCGGGCGCCACCTCAAAGGGTTCGTCTTCCGGGTGGCCAAGTCGCCCCCAGGGGTAGGTCAGGCCTCGGTAGGCTTCGTGGACAAGTTCCAGAGTCATATAACCTCGCTACATCGAAGCGGAAGTGTGCGCGCCACGGGACGCGCTGTCCACCGACCGTCCCTGAGAGCGAGGGGCGTCTCTCCCCAAGGGGTTACTGACAGCCTCTCGCGCCAATGTGATACTCGCGGCCCAATTTGCGATCAGCCGACACGGTCGGTGTAGTAGCGGGAGAGGAAAAGATGACGGCAACACTTGACACGCAGGCATTGAAGCAGCTGGATCAAGCGCATCATTTGCACCCTTTTACCGACTTTAGAGACTACGCCCGCCACGGTGGCCGCATTGTGAGTCGTGCGGAGCACATTTACATTTTTGACTCGGACGGCAACAAAATTCAGGACGGCATGTCGGGGTTGTGGTGCTGTAATCTGGGCTACAGTCAGGACCGCATCAAACAGGCCGTGGCTGCCCAGTTGGCCGAGCTGCCGTTCTACAACAACTTCTTCAAGTGCTCCAACCAGCCGGCAGCAGAACTGGCTGCGCGCCTTTGTCAGGTGACGCCGGAGCGATTTCAGCACGTGTTTTTCACCAACTCGGGTTCCGAAGCAAACGATACCCAGATCAAGTTTGTTCACCGCTATTTTGATTTGCTGGGTAAGCCCGAGAAAAAATTGATAATCAGTCGCCACAACGCCTATCACGGGAGCACCATCGGGGCTTCTTCGCTCGGCGGCATGTCGGCGATGCACAAGCAGACGATGGGCCTCGATTACGTGCATCATATTCAGCAACCCCATTGGTTTGAGGAGGGGGCTGACCTTGATCCCGAGGCTTTCGGTATTGCCGCGGCTCGAGAGCTTGAGAAGAAAATCGATGAGCTCGGTGAGCATCGGGTAGCTGCATTTATTGCCGAGCCGGTGCAGGGGGCAGGGGGCGTTATTGTTCCGCCCGAATCCTACTGGCCGGAGGTGAAGCGCATTCTGGATGAGCGCGATATTCTTCTGATCTCCGACGAGGTGATTTGTGGCTTTGGGCGAACCGGTAAATGGTTCGGCTTCGAAACCTATGGTACCGAGCCCGATCTCGTGACCTTTGCCAAGGCGGTAACCAACGGTTACATGCCGCTAGGTGGCAGCCTGGTCAGTCAGAAAATTTCGGATGTGCTGTTGTCCGGAGGCGGCGAGTTTGCCCATGGATTGACCTATTCGGGTCATCCTGCTTCCTGCGCGGCGGGATTAGCCACCCTCGATATTCTCGAGGATTCCCGGATTATCGAAGAGGGCGTGACCCAGTTGGCACCCTATTTTGCCAGCCGATTAATCGAGCTCACTGACCATCCTATTGTGGGTCAGGTGCGGGTTAAAGGGTTGTTTGCTGCAGTGGAACTGGTGCGAGACAAATCGTCCCGCGAACGACTCGCGCCAGAGTCGGCGGCTGCCGTATTTTGCCGGGACACGGCGATTACCCGCGGTTTAATGGTCCGACAAACGGGTGATGCCATGATTATGGCGCCGCCTTTTGTGACCGAACGATCGGAAATTGACTTCCTGGTGGATCAACTGGCGATTGCCCTCGACAAAACCGCCCAGCATTACGGTGTGACCGCAACGCCCGCCTGATCTGGGGATCTCGGATTGGCGTAACTATCAGCCTATGCGGCTGGTCGATACATTCTGGTTCAACGCCCTCTGGTTTCAGGCGACCTGGTTTTGTTGCGTGATTGGCAGAGAACCATGGGTCCCTCTTGCACTGCTCTCTTTGGCGCTTCATTTTGCATTGGTGGCTGACCGGATAGGGGAGTTCCGTCGCCTGCTGCCCATTGCTTTGATTGGCATCGCGGTGGACGTGGTGCTCACCTTGACCGGCGTCTTTGTGTTTGATGCAGCCTTTATCGTGCCGTTGTGGCTGGTTGTATTGTGGTGGGTATTTGCGGCCGCGCTGTATCGTAGCTTTGACAAGATCGGGCAGTCACTGTGGCTGGCTGCCGTGCCGGCGCGCCACGCCGGACAGGTTAACTCGCA
>DFQW01000159.1:5289-11513 GCA_002377985.1 Halieaceae bacterium UBA3479 | reverse complement strand
GGCGAGGAGAAAGTCATCCTGACCGCGCTTTGCGGGCATGGGCATCTGGACCTTGCGGCGTATGAGAAGTACCTCGCAGGCGAAATGGTCGATCTGGACCTGTCCGATGAGGTTATCGCCGAAGCCATGCAACATGTACCCCAAATAGACGCCTAACAAGGGCCCGTTTAAATCATCTGCCCCCCATTGGATATCGATATGCATATTTTATTTTCCCGTAATGCCCTTGCCGCCACGACTGCACTCATCGCCACCAGTCTGACCGGTCTAGCCGTTGCACAGAACAATGCGCCATCAAGCACCGCAAAGCTGATGGAAGAAATCGTCGTCAGCGCGCGCGGTATCGAAGAAGGGCTTCAAGAAGCCCCTATCGCGGTCTCTGCCTTTACGGGCGAAACGCTCGATTACCGTGGCGTTGACAGCCTGAGCCAAATTGAGCGTTTCGTACCCAGCCTTACCCTGCAAAACAACCCAAGCTTTGGTGGCGCCTCCAACTCAGCCGCAATCTACCTGCGCGGCGTAGGACAAAAGGAGTTCTTGCCCACTACTGAACCCGGGGTAGGGCTCTACGTTGACGGCGTGTACGTCGCGCGGTCGGTTGGCGCCATTCTGGACATCATCGACATTGATCGACTAGAGGTGCTGCGCGGCCCCCAAGGCACCCTGTTTGGTCGCAACACCATCGGTGGCGCCATTTCCATTGCCACACGCAAGCCTCAACCGGGCGGCGAATTTGAAGGCAATCTGGCCGCGGCGGCAGGTACCGACAGCCTCATTCACCTTCGCGGCACAGTACACGTGCCCGTGAGCGAGAGTGTTGCGTTGCGCGCCAGCTTGGCGTCGATGACGCAGGATGGCTATGTCGACCGAGCGGATGGCATCGATTTGGGCAATGACGACACATTTACCGGGAGGGTATCGGTAGCATTTGAACCCAGTGACGACTTCTCTGCTTTGATTACCGCAGACATGACGCGAGATCGCGAGAACGGCCCCGCCATGCAGCTGATCGGAATCGACTTTACCGACCTCAGCCAGCTGCAGGGTGTTGTACTGGCACCGCCGCCGCCCATGGCATTTATCCATAACGTGACAGCCGCGGCCATGGGCCCGGGCCAGCCCTGTGCCGCGACGGATCCCGCTGGTAATGGCGTCACCTACAACCCCGCGTCGCCCAACTGTTATGACAGTCGTTACATCGGGGCGGATGGCACCAATGAAGGCTCGGCGCCCGCGTATTCCGAGACGGATGTGTTCGGTTTGTCCGCCACGCTGGATTTCAATCTGTCCGACAGCTTGGCACTGAAATCGATCACGGCTTATCGCGAGCTCGAATCAGATTTTGCGCGAGATGGCGACCATTCTCCCCATCGTATTGCCCAATTTGCCGATACGCTCGACCAAGAACAGTTCACTCAGGAGCTGCAGCTGATCGGCACCCATGAGCGGCTCGATTGGATCCTGGGGCTCTATTACTTTTCTGAGGACGGCGACAACGTCAACACCCTCGACTTTACCGTTTCAAACTTCCGCTCGGGCGGTGCTTTCGACAACACCTCCTGGGCCGCGTTTGCACAAGCCACCTTTGATGTGACAGACCGATTGCACCTGACCCTCGGAGGACGTTACACCGACGAAGACAAAGCGTTCACTCCCGACCAAATCATCTATAACAATTACTTTGCTGGCATCAGCAATGTGGTACCTCCCGGCAATCCGCTGGCGGCGCTCGACGCGCCGTTCCTGCAGGCCGGGTCACGCATCTTGCCCCTGCTGGAAAAGGAAATATCGATTTCGGAATTCACCCCCATGGCGAACCTGTCTTTCGATTTAAGTGACAGCATCATGCTCTATGCCACCTATTCCGAGGGCTTCAAATCAGGCGGCTTTACGCAACGCGTATTTCCACCCATCGTGCCACCGTTTACCGCTCCCCCGGGTACGCCAGATATCGATTTGATACCAACCTACGAGCCCGAGTTTGTTGAGGTGCTTGAAGCTGGTTTCAAAATGAACTTGCTCGACGGCCGCCTCAAGTTAAACGGCGCCTTCTTCCAGACTGACTACGAAGAACTGCAGGTCCAGGTATTTAACAGCGTCGCGCCAGTAACCCAGAATATCGGGGAAGCCAGCATCGAAGGTTTCGAGGTGGAATTGTTTGCTTCGCCAGCTGAGGGGTGGTTCGTTGAGGGTAGTCTGTCACTGTTGAATGCGGAGTACGACAGCATCGACACCGCCAATACCTTGATTCTGCAGAGCAACGAGTTTGAGCGTGTGCCCGAAACCACCGCCAGTCTCGGCTTGTCCAAAGAGTTTTCGCTGGGCGACACGGGCACCCTTCTGTTGCGCGGCGACTGGAGCTATCGCTCTGAAACCTTCAACGACGCTTACAATACGCCGTTACTCGAGACAGATTCCTACAGCCTGATCGACGCCAGCGCACGATGGACCAATGTTGATGGCGACTGGACGGTCATATTATCGGGAACTAACCTCTCCGACGAGGAATACCTCGAAACCGGCGTCTATGGCACCGCCTTCCAATCGCTCGAGGGCGTCTACAACCGCGGCCGCCAGTGGCGACTCGAGGTTCGCAAATCTTTTTAAGTTAGCGCGCCCGCCTGCGCGGTACCCGCAGGCGGGCTCATCTATTTCAGGAGGCTCCGCATGGCTAGAGTTGCCCTGCCCAAACCCGAGCATGTGACCGATCCAGCGGTGGCCGAGATCTTTGCCTGGGTCACTGAAATGGAAGGCAGCGTGCCAAACCATTTTTATGTTGAGTTGAATTTCCCTGAGTTTTTTACCGCCAAGCTGGGTGCCACTAAGGTGCTCTGGCAAATGGGTGAACTCAGCATGGAGGAAATCCAGCACGTAGGAATTTTGGTCTCGCAGGCCAATGGCTGCCCCTATTGCACTGCGGCCTTCTGCACCATCCTTAACTATGGCCTGGGCACCGCCGAGGACTATGTTGGCTCGCTGCTGACTTCGGGGCTGGACGCTGTGGAGGGCGATCGGCTGACGGCGGTGTTGAATTATGCGCTGCAGGTAAACGGTGATCCAGCGGCCGTGAGTGACGATCAGGTACAGGCGTTGCGAGATCAGGGCCTCACAGACAAAGGGATCGTACAGTTAACTCACGTGGTCAGCGATTTCTCCTCTTACAACACGCTGAACCTCGCGCTCGATACCGACTATGACTATCGTGAGTTCTGGAGAGAGCTGGCGGGCTTTGGCACGACCTAGCGCTTCAGTCTGTTTCGGATCTCCGGACACTCAATTGGACCACCTGCTACAGTAGCAAGCCAGCTCAAACGGAAACTCGCCCTGGCCATGTCACAAACCAATCCTCCAAATCGCGTCGATATGGTGATAGTCGGTGCGGGTTTTGCCGGCCTCTACATGATTCATCGTGCCCGTCAGGCGGGTCTTAGCGTGCGGTGTTTCGAGATCGGCAGCGGCGTTGGCGGCACCTGGTATTGGAACCGCTACCCGGGGGCCCGTGTTGATATCGAGTGCGTAGAATACTCTTATTCTTTTTCAAAAGAGCTGGAGCAAGAGTGGGACTGGACCGAGCGCTACGCCGGCCAGGCCGAGATCGAGCGTTACGCCAATCACGTTGCCGATCGATTTGATTTGCGCCGCGACATTGCTTTTAACACCCGTGTTACCGAGACGCATTACGACGAAGCGATACAACGGTGGGCCATTACCACCGATAACGGCAAAAGACTCTCTGCGCGATTTTGCATTATGGCCACGGGGCTCATCTCCGCGCCCATCGAGCCCAGCTTTAAGGGACTAGATGAGTTTCAGGGTGAGCAGTATCTCTCCAGTCGCTGGCCCAATAGTGAACCGGATTTTAAAGGGAAGCGGGTCGCTGTGATAGGCACCGGATCCAGCGGGATTCAGGTGATCTCGGAAGTCGCAAAAACCGCCGGGGAATTATTCGTTCTGCAACGGACTCCCTCTTACCCGATCCCGCTCCACAATCACCCGGTAGAACCGGGACACGCGGCCAAGATGAAAAGCCAATACGCGGAGCTGCGCCAGCGCCAGTTCAACTCTTTTTCGGGTTTTACGTTGGTGCATTCCGAGCTCGCGCCACCCCCATCGCAATCGGCCTTGGAGATCAGCGAACAAGAGCGCCGGGCGGAATACGAGAACCGCTGGGCCTCGGGTGGCCTATCGCCCTACTACGCGTTTACCGACAGCCTGTTGAACATGGAGTCGAACCAGACGCTGGCAGATTTTGCGCGCGAGAAAATTCGCGAACGGGTGCAAGACCCGGACGTCGCGGAGAAGCTGTGCCCGCAATACCCTATTCTGACGCGCCGCTTATCTCCCGAGACGCATTATCTCGAAGTATTTAATCAACCCAATGTTGAGCTGGTTGATCTGAACGAGGAAGCGATCTCTCATTTCACCCTAAAGGGCATTGTTGTGGGCGATCGGGAAATCGACATCGATGCCGTGATTTTTGCGACCGGCTTTGACGTGATGACCGGGGCCATGGATCGCATTGATATCCGCGGCAAAAGCGGAGAGCGGCTCAAAACGCGCTGGTCGCAGGGACTCACCAGTCATCTGGGCATGATGACCCACGGCTTCCCCAATTTGTTTTGGATCAACGGACCTCACAGCCCTTTTTATAATCCGATTCTGTTGGCAGAATTCCAGTGCGATTTCATTTGCGAGCTCATCAGCGACCTCGATGATTCACCGCTCGCCATGCTGGAAGCCAACGCCGGCGCAGAGGCTGCCTACGTTGCCCTGACCAACCACATTGGTAACAGCACGCTGTACCCGCAGTCGGACAATTACTACATGGGCGACAACATTCCGGGCAAGCCCCGCAGCACCCTATTTTGGTTTGGCGGATTTCCGTTTTATCGCAAACAGTGTCGATTGGCCCGTGAGGACTGGTCGGGCTTTGAGTTAGGATAGCGGGCCGCTTACACAGAAACGGGTTTTGCCTCAGAGGTATTGGGCAGCTGTATTGAGAACCGACGCAATCACATATCGGTAATGGGACCCCAATGAACAGAGTTAAAGACAAAGTAATTATTGTGACGGGCGCCGCTTCCGGGCTGGGATTGGCCGACGCGCGGATGCTCACCCTGCAAGGCGCGCAAGTGGTGATGACCGATATCGACGCTGAGGCTGGGCACGCGCACGCGAATGACATTGGCGCGATCTTTTTCGCGCAGGACGTGAGTGACGAAGCGAGCTGGGCAGCACTCATGAGCGCGGTCGAGCATCAACACGGGCGACTGGACGGCCTGGTTAACAACGCGGGGGTAGCGCCAATTGCCTCGATCGAAGACACCACTACCGAGATGTGGAGAAAGGTGATGGGTATTCACCTCGATGCCACCTTCTGGGGCTGTCAAAGCGCGATCAAGCTCATGAAAAAATCGGGCGGCGGATCTATCGTTAACATGTCCTCTACTGCGGCGCTGATTGGCTTGGGTCCTTATCTTGCCTATTCAGCAGCCAAAGGCGGCATCCGCGCAATGACCAAATCGATCGCCATTTACTGCCGCCAGGCGAACCTTGGCATCCGCTGCAACTCGATTCATCCGGGCTCCATCAGTACGCCGATGGTGCACACCGCACTCAAGACGCTGCTGAATACCGATCTCATGGCCGAAGAAGACCCGGAAGCCACTCGCAAGGCTCTCGGCATAGGCGAGCCCGATGATGTGGCGCACATGGTGGTTTATCTGATGTCCGATGAATCCAAGCACGTCACCGGCACCGAGATGGTGATCGACAACGGCGACACTGTGATCTGATTTTAGTTGCCGATGCCCTAAGGCGGGAGGAGTTCCTATGCACATCACTGGCATGGTGCACATCAACATTAATTGCAGCGACTACCAACGCTCAAAAGCATTCTACGAAATGCTCGGCTTCGAGGTGTACTGGCCGGTGCCCGAGACCAACACGGAGGACGTCGCCAACGCTGTCGGCATGCCCAAGTACCAAGTGGAGGGCGCACTCATGGCGCTCAAAGGCGCCGCGCAACCGATGGTGATTGATTTGCTCGAATGGAAATCGCCACGGGACGACTCGCCTCCCTACCCCAATCTCTACCGGCCAGGACTAGCACGGATCGCGCTGGCGAGTGCAAACATCGACGCCGATTACGCGTATTTGGTCGAGCAAGGCGTGGAAGTACTGTCTGAGCCGGTCAACGTTCATACCTCGGAAACGAGCTATGC
>DFQW01000159.1:4775-5001 GCA_002377985.1 Halieaceae bacterium UBA3479 | reverse complement strand
CGCTTCTTTTGCTTTAAAGATCCCGACGGCACGTTTCTTGAGCTAGTGCAGGTGGTTACCAGCAACTGAGCAACAGCCCCTGGTGCGGCCGTCGCCCCGAAACCCCATCAGCATGGGCACGCACTGGCCCCGCGAGTGCCGGGCTTTTACAGCGGGACGCCACCCTAAGTTAGGGCTGAGTGGCGCCCTATTCCTTGGCGGCCTGCGCCGCAAACTGGGCATAGGC
>DFQW01000159.1:3085-4493 GCA_002377985.1 Halieaceae bacterium UBA3479 | reverse complement strand
GCTGCCGTCCCCTTGGCCATCTTGTCGCCGTCGAAGGGGATCGACATCTCTGGGGTGAATTCCAGCACGATCCGCTCTGGGGTATCGAGAAACTTCACAAACAAATCGGGATCCAAACCCATGGTGAAGTCGTTATCAGAATCTTGCACTTTGGACATGCCGTGAGCCAACAACTGGTACATCCACATTTTGATCTTGGGGTCATCGTGAATCACCGTATGACCCTTGTAGGTCACAGTCTTACCGCCACCCATGTGAGTGCCCTTACTCGACATCACCACTGAAGAACGACCATCGCGGGCAATCGCTTTGATCCGCACCCGCTCTCGCGTCGCCGTCATCCAAATCTTACCGTCCACCGGCACGTAAGCGGTGGTGACACCCAGCGGATGCCCCGCCTTGTTTGCCCAGCAAAACGTGCACTCTCCCGCACAGTTCACGAGTTCCTGCTCCCGCTCCGGATCAAGGCGATACTGTTTAACATCGTCGTAATTCGTGTTCTGTTGGGTCATGCTGCTTCCTTATTTTAGTTTCCGCGGTTCACCATGTGCGGCGGAGCGCGCCCCATGCAAGATAATGGCATGAGCGAGCGTCATTCTGCCTGCAGAAAAAACTGCTTGCAAAATTTACACCCTCATGTAATTTTCGTATAGAGACGCAATAACAATAATCTGCGCATATGGCGAAAGCACGGGGTAAATACGCTTCTCCCGGTCAAGTTGAACGGCGTGAACGCATTCTGGATGAGACGCTGAGGCTACTGGCTTCGGCGTCGCCCAGTGACATCAGCATGGATCAGATTGCTGGAGCGAGTGGCGTCAGCACAAAAACCCTGTACAACCTCTTTCAGAGCCGCAACGGATTGCTGCTGGCCGCCGGGGCGCGAGTGCGCGAGGCCAACGAGTCCAGTGAACCCGTGGTTAATGAACCAACCGGGATTCCGCGGATTATCGCCCTCACCCGCCGGGCTATGGATACCTTTGCTGAATCACCTGCCTTTATGGAGTCTGCGGTGTCTTTGGTACTGGGCATTAACGCGGAAGAAGAAGCCATTTACCAGCGCGTGGGTCGCACCCAGCAGTGGTTTTACGAGCAACTGCTCGTTGCCGAATCCGATGGCGATCTGTTGCCCGGCACAAACTGTACGCAGCTATCTCACATTTTGGCGGCGAGCCAGTGGGGCTGCACGCTGCTTTGGCAAAAAAAACTGATTTCACTTGAAGAGCTTCGACAGCAAGCCCTGCTCAAGCACTGCCTCGATTTAAAGCCCTATTGCGCGCCACACCGCCAGGCCTGGCTGGAGGAGATTCAAAGTAGTGTTACAACGCAGCAAGACACAGAGATATCGACGGGTTTGACAGAGAGAACGCTCGCGGCGGCTTGAAAGTCGAATGCCTGCTCGTGTGCT
>DFQW01000159.1:0-2766 GCA_002377985.1 Halieaceae bacterium UBA3479 | reverse complement strand
ATAAATTAACCACTTAAACCAGCAGCAACAACTCAGCTCATCAGAAAAAAAGGGGTAGCTAAAATGATAAAGAAGGAAAACCAACGCTTGGCTAGATCGTCCGGGAAGATTGCCACCTTGGCATGCTCCGCGGCAATCGCAGCTTCTTTCCAGAGTATTCCCACGCTCGCTCAAAGCGGAGGCGCTCTAGAGGAAGTCATCGTAACGGCAACCCGTCGTGACGAGTCGCTTCAGGACGTCGCGGTCTCAGTTGCGGCGATTACTCGCGAACTGGGTCAGGCGCAAGTGCGCCGATTGGAGGATCTCCAGACCTTCAGCCCAAATACTTTTATCAGACGCTATCCTGGCGCGGGCAGCACCGCCTTCATTAACATTCGTGGCGTTGGAACCACTGACTATGACAAGAGCCTGGACCCACCCATTGGTGTAATTCTAGACGGCATGTTTTTGGGCACTGCCAGTGGTGTACTGATGCAGAATTTTGACATTCAACGCATCGAGATTCTGCGCGGGCCTCAGGGGACCTTGTTCGGCAAAAACACTACGGGAGGCCTCATCAACATCATTCGTGGTGATGTCACCATGGAGTGGGGTGGCGACGTCAGCCTCACGGTTGACGAGTACGGGCGCGAGGACGTCAAAGCTGTTGTCAATGTGCCGCTCATCGACGACAAGCTCGGCATTAAGCTCTTTGGCGCACAAATCAAGAACGATGGGTGGGTCTATAACAGAACCCTCGAGAGGGACGTTGGTGAAGACGACATCTTGAATTACGGCTTTGCGATGAAATGGAAACCCACTGAAGACTTCGACATAAAGTGGCACTACGAAAAAATGAAGGACAAGAGTGACCAGGGCGCGTACGTGAACACCAACGACGCGACTGACCTCACCTGCCTCGTCTATAGACAGTGTTACAGCAACACCGCAGATGATGAGACCCATAATTCATCAGACGGCACAAACTTCAGTGACAACGACTACGACACCAACATTATCACTGCCAATTGGCAAGTCACCGATGGCTTGTTAATGACATACATTGGTGGCTTCCGCGAGCAGGACGAGCAGAACATGCAGGACTTCGACGGCTCACCCGCGCCAATGCTGCGCATGAACTTCTTCAATGACTGGGAGCAAACTACCCACGAGTTGCGCATCATGAGCACCTCCGACAGTCCGTTCCAGTTCCAGGCGGGCATTTACTCGTTCGATGTGGACTACGTTCAGCGTTGGGACGTCTACGATCTCCATGCCACGCTGGGTTTGATTGGTGCACTCGGCCCGGGTGTTACGCTTCCTTTCACTATTTCCAGCAGCAATGGTCAGGAGCAGGAAACTTCATCCATAGCCGGCTTTATTTCCATGGATTACGCCTTCAACGACGCTTGGACGTTGACCGTCGGTGGACGTTACACCCGAGAAGAGAAGGATTTCATTGGTGGTAACGGAGGCGTATTTTACGATCCCAGCAAGGGCGATCCCATACCACCGTTACTGGATCCAAAAGCCTACAGTGACGAATGGTCGGAATTTACACCCAGCGCCTCTCTTCGCTGGCAGATCAACGACAACATGATGGCATGGGCCTCTTATGCAGAAGGCTTCAAGAGCGGTGGCTTCTTCGGACGTCAGGCGAACTTCGATTGCTGTGATCCAACGTTTGAGCCAGAGTTTGTCAAGAACTACGAGTTGGGGCTGAAGACATCTTTGCTGGACGGCAGGCTGACATTCAACCCGACCGTTTTCTTCAGTGACTACGAAGACAAGCAGGAATCGATTTTGATTCCGATCAATCTGTCTAATGTGGCGACCGTTGTCCGAAATGCTTCCACCCAAGAAATCTTTGGAGTGGAACTCGAGATGAGCTTCCAGATCACTGAAAACTGGTTCCTCCGCGCCAACTACGGTTATATCGATGCTGAATATGACGAGTACCTAGCCGATATCACTGGGGATCAAATCGTCACAGACAACTCTGATCTTATCCCGCGGCAAGTACCCGAAAATACTTTCGGAGTCAGTACCACCTACACGGCCAGTGTCGGTCCGGGCACACTCCAAAGCTCACTCTCATTCCGATACCGTGATGAGGTAGAGCTTGAGCCCAGCAATGACCCGATTGGCCATATGGATAGCATCGAGTCTCTCGATGGCCAGATCAGCTATCTGTGGGGTGACAACCGTTACCGTTTAACGGTTTACGGGAAGAATCTCACTGACGAGCAGGAACTCGCTCAAGGAACGATTCACCCGCTCATCACCCGCGGCTGGTGGACGCCGCCGCGCACCATCGGTGCTGAATTCGCTATTTCTTTCTAAGCGACTCGACAACACATCAGGGGGCTTAGGCCCCCTTTTTTTATCTTGGTCTTACCCACTTCACCAATTGCCTTGTCCTTCACCCAATTGAATCTTCTTGATCGTTGGAATCACAATTGAACTCGTAGGCCAAACTGCAGGTTCAGCTACTGCTAAGATCGGTAGTGAAAGCGACCACGGTTGGAGCGTCACGCTATGACTAAAATCTCACGGCGGGATTTTATTAACGGCACCTCGGTCGGAGTCGGCATGGCCGCGGCGATGCCGCTCCTCGATGCCAAAGCCAACACAACTGAGTATTACCCCCCCGCCCTAACAGGGTTACGTGGGAGCCATCCTGGCGCCAATACTCATGCGCATAATCTCGCCTGGCAGTCCTCTTATAAAGTGGGTTCAGTCCGAAGCACTCATGAAATCTACGACCTCGTCGTTGTCGGTGCAGGC
>DFQW01000073.1:3463-5842 GCA_002377985.1 Halieaceae bacterium UBA3479 | reverse complement strand
AAGCGGCGGGCCGCCAACTGCCGTGAAAGCCATAGGGAATACGATGATCCAGTCGCGCCGTGGCGATAGGCCCTTCTGCGACTGCCATTGCATCAAGCACCACCAGCGACGAGGCCTGACGCTCGGCTTCATAGACCGTGGCCAGCAACCAACCCTGACCCTCAGCAGCATCTCGAGCCACAAAGACCGGTTCGGACACGCCGTTGCCCGCACCGGCGTCCCATCTTTGCTCGCGACCGGTTTCAAAATCAAAATGACTGATCTCATGAAACAACCCACCGTCCCCGCGCTCGCGCGTAGATGCGGTAGCGAGAAATCCGTGCCGGTGCTGTGCCATCGCGAACCGATCATCCACGCGGGGGAACTCGGCAGGCACATCGAGCAATACCTCGCGGTCGATTTGTGAGGTTCGCACATCCAGCCGCCAGCGTGTGAGCTTGCCTTGCGCATCATCAAAGCCGGGCAACTGGCCGGTCACGTCGGGGAAATTGGGTGCGACAGGAAAATCGATGGCGTCGAAGGTGATCACGCTGCCCTCGTTCCAGGCATTGAGGTAATGGAATACAAAGCACACGGGCGCCTCTATCCAGCGTATCTCGCTGACCGGCGCGTCTCGCTCCAATACACCGATAAACGCACCCGCTCCCGCGTCAAACGCAAACGGCGATCCCAAATGCGCCAACCGGTTCAGATCAAACGTGAGTGGAAACAAAGGAAAGAGCACATAGTCACGCGTCACGGCAAAGTCGTGCACCATTGCAGCAAAGGGCGCGGTAAAAGTGTCAGATCTTTTAACGCGGCCCTGCGCATCAACCACGTGGTAGGTCATCGCCGGGCTACCCATGGCATCAGACATATAGCCAAAACCATGCAACTCACCGGTCAAGGGATCAATCTTGGGGTGCGCTGTCATCGCGCCCGCCAGACCATCCGCGTACAAACCATACCCGAGAGAATCGAGTGAATCGGGTGCCAGAGAAAATGGATGGCTCCCCTCCTCCAAGGCCAATAGCTGGTTGCCGTGCCACATGATGTGGGTATTGGCGAGCCCGTTCCGCCGGTCAGACTGAATGGTGCCCGTCTTGGGATCGGTCATGAAGCTCATGGGGAGGCTACCCCCTGCCGCCCACTCGGCTTCGAATTTGGGCGTGCGCGCCCAGCGGTTGACGTAATCGACGCGGCCATTTCCAAGGTGAAAGGCATGCACCATGCCGGCACCAAAAAACCAGTGGTAGCCCTGATCCGGCACAAACTTGGGATTGGGACCGATTCGATATAAAGAGCCTGAAAGACCTTCGGGCAGGACTCCCTCGATCACCAGGTCGTGGCACGTCGCCTCAAAATTGATGGGGGCGTAGTTACCGCGCAGCTGCGGATGTTTGGGTAGCGGTTTAGCCATCTTTCTGCCCTGCTAACGCCTCAGTTTGGCCAACCCGCTCGCCCGCCTTAGGCAAACAGTCGCTCGGACGCAATCTCACAGCCCTCGGCCAACGACGCCAACTTGGCAAAGGCGACATCGGGGTCAATGCTGGTGCTCCCCACGTGCACTGAGAAGCCGCAATCGACACCCGCCATCAAGCGCTCGGGATCTACCACCTCGGCCCATCGCCCTAGGCGCTGGGCGATCAGTTCGGGATGCTCGATGTAGTTGGATTGCGGCTCAATAAGCCCCGGACACAATTTTTTGTGTGCCGGCACGCCCAGTTCTTTTAACACCGCCCACTCGTGCGCGTGTCGCGAGTTAGCACCCTCGACGAGGACCGTTTGCGGCTTGGCAGTCCAGACAATATCAATGATGTCGCTGATGGGCACATCATGGTGATGAGGCCCGGGGTAATTACCCCAACAGAGATGCATGCGCAGCTGCTCCTCGGGGATATTACGCACCGCGTGATTGAGCGCCTCAATGTTGATCGCAATGGTTTTGCGAAACGTCTCGAGATCCTGGGAGGCGTAGGCCGAGTGGCGCCCCATAGCCAGATCTGGACAGTCGAGCTGCACTATCGCGCCCGCATTCGCGATGGCCTCGTATTCATGGCGCATCGCCTCAGCAATGGCAAACACGTATTCCTCGTGGGTCGCGTAAAAATCGTTATTGAAAAATAAAGAAATCACGCCGGGCGAGGCGGCACTGGAAAAAATCTGCTCATGCCCCCGAGCTTTGGCGGCCGCGACCAAGGCCACCATGTCATCCACCGCCGCCTGTGCGTTCGTCACGGTAATCGCCTCGGTGCAGCTGGGTGCTTTGCGCTTTCGCCGCCCAGGATTACCGGCGACCATTTCGGCACTGCGCGGGAAGTCCTTCAGATCTTCAAAAAAATAATTCTGAACCGTCTCACCACCGAAGCCTGATAGGCGATCCTGAACATAGGTCGCATA
>DFQW01000073.1:0-3091 GCA_002377985.1 Halieaceae bacterium UBA3479 | reverse complement strand
ATTGAAGTCTCTATGGCCCCCTGTAACGCCTGCTCGTCGACGGGGATACCGTCCGATACGGCAAACATGAGCTGCACGAGGTGATCCGGTCTCGGCAAACTACCCGTGTGGGTGCAGGGGATACGACGATCACTCATGGGATTCCTCGAAAATGATGCCAAAGGCGCAACAGTGTAACCCGAAGTTTCATCCGCCTGTTGGCTAAGCCGCTACGGATAATTGGGGTCTCGCGAGCGTGACATCGCTTTGCACCACTCTCGAATGTTCCGAGGGGTCACCCTTCTCACTGAGAGCATCAAGCCATATAGTCACATCGTTACGTGAATGAGCGAGATCCAGACACGATGAATCCCAAATCTGTCAGCGAAGTGAATCTCTTTGACCCCGGGACTCAGCAATGTCCTTATCACGCCTACAAAACCCTGAGGGACGAAGCTCCCGTTTACCGATGCCCGGCGACGGGGATGTATGTCATCACGCGATTCGAGGATGTGCGCCAGATACTGACCGATACCGAGCACTTCACTAATGAAACGGCTTACCTGACGGATGCGACAGAACCGAGCCCCAGAGCCCGGCGGGTCCGAGACACCTTCGAGCAAGAGGGCTGGGTGCCGGCAAAAACCCTCAATGGCCGCGATGACCCGGATCACAAAGCGGTGCGCGCTGTGTTTAACGACGCCTTCCGCCCCAAGAAGATCGAAGCGCTGGAGGATGAAGTGCGTGATCTCGCCTACCGGTTAATCGATGATTTTATCGACGACGGGCACTGTGAATGGGTAAAGCAATTTGCGATTCCGCTGCCCTTATTAATCATTGGCAAACAGATGGGCGCCAACCCCGACGATATCTGGCGCATAAAGGCCTGGACCGAGGCATTCTTTCACCGCATCAGTCTGATGCAATCCGAGGAAGAAGAGCTGGCATCGGTCCGCAAGGAAATCGAAGCGCAGCACTATTTTCAGCCGATCTTCGAGCGCCTGCGTGAGAACCCCGATGATTCGCTACTGAGTGCGCTGGTCAATACGGTGATCGAGGAATGGGGTCGGCCGATGAACGACAATGAGCTCCACGCCGAAATGATGGCCGATACCTTTGTCGGCGGCTCGGAAACCACAACCAACGCGATCTCTGCGGGCGTGAAGCTGCTGATCGAGAACCCGCTGGCGTGGGAGCAACTCAAATCGGATCCAGATCAATACCTAAAAGTCTTTATCGAGGAAGTTTTGCGGTTGGAGTCACCGGTGCAGAGCCTCATGCGCGCCACGGCCAAGGACGTTGAACTGAGTGGCGTGACCATCCCTGCGGGAAGCTTGATCAACATTCGGTTTGCTGCTGCGAATCGCGACGAGCGCCGCTTCGACTCACCCGATACACTCGATCTGCAGCGGCCCCACGCCGGCGGCCACATGGCGTTTGGTTCAGGCAAACATCATTGCCTCGGTGCGCCTTTGGCGCGCCGCGAACTCTATTGGTCGTTCAAAGCCCTGGTTGATCGCATCGAAAGCATGTGGTTTGCCGAGGGTAAAAATGATTTCAGCTATCACCCGCACTATTTGCTGCGCGCCATGAAGTCATTACATATCGAATTTACTGCGAAATAAGCTAGGCCCTACCCGACCACCAGCCGGGTATGTGAATCGGGAACGCCGCTTCCGTCGCTCGCTGGGCATCCGTAGCGTCATCAGGCAGGGGCGGGTTCAGGGTTGGCGGCAGTTCGCTGGCACCCTTAACAGGGTCCAAGTATTCCAGCTCAACATTCGCCAGCACCGATTCAAAATCATGCCCCTCGTGATAGTCAGACGCCTGATGGAGATAAAAAGCCCATTTATCCTCGAAGCTCAACAAGCAGTAGTAGTGCAACGGGCGCTGGCCTTTAAAGTATTCATAGCGAAGTACCCGCTCTTCGTGGGCAAAAGTCTGACTCACCATGTCAGCCATAATCGACTCCCACTGGCTCTCGGTTCCGGGTTTGATTTCGATATGCGCGAGGATCGTGGCCATGGATAGGAACTCCCAGTTATTCGGTGGTTTTGCGAAGGTGCAGATTCAATTCCAGGGTGCCCAGCATAATTCCGGGCTGATGCAGAAAACGGTTCTCTGCACCGTAACTCAAATGATCTAGCCGCTCTAACAGGCGCGTCCAAGCAACTTGCTGCTCGAGTCGGGAAATGCCGGCACCGGGACACACCCGCGGGCCAGCCGAGAAGGACAAGTGCCGACTCGCCGCTTTACGGTCGAGCTTGAGTGCCATAGGGCACTCAAATTCATCAGGATCAATGTTGGCCGCTGCCCAGCGCAGATGGAGCACGGAGCCCCTGGGCACCTCGACGTCGCCAAATACTTCGTCGCGGCTGGTGAGTCGAGTAGACAAGCCCTGGGTGGGCGCACGCAGACGCAGCGATTCCTCGATAAAGGTGCGAAGCAAGCCAGCGTCTGCCTTGAGAGCCTCGAACAGCCCCGGGCGATCGCAAATGAGCTGTGCCTGCTGCTCCAACGCGTACTGAGTGGTCTCCAGTCCGCCTAACACCATCGCATACACGATACCGTTAATCTCTAGATCCGTGAGCTTGCGATCCAGTGCGCTGTAGGTGACCTGCGTTAAAAAGCTGATCATGTCGTCGGCCGGGGACTGCCGTTTGGCACGGACGATGTCCTGCACATACTCCTTGAAGCCATCGAGCTGGGTGAACTGTGCGGCCAGCTGCTCATCGGTCAGGCGGTTCAAATGGCCCTCACCGTAAACAAAGGGCATGACCTGCGCCTCTCCCCATGCCGCCAGCTGCGGGATGTCTGACTCCGGAAAACCCAGCACCTCCGCCATCACCTGTTGCGGCAACGGCCTAGCAAAGGCCTGCACAAAGTCCACCTCGCCCGCACTCGGCAACGCGTCAATCAAAGCGTCGACGCGTCGGGTAATCATCTCGCGGTGCCGCCCGGCGCCTGGGCCTACCCAGGGGTCAGTGAGCTCCTTGCGGTGCGCCCGCCACAACTCGACCGTTGGACGCAGCGTCAGCATCGAGACCATCATCATGTTGATGTAGTCCATGTCCTCAGGAGGCGTCTTGGCCGCCGCCATTTGCTCGAGCAT
>DFQW01000116.1:4763-7463 GCA_002377985.1 Halieaceae bacterium UBA3479 | reverse complement strand
GCGGTGTTCATGGATTGGTCCCAGCGTTAAAAACGGTGTTGGTGAGACTGAGTTAATTCAGACCCGCGGCGAGGGCGCCTTCTGCCATTTCGCGCCCCGCGAGGATGTGCAGGTGAAGGTGAAACACGGTTTGCCCTCCCCCTGCGCCATTATTGATCACTAGTCTGAAGGCATCGCCCACACCCAGCTGCTCCGCGACCTTGCCCGCCACCAGTAACAGATGGCCCAGCAGCGCCTGATCTTCGCTATCGGCCTCCACCAGCATGGGGATTGGCTTTCGCGGAATAATGAGTACGTGCGTCGGCGCCTGCGGGTTGATATCCCTGATCACTACGCAATGGTCGTCCTCGTAAAGAAATTCCGTGGGAATTTCGCCGCGCGTGATTTTGCCGAAAATAGTGTCCGTCATCGCGTTCTGCTCAGTCGAGCTTCTCATCCGCGGTCATGGCACGCGCCTCTTCCTCGAGCATCACCGGAATACCGTCGCGCACCGGGTAGGCAAGACCACTGGCTTTACACAGTAATTCCTGACGGTCCTCGTCATAGGTCAGCGGTGCCTTGCTGACGGGACACACGAGAATATTGAGTAGTTTGGGATCCAGCACCGGACGGACCTCATATCCAAAAAGCGAAGTATAAGCCCTCCCAAGCCTGAGAGCACCGCTCAATCCACCATCTGGCGCGCGGGTTTATCCGATACGCCTCAATCCGGCATCGGTGGCACCAGCAGTTGCGGGTCAATGCGTTGGTTTAGCCAGCTCATCCGCCAATCGAGGTGCGGACCGGTAGCCCGTCCGGTCGCGCCAATAGCGCCGAGCCGATCACCGGGCTGCAAACGATCTCCCACCGCAACCGAGACTTCACTCAGATGCAGGAAAGAGGAGGACAAGCCGTAACCATGATCCAGTATCACAGTGCCACCGGAGTAGAAAAGATCGGGCTCTGCCAGCGTCACCTCGCCTGCCGCTGGAGCAGTCACCGGCGTTCCTGTGGGACGCGCCACATCAACACCGTAATGCGGTGAACCGGGGGTGCCATTGTAAATTCGTTGACTGCCATAAACCCCGCTGATGCGACCGGTAACCGGCCACTGAAAGCCTACCTGCAGCGCCTTCAGGCCGTCATCACGCGCCAGGCGCAGTGCTTTTGCGGCACGCACTTTTTCGCGCTCTGATCGAATCCGCTCCAGGTGCGACGCATCGGGCGTTACCGTTTGTTGCGGCACACCGGTAATGTGTTGCAGGGGATACTCGCGCTGCACTATCGTGATTTGCTGCTCGCAAACGTCTTCACCGCTGACTACTAGCGGCGCCGTTGGCGGCATGTCCCGACCCAAACCCAGCACAAATCGGCCGTCGGGTAGCAGCGGTACGGCGCGCCCATCAAAAGTCAGGTTAGCAACCCCGGAGACCGAGCCCCACAACAGCCCACCCTGAATTGCGTCCCCCTGCAGTGCCACACAGGGGTCGGCTCGTACCACCAAGGCGGGTAGCCCAACAAGCATCACCGCCGTCAGCCCGGCGCAAATCACGCTCGTGCGAAAAAAATGCGTCACCTATCACTCCGGGTAAAAACGCGCCTACCCCCTGCGCCGGGGGCCGCAAGCGCGGGCAAGCAACTCCCTGTAACAATGACTCTAGCCGACTGTTTCCCGGTATCACAAGCCCATCTACACTGGGCCAATGAGCAGATACCGACCACCCCGGGAGCAGGGCTCCCCCTACATTACGCCAGAAGGCGAGGCAGCACTGCGGGCTGAACTTCATGCGTTGTGGAAAGTCGAACGCCCGGAAGTGACCAAGGCGGTGAGTGCTGCCGCCGCGAATGGCGACCGCTCTGAAAATGGTGATTACATCTATGGAAAGAAGCGCCTGCGGGAAATTGATTCGCGGGTAAGATTTCTGCGCAAAAGGCTGGAATCACTCCAGGTGATCGCGGCGCCCTTGGGAGACAGGAACAAAGTGTGGTTTGGCGCCTGGGTGAGAGTTGAGAACGAGGCTGGTGACACGCAAGAGTGGCGTATTGTAGGTCCCGATGAATTTGACCTCACTGCCGCCAAGATTTCCTGCGATTCACCGCTGGGGCGGGGTCTGTTAGGCAAAGAAATCGATGCCGAAATTGAACTGGAAACACCATCGGGGGTGACGCGCTTGACCCTGGTATCGATTCGCTACGCAGCGGACTGAATCGGCTTAGCGAACTAGCGGGCCAAATGCGGCGTTACTATCCGGCGCCATAAACGGTTAACAGACGATCGGGGCGGACCCAAAAGGGTCAGAAAATCCACTCCACACCGACCAGTGCGGTCATGGGTTTGTTCGGGCGGGCGCCATCGGGTTGACGCGATACGATGGCTCTTTTATCCAACGCGTTTTCCAGCTTGGCAAAGGCTGATAGGCGGTCTGTCACTGCGTAACGGGCGCCGACATCGACGCTAAAAAACCCCTCGGTCTCGGCATAGGGCGAGCCATCGCGGTTGCAACCGATCTCAACACACATGCTGTCGGTGTACTTCACCACGACGTAACTGTCCCAGCGCGCACCAATCTCTGCGCCCAGTCTCAGACTAAAGGTGTGCTCTGGTACCGAGGCCAGGGTATCACCCTGCCGAATACCCTCACTGACCGTCTCGCCGCGCGCTTCAGCACGGGAAAAGGTATACGCCACCGACAAGGGCCACGTTACCGCCCCTGTCTCAAA
>DFQW01000116.1:0-4407 GCA_002377985.1 Halieaceae bacterium UBA3479 | reverse complement strand
GGATAGGCGTTGGAGCAACTCTCGCCCTTGTTGGCGAAGTCGCTGTAAAAGCCGATTACTTCCGCAAACACTTCGCCCTCGTAGCGCACACCGAACTCATAGTTCACGCTGGTCTCGGGCTTCTCCCACGATTTGGCCCCGCCACCCAATGGTGAGAAGCCGCGGTGGACGCCGGCAAGGAGAGACCACTGGTCGTTAATCTGATACAGCGCCGCCAAACCGGGCAACCAGATCGAGATGTCGTTTGCGCTCGAAGACGCCAAGTCAGTTCTGGCGGTATCCGCAAAGCGCTGTTCGCGGGTATCCACACGCTCGTGACGAAGGGCCACGTCGAGGCGGAGCGCATCCGTCACTTGCCAGGCATCGGTTATCCAGAGGGCCAGCGCCTCGGCGGTTTGCAACCGATTATCGCTGGCATTGGGGTCTACAATGCGGTCGAGGATCAATTCACCATCGACCTGGTTGTAGCGCTCGGTGGGCTGAAAACGGTCTACGTCATCCTCATGATAACGGGCACCCAGCGCCACCCGGTGCTCTCGCCATTCCCAATCGAGATTGGTTTGAATCCCCTCTGACACATAGCGGCGATTATTATGCTTGAATGACAAGCCAAGCAGGTCGCCCTCACCATCCAATATGGATTGAGCCGCCGCGTCTCCCTGATTTGCCGCCTCAACGAGGGCACCCCCCCCTGAGAGCTTGAACCAGTCGCGATGGAACGTGTTGCGATATACCGTGGTATTCAATGCAAGCGTTGCTGAAATCTGCCAATCCCACCCCAGCGATACCGAGCTGTGATCGTTGGTCATTCTGTCGGGAGCGGACAGGCCGTACCTGCGATCGGGGTCTTGCGCGAAATCAGCATCGGTGAGCCCCAGATACGTCTCATCCGAGGTCTCGTCGGAATACTGGGCCTTGAGGTTGAGCGCGTGCTGCGCGCCTTGCCAGGAAAGCTTGGCAACGTAATCCTCGATCTGATAGCCCGTATCCTGATCTGACCGATCAACCGTTTTAAAGCCTTCGTTATAGCGTTGTGCGGTCTCGACACTAAAACCAAAGGCACCCACTCGACCCCCGTAACTGGCGAGCAAATCGGTTTGATGGTCCTGCCCATAGACCAATTGAACCCGGCCCTCGGACTCACTCGGTTGTGCACTCGACACCAAATTCACCACACCCCCCGTTGTTTGGGGGCCGTAGCGCAACTGCGCCGCGCCTTTCAGCACTTCGATGGACTGCATTCTTGCCAGCGTTGGAAAATAGTAGGCTTCTGGGGCTGCGTAAGGCGCAGGCGCGATTAACACCCCGTCTTCCATCAGCGTGATTTTGGCAGAGCGCTCGGAGGTAGCACCGCGAATGCCAATGTTGGGGCGCAGACCGTATCCGTCTTCTTCGCGGATGTAAGTTCCGGGTACCGTTTTGAGTAATTGGTTAATGTCTGTGGCAAGTTCTTCGCGAATCTGCAGCGATTCGATCAGGGCGCCTGAGCCCGCGATTTCGCGAGCGGCCTCTCGGCTACCAATAATCGTGACCTCCTCGAGCTGCCCGGAAGGCGCCGAGGCTACTGAAGCGATGGCAGAAAATGCCCCGCACGAGAGCATGACGGCACTACAAAGCGCTGTGCGATAGACGATTGGCGCGGAAATACCGGGCACAGGAACCAGCTCATCTGACGTATGGGACGAGAATGGTAATGCGAATTATTCTCATACGCAATAGAAACGAGAACGATTCCTATTTATAAATTAAGCGCGTTTATTGCCCCTGTCGGACAAAGACCAAACGGCCATCAGAAAAGGTCTGATCTACGCGAATACGATGTAACTCATAAAGATCGGTGGTATAGGGGTCACGATCGAGCACCACGACATCGGCCAGCTTTCCGATCTCTAGCGTGCCAATCTCTCCCTCTAGCCGCAGTTGCCACGCCGCATCAGCAGTATGTGCCCTGATAGCCTGATCCACACTGAGCCGCTCACTCACCCGAGGTTGGACCGGCACAGCCGGATTACCTGCTTGCTGACGGGTCACGGCCATCTCGATATTGAACATTGGGTTGAGCGCGTCCTTTCCTATCCAACTCACCGGATAGTCACTACCCAGAGTCACTCGCCCCCCGTGACGGAGAATCGAAGCTAACGGATACATCTGATTAAACCGGTCCTCTCCCAACCGCTCCAGCGCAAGATCATCGAAGTAAAACCAGGTCGGTGTCGTTTGTGCCACTACATCGAGGGCAGCGAAGCGCGCCACATCGGGTGCACTGACGATTTCGATGTGACAAATCGTCGAGCGGGTATCACTCTGTGGGTGCGCCGCCTTGGCACGTTCCACGGCATCCAGCGCCGCGCGAACCGCCCCGTCGCCGATAGCATGCAGATGCAAATCGACGTTCGCCTCGTGCGCGGCCATTACTGCGTCAAACATCCCCGGGTTTGGCAACAGGGGCACAGGCTCATGCCCCTCCGGCAACGTGTAAGGCTCCAGCATCACCGCGGTTTTCGCCTCAACGGTGCCATCCAAAGATAGCTTGAGGGTAGAAACACTGAAAAGCGGATGTTGATAGCGCTCCTGCAAGCCCGCAAGTGTAGACAGTGCGCCGGGGAGTTGCTCAGGTTGGTTAACGTACAGTGACGCCACCATGCGCAGCGGAAACGTGCCCGCTTCCGCCATTTTCAGCGCCAACGCCCGCCCCTTCTCGCCGGTATCAATCATGCCCGCGTCGAAGGCAGCGGTGAGACCCACCGCCGACATATCTGCGAAAAAGCCCGGTGCTGCGAGTGCAAGGGCATCCTCGCTCACCAAGCCCAATGCCTCGCTCACTGGGTCAATTGCGGCACCCTCCACTAGCCACCCCGTTGGATTGCCCGACGCATCGCGCTGATAAAAGTGTGCACCGGGCACCGGATCGGGTGTTTCACGGGTGATTTCGGCGGCCTGAAGCGCCAGCGTATTGGCCCAGGCAGTATGACCACCTTCATCAATGATGAGTGCGGGCCGATCTGGTATCACCGCGTCGAGTTGTGCAGCGGTGGGGCCATTCACGCCAAAGGCGGGCGCAAGAAATCCGATACCAATCACAGGATTTTGATAGGGGTGCGTGCGAGCATGCTCCTCAATGGATGCGATCACCTCCTCGGCGCTTTGATACGGACTCAACTTGACGCCATTGACCAGAGGCAGGGTGTCCATACTGTGAATGTGGGTATCGATGAAGCCGGGGAACACACTCCGACCATGCAACTCCACTACTTGGGTATGGGCACCGATGTGCGCACCCGCTGCTTCCGCCTCCCCCAGCCAGGTGATGCGATTTCCCTTGAGCGCGATCGCCGAGTAATGTTGCGCCGAAGCGTCCATGGAGTAGACCGGCCCACCGCGAAGCACCCAGTCAGCCTCTGCCCGCGTCGCTGCGGGCCACAACACCAGAACCAACGCCAGACCCAGTAACACGTCTGACTGACTGACTTTTCGCGGCATCGTTAGCCCCTCTGGTTTTATCGCTCTTATGCTAAGCGGCTACAAATGGGAACACGAGCCATATCTTCATTCCTTTTAACCGCAAATGTCCGTACTATTTCACGCCACGCCAAATCAAGCCACCGGGAGAAGTTTATGTCTGGATCGCGACCTTTAGAGGGCCTCAGAGTCATTGAACTGGGTCAGCTACTAGCAGGCCCCTTTGCGGGCACTATCCTCGGTTACTTCGGTGCCGAGGTAATCAAGGTCGAACCCCCCACGGGGGACCCCATCCGGCAGTGGCGTGAAGTGCGCGATGGTATGTCGCTGTGGTACCACTCTCTCGCCCGCAACAAGAAGAGCGTGACCCTCGATCTGAAGTCAGACCGCGGACGCGAAATCGCCTTCGATCTGCTGACCAAGGCCGATGTGGTCGTGGAAAATTTTAGGCCCGGCGCGATGGAGAGTTGGGGTCTGGGGCCAGAACAGGTGAAGGAAAAAAACCCGGGCATTATTTATGCTCGGATTTCCGGCTATGGACAAAGCGGCCCCTTCTCAGAAAAACCCGGTTATGCCTCGGTCACCGAGGGATATGGGGGCTTTCGCTACATCAACGGCGAACCGGGCAAGGCCCCTGTGCGCCCCAACATTTCGCTGGGCGATACCGTTGCAGCCATCCACGCCGCACTTGGCGTGGCTTTTGCCATCATCGAACGCACCAAGAGTGGACAGGGACAGGTGGTTGATGTGGCCCTGTATGAATCCATCTTTAACCTTTTGGAGGGCATCGTGCCCGAGTTCGACGGTGCTGGCGTGGTGCGGGAGCCCTCAGGCACCACGATCACGGGGATCGTCCCGACCAACACCTACCTCTGCTCGGACGGCAAGCACGTAGTCATTGGTGGCAACGGCGATTCCATTTTCAAACGCCTGATGAAGGAAGCCGGT
>DFQW01000168.1:8586-12726 GCA_002377985.1 Halieaceae bacterium UBA3479 | reverse complement strand
CGTCATAGTAGCCCGCAGTCACTGCCGATGAAACGATCATTTCGTATCAGTCAAAAAGATCTTGAGTCTGACCTTCAAGCATCGCGAAAGAGGAAATAGGCTGGATCAGTTCAGGTCCTTCGATTCGTGCGTTGCCCACTTTTTGCGCGACGGGATAGCACTCTATCGGGCTCGCTAATCGCCTGGCGCGGCGTGTTCCCTCGCGCATCCATAGCTCTAAATCTTCTCCATCCAACAGCATGGGTTGGCGGCAGTGGATGTGGCGAATGCGTTGCTCAGCGGACTCCGTAACAATCGCGCAGCCATTACCGGGGTCATAGACTCCGGCAAAGTAAAGAAGGCGCCCCTCCATGTGGTGATACCAGGGCTGCCTTGCACCGTTTATCCTTTGCCACTCATACCAGCCGTCTGCTACGAAAGCACATCGCGGCAGCGAACGGAAACTCCGCTTATCAAACAAGGTTTCTGAGCGCGCATTGCTGACCAGGCGAGGCACACCCGCAATAGCAAGCTCGAGGCCCCAGCGCTGCATGTCAAATTCGTGACCCTCGATCACTGTCATTACCTGCGATTGGGGGGCGATGTTGTATCTATCAGTCGACTGCAAGCCCAGAGTGTTGAGTTCCGGTCGATTGGATATCGACAACGTATAACGGCCGCACATGGGTTACTTTGAGACGCCTGCGGCGTTCAGCGCCATAGCATCACTAATCGCTGGATTGCCGGCCGCGGCGCGCAACTGTGCAACCAGCGCGGGAAACCCGTCTCCGTGAATCGTATCCATCTGCAATCCCGCTGCGTGGTTCTCGGCGAGCCTGCGAGTCACCTCTTCGCTAAATTGCGTCTCAAACGCCCTCAGTATTGGCAGAACCTCTGCCTCTTTAAAGCCGCGGCGGAGTTCACCGAGCAACCCAGCCAGCCGATCCGCCACTCTGAAACATGTATTCATTCCCATGCTCCGCGCGGGATGCATGGCGTGACGCGCGTCCCCAATGAGGACGGCGGCACCCTCACCTTGGTAGGGCTTGGCCTGTTGCGATACTGGCGGGTAAATAGCGCCAAACGCCAGCTGATCGAATTCAAGGCCAGGGCACCAGCACCTGAGCTGATCGTGGAGCACCGACTCGGGCTGATGACGCCACGTTGATAGCTCCTCGGCCGCAATAGGAAAACCGATTTTGGTGCCGCCACCGGTTCTCGGGATCATCGAGACCATGCGCTCGCGGCACAGATGCACATCGAGCGTTCTGGGCTCAGGCACTTGCCTCAACCGGCCATATAAAACCGCGATGGGGTACTGGTATCGATGTCGATCAATCTCGATACCCAATCTGGACCGGACTGGCGAAGCCGTCCCATCTGCACCCACTAGCAACGAACAGGTCAACTGGCCCTCGCCACTCACTCCCCGCCAACTGATCCGCCAGCCAGCTCGAACACGGTCCAGTGACCACTCTGATACGCCACTGATACTGACAGCACCACCACCAACCGCGTGGGTCAGCAACGCATCGCCAATTCGCTCGTGATTTAAAAAAAGGAAAGACGCAGCACAATCGGGGTGTTTCGGAACGCCAATGGTGACAAGATGATTCCCATCAGCATCAAACCACCGCGTACCTGCTCGGTGCTCGGCGCCGGCCTGCAATAGGCTATTGAGCACGCCCCAGCGCTCGAGAATCGATTGAATCGCAGGCTGTATGTGATCGCCTCGAGCCGAGTCGAGCTCACCCTCCCGCCGGTCAAGTAGCGCTACGCGCAAACCACTCCCAGATAACGCAGCGGCAAGCGCGGAGCCCGCAATGCCTGAACCCACAATACCTATGTCAAAATGCTGCGCCGCGGAAGGCATAATCCACCTCACTTCCATTCGCCGATTAGCGGGTATACCTTAACATCCAGCGCCCTCGCTGGACCCAACCAATGTTCAGCAACTCTGAGATGGAAATGGGCAAGAGCCCCTTGCAGCGCTTGCCAAGCAGATTCCCTGACCCAACACCTTGGTGTACTGTCGGCCACTACTCGCAGGAAAACGCCCCATGCTCGCAGACAACCGACAAAAATGGAGCGTACTGAGCGGCCTTTTTCTGGTCTACATGGCCTCGAACGGCATTACCCTTCATACGCTTCCCATCCTCTATCCAGAGCTGATGGAAGAATTTGGATGGCGGGAGAGCGAGGTGACACTGCCTGCCACAGTATTTTTTATCGTTGGCGCCATTACTTCGCCCCCCGCCGGATGGCTTCTGGACCGCTACTCATCGAGAACCATCATCACTCTGGGCAGCCTGCTACTGAGCCTGGCTTTGCTCGGCTACTCGACTACCCATACGTTATGGGAACTGGTTGCGATCTACGCGGTACTGGGCATCGCTTTGTCTCTCTGCGGCCTGGTCTCGAATATGGTCATGCTCACGAGCTGGTTCGCAGAGTCCCGCGGACGCGCAACAGGCATTCTGCTCATGGCATCGAGCTTGGGCGGGGCGATTTTCCCTCTCGCTGTGGGGATAGGTCTAGAACATCTGGGGTGGCGACATACCGTATTGCTCTCGGGGGTTGGAGTAGGAGTCACCATGCTGCTGAGCGCGTTGCTCCTATTGCGAGATGGCCGTCACGTCAACGAGCGGAGCCTGCAACCAGCCACTGGCGCTCATCAGAACCGGCCCAATTCAGAAGACGGGCTAATGTCGATCGTGCGCGAGCGCCGTTTTCTGGCCGTTGTCTTTGCTACGGGCAGCCTTTGGTTCATCATTATCGCGCTGACACAGCACCAATCTATTTTTTTAGCGCGTGACGTGGGCCTTGAAAAAGGGCTGCTACCTACTGTGTTCAGTCTGTTCTTTGCCTGCTCCGTTCTGGGAAAACTGGGCTTCGGTCTGCTTGCTGATCGGTTTGATTTGCACAAGGTCATGGCCGCGGCGACTTTAACTCTGGCCTTGTCATTGTTCTTGCTGAGCGAGGTTACGCTGACGAAGCAGCAACTGATTTACCCCTACGCCGTGCTTGCGGGACTGGGCTTCAGTGGCGCATTTACCTGCATACAAGTTTTAATCGCGGCACACTACGCTGGTCCTTTCTACGGCAGAATTCTCGCCCTGATCATTCTAATCGACACGCTGTGTGGCGCACTCGGCACCCGAGCCGTTGCATTTGCACGGGAGTGGCAGGGCGACTATCTGACTGCGCTAACGGGCATGTCAGCGTTAGCATGCCTGAGCGCGCTCGTCATCATAAAACTCAGAGAACCTAATGAGACGGCGTTGATTCGATCAGAGAGCTAGCCAATATACATCGTTCCGCCTGAAGCAAATCAGCCACCGCAAAGTGATCAGTAAATGCGGCCTTGTAGTCATTCATAAACGTCACGCCCTCTTCCCGGATTCGACGCCGCTGCAGCGCGCTGCAAAATCGGCGGACATCTTCCTCACTCTCGAGAATTAGTGGCGGCACTTCAGCTGTTGAGCCATCGGTATCTTTGGCGACCATCGTAAAATAGCAGGTGTTGGTGTGCTTGCTCACACCCTCCTGAAGATTCTCCGCCACGACCTTGATACCAACCACCAGTGACTTTTTGCCCACGTAGTTGACAGAGCCCATCAGTGAAACGACCTCGCCAACCTCAACCGGGCGGAGAAACTGAACGTTATCCACTGACACGGTCACGCAATAATTACCCGCGTGTTTGCTCGCACAGACATAGGCCAATTTATCCATGAGTGACATCAAAGTGCCGCCATGCACCTTGCCGCCAAAGTTGGCATAGCTCGGAACCATAAGTTCGGTAATCACACTGCGCGAGTACGCGACGGAATGGCCGATCATGTCAATCTCCTTTTAGTTACCTGTTGTACGCGATCTCAACGGAACGGGATTAGCCTTTTACACGCTAAGCTTCAAGGCGATTTACCGCTGTTTAATCTGATAAGACCCGCAACTTGTTCACATTGACGAAATACCCCCGCCGGGTATATTGTCCCTCGCTGCATACCCCCTAGGGGTATAAAGCCCGGCACAGGAGAATTTTTTGAGAAGCAAAACTAAACGCCTCGCAGACGCCCGACTGGCGCGCATCGAAGGACAGATAAGAGCGGTACGCAAAATGATTGACGAAGACCGCTACTGTGTTGACGTTGTCAGACA
>DFQW01000168.1:0-8196 GCA_002377985.1 Halieaceae bacterium UBA3479 | reverse complement strand
AAAAAGAAATGAGACGGCCCCTCCCGATTCTCTTTCTTTGGGCACTGCTATTCAGCGCCATTGCGTCAGCGCGCCCCGTCTCCTATACCGGAGGCTGGACCCTCATTGCCGAGTCCGACCGCCAAGCCAGTTCTGCTTGGGTACACTACACGCCCGCCCCTTCTTGGTCGATCGGACTGAGAAGCGAGGTTAATAGAGACGCTGACTATGCAATATACAGCGTGCATCCCACCTACCTCGCCAAACGTTGGTTTGGCAAGAACTATCAGGGCAACCTGTATTTTCATGGAGGCATCGGCCTTGCTTCCGGCATCGAAGACAATGCGCTCGATGATGAGACAGCTCTTTACGGCGGCATTATGGCCGATTGGGAAACGCGATCCCTATTCGTCGGATACCGATCACGCTATTTGGATGCTGGCCACTTTGGTGATCAATTCATGCAGATGGTGCGGGTGGGCTATGCTCCCTACGAAGGGGATAGCGGAGACCTCCACACTTGGTTGATGCTCGAAATAGACCATCGCCCAGAGGATGACGATCCGATTACCGCCACACCATTGGTCAGGCTATTTAAAGGCCCGCTGCTGCTGGAGATGGGATACAACCTGACCGTGAATCAGCCACTTCTCAATTTCACTTATCGCTTTTAACCTGGAGACTACAATCTTGAACTCATCCAGCATCTTCTTTTCTACATTGTTTGGCCTCTTACTCTCCGCCGGGGTGGTGGCGCAAGACCACGAACACCACGACCACATTGGCGTGGACACAGCGCATGAAGATCATTCAAGCCACGCTGATCATGACCACAGTGTCGATATTGACCTAGCGACAGAAGCAGCCAATACGACTCAGCCCGATGGCGATACGCCTGCGGTACTCACCCACACCAACGAAATACATGCAGCCCTCGAACAAGGGGGCGAGCCCATCGTTGCGGACGTCATGGGTGTCGTCTGCGATTTTTGCGCACTGGCGATGAATAAAATTTTTAGCAAAAGAGAGGAAATCGCTGCCGTGTATGTTGATCTCGACACCAAAGCGCTGAATCTTGTTCTAGTCCCTGGTGCAACGCTTAGCGATGAGGCGATCGCGGAATTAGCTGTTCAGGCGGGTTACCGGATCGCGGCGGTGCGCCGTGGCGCTCAGGCACTCGGCAACGCGTCATGAGAGGCGACTGGCGTGACAGCGTTGCGCCAACCCTGGCCCTGTTTGGCAGCGCGTCTACGCTGCTGTGCTGCGCCCTGCCAGCCTTATTGATCTCACTGGGCGCAGGGGCCGTGATGGCTGGACTCACTTCGGCTATTCCCGGCATTATGTGGTTGTCGGCCCATAAGGACGTCTTGTTCGTGCTATCGGGCACATTGATGGCGGTAAGCACCGTGCTTTGGTGGCAGCAACGCAGCGCTCCCTGCCCCATTGACCCGATAAAAGCGGCGGCCTGCGCTCGACTTCGTCGCATCAACGTTTGGCTGCTATCAGGTGCTTGGGTGGCGTATGGCTGCGGGCTATTTTTCGCCTACATCTGGGTCATGATTTTTTACTGATACCCACCCTTTCGAGTCGTAAGGGCGAACAACCAAAGTCCGAGCACCGCAGTCATAAGCGCGAGCACTGAGAAAAACTTGAGGAGCCAGGTTCCTATGGTATCTCGATCGGTGTAGCTCATAATGTGTAGCGACCACAAAAAATCCCACCAGCGCCACGCATTATGCCTGACAGAAACAACCTCGCCGGACATGGCGTCGAGATAGGCCACTCGACTCGTGTCACCCGACTCCCAAAGCTTCCAGAGGGGTAGCGGTGCTCCGCGATACTCACTCCCCACTACGTTCTGTGCCACCCATTCCGCGCTGTCTGGCGCCATCACGGTTCTCGCAGCGCCCAAAACGAGCGCCTCCTCTCTGGTCAATGGTTGAAGTAGCTCTCCCGCGCTATCGCGCCATTCTGTGCCATGGGTAGTGTGGAGCCCAACTATTAATTCTGTTGGTCTCCGCTGAAGCAGGGTCACATGAGTCGCCTGCACCGGATTCAATAAAAAACTCGATGTGGCGAACTCCATCGGTTCGGGCGCTGTCTTAAACTGATGACCCCGGACATAATCAATATCAATAAACGCAAAATAAACGCCGCTAGCGGTCCATAGCAATAATTGAACCGACGTAATCAGCGCGATTGCCCGGTGCCAGCGTCTCACTCTTCGCTGCTTTAAAAGAGGGGAGTTCATATCTGTCTTTCCTTCGTTGGATCGAACCACATCAAACATTGGGCAATGGAAAGGTGATTTGCATCACTTCACCCCTCGCATTTCGTTCCACCTCGCCCTCGGGCAGCGTGCCGAGCATGGCACAACCAAGACGCGCGACATAGCCGCAAACCATGGCATCGAGCATATCGTCCTTGGCGACGCCAGCCCGAAGCGGATGGGCATTCAACTCGCGAATCAATCGGGTGACCGACCGCGTCCCCATCCGCGCCCTCAGGAGCGCTAATCGCTGTAAATAGCCCCCTTGAGTTTTTTTGTTCGCACTCATTGGCGTGCCGCCTTGCAGTGCAGCGAAGCACAGCTCCGGGTGGGTCTCTCTCCAGTGTTGGCACCGAGTGCGATGATCGCAAAGATGACGCGCCGCCTCTCTAATCTTGGGGAGCAAATAGAAGGCCTGCTTACTGATACCCCGCCCATAACGACGCTTACTTTCGTTATTTAGATCGGCATAGTCTCGCGGTTCCAGCGCAAAGAGAGGCGGTGCGGCAAAGACACTGCTCCTTCTGGGGCCGAGTAATCCGCGCGCCTTGATGTCACAGGCGCGAACGCCAGTCTCCGACAGGCCTATGGGAATATCAATACAGACGCTGGCACCAGAGACGATGGACGCGAGGCTATGCTCCAGATTCGCGAAAACGTCCGACACCCACTTGCTCCCATCCCAACCGACACATACCCACCCCGACCGGCATCCATCGAGACCGGCCGAGCGCATCGGAGGTGTTGGCATTGAGCTTGACACAGGATCGATGGGTCGCGAATCGATCAGGTTAGAATCGCGTGACCCTCACCGGCAGCCGAGTGAAACCGCGAATAAAAAGGTTGCACGTTCTCACAGGCTCACCCGCCAACTCGATCGTCCGGAAACGCTTCAGCGCCTCCTCCCACAAAATGCGGAGCTGCATCTCGGCGAGGCGGTTACCCATACATCGATGAATACCTGCACCAAACGATAAATGTCCGCGCACGTTGGGTCGTTCAATCCAGAAGTCGTTTGGGCGCTCGATCGCTGTCTCGTCATAATTGCCCGACACATACCACAGCACCACCTTGTCTCCCTTCGCAATTTGCTGCCCACCAAACGAGACATTCTGCGTCGCTGTGCGCCTCATATGAGGCAAGGGAGTCTGGAAACGGATGATCTCGGATACCATCGAAGGAATCAGCTCCGGGTTAGCCCTCACCTTGGCCATTTGATCGGGAAACTGATTCAGAAAAACCACGCCGCCAGACATAGAATTACGGGTAGTGTCATTACCACCCACAATCAACAGCATAATGTTGCCCATATAAGTCAGGGGGTCATCCACCATATTGGCGGTGTTGGGATCCGCCTGCAGCATCCGGATAAGGTCAAAAGCTTCTTTGCCGTCTCCCTTGCGTTCATGCCAGAGTTCGGTAAAACGCTGCAGACAGGCGGTTATGTGCTCTATGATCACGTCTCGAGGAACGCCCTCCCCGGCGGTGATTCTCTCGTCGTTGGTGAACATGTCTGACCAATCGGTGAGATTGTTTCGCTCCTCCCAGGGATAATCAAATAAAGTCGCGAGCATCTTGGTGGTCAGGTCCCGGCTGACTAACGTCACCCAGTCGAAGGGCTCATTCTCTGGCAACTGATCGAGCACCGCTGCTGTGCGCTCGCGAATAAGCCCTTCGAATTCCTTGAGATTCCTGGGCGCGACAACGTGGTGCACCGCGCGGCGCTGGTCGTCGTGCTCGGGCGGATCCATCGCGATGAACATCTTCAGGATCATGTCCGGCTCAGGATCGAGAACTGAAATTGAAGGCTCAGAGGAGAACACCTCGGTATTCCGTTCGATTGCCACAATGTCTTCATAACGAGTGACAGACCAAAACGGGCCGGCGGGGCTGCTCGGCTGAAAATGTACCGGCGCCTCTGCTCTCAGCCTCGCAAACAAGCCATGCCAGTAATCGAACTGGAACATGCGCGGGTCGGAGATATCAAGATCTGATAGCGGCAAAGCGCTATAGTCCGGTGCGTTACCTACTGCAGGCATATTCATCGTTCTGGCGCTCTTCAAGATGTTTCGGGAGGTTTAGCCACGGCTCTACATTTGAAACTCGGGCAACCGAATTTTGATATCTGCCATACCCTCGCTGATAACAATTTGACAAGCCAGGCGAGAATTTTCGGCCCGGTCGGGCCGCAACCCCAGCATCGCGGTTTCTTGAGAATCGGGAGCAGGGATATTGCCAGACACCTCCACAAAACAGTGACAGGTGCCGCAAATGGCGCCGCCGCCGCAGTCTGCATCGATACCCGGGACGTCATGCTTCAGCGCCGTCTCCATCAGAGACAAGCCGACGTCCCCATCGACCATTCTTTCTGAACCATCATGCTGAACAAAAGTGACCACGGTCATAATTTATGCCTTCCTCACAGCTTCTTTTTACTCGCGACGCTGACTTTACCAAACACCGGCGAAACAATCCCCGCTCGGTGCAATCTTGTTTATTCAGGCGCTGGCGGCTTGACTTGCCTCGAAGGCCTCATGAAAGGCGGCAAGCATGCTTTGTTCATGGCTCTGCGCTTCAGTGGTATCGAGAGGGCGCTCGAGTTTTGCCCAGTCAATATCACCGTCGTCCATCATCGCCTCGTATTCCAGAATCCCCAGCTCTTCGAATCGGGGACGTATGCTATCGGTTAGCAAGCCTATACGACGCAAATTGGGCACAACGCGCTGAAACAGCAAGTTGCGGAAAGTCGACATAACAAAGCCATCCAGTACCTTGCGCCGGCTCTCCTCCACATCCCAGCCGAAATGCCTGAATACGTCGGTCGCCACCAGCCTTTCCCGACTGATCGCGCAGGCCTCGAAGGCGAATAGCGCTCGCTCCTCCCGCTCTTCATCGGTCAGTGTTTTGACGTATTCCTCAAGGTAGTTCACGCCAAAGGTGACATGTCGCGCCTCATCACGCGTAACCAGATAGACGATATCCTTCAATACCGGATCGGGGGTGGTCTCTCGAGTTGTATTGAAGGCAGACAGGGCCAGACCCTCAATCACGATCTGCATCCCGATGAACTTAAGATCCCAGCGGGGATCGGTCAGAATTTTGTCAATAATGCTGTTAAGGTGGGTATTGATTGGGTACATCAAACCAATGCGCTTCTGTATGTATTGATTAAAAACCTCTACGTGTCGCGCCTCATCAAATGTTTGAGAAGCCGCGTACAGCTTTGCATTAAACGTGGGTGCACAGGAACACAGCTGACTAGCCACCAACAGTGCACCCTGCTCCCCGTGCAAAAACTGCGACAAACTCCAGGCATTCATGTGTAACCAAAATTCATCGCGCTCTTTTTCGGACAGCGCGAGATAAGGTTCGTAGTCGTGCAGGTTCATCAATTCAGCTGCGCGCTCTTCTTCTGGCCAAGGACGATCCCAGTCAATATCCATTTGCGGATCCCAATTGAGCTGCTTGCCCAACTCGTAAAGCTTTTTTATCCGATCATCCTGCACGGAGTAGTCCCAGTTATAGGCTCCTGTCAGGGGGGTCTGGAAAATCTGTGCGACATGGTCCACGTCTGCGCTGGTGAGCACATCCTCCAAGTCGGGATTCTCCCGGGGATAGTCGGGGTTGGAGAATTGCTGAATCTTTCGCGGTGTGTCACTGCTCCAGGCAATCTTCATAAAGTATCTCCTTTGTTTTCATCATCTTCTCTGCTGTAGCAGTGCGGCTCAAGGTGATCGATTGCCAAATAATAGTCAAATATGGCCAAATAACGAGATGCAATCCTCAATCCCGAGTCAATATTTACTGATTCTTGTCTCGCTAGCGGCTGAACGCGGGCATTCTATAGAAACACTGTGCCAGGGAACTGCGCTAACACTGAACTCTCTGCAGCACCTGGGCGCTAGGGTAAATGAGGTGGAAGCAAACCGCGTGATTGCCAATACCCTCAACCTTATTCCCGACCCGACCCTGGGCCTGCAATTGGGACAGCAGTTAAATTTGGGGGCGCACGCCGTGATTGGCCAGGCATTTCTTGCCTGCTCCAATCTGCTCGAGGTACTGCAACTCCTTAACGAATACGCTCCACTCCTCATCGGCAGCCGGACACAGTTATCCCTTTACGAAGACAAAGATCGAGGGCGCACCGGCGTCACGCTACAACTGGACGCGCTCGAGGAAACAATACCATTCACTTATCAGGCAATCTTTTCGGGCATACAAAAGACGGCATCAGATTTACTTGACTTCCGATCGATCGACTGGGAAGTCGAACTGCCCTTCGGCAGACCAAAAGATATGGCAGCCTATATCGAGATCTTCGGCGGCAACATAAAATTTTCCTGCCCACTAGCGCGACTAAGCTTGTCAAACTGCGACATCCTCACCCCCCTCTCCACGTCAAACCGCACGCTTCGCTCGGTCTACGAAAACGAATGCGCTCGCTTAATGGCGCATCTCGCAGACGACGCCAGCTATACCGAACAGACATTGACTGTTCTCAACAAGCTTGAGGGGCAGTATCCGCAGCTGAAACAGATTGCGGCAATGTTTAATATGAGCACGCGCACCTATCGCAGACGCCTCGAAAACGAGGGCACCTGTTTTCAGGCACTACTCGATCAAACGCGACTACATCATGCCCAAAATCAACTTGCGCGACCGGAGCTGTCTATTACCGGCATTGCGCACGCACTGGGATTCAATGACGACTCAAACTTTCGCCGCGCATTTATTCAATGGTGCGGTGTTTCTCCCTCCCAATGGCGAAAATCACAGGTACGCAGTTCAAGAGAGGAAGTCACTAGGCGGCGCTGACCTCAAAACCCTGACAGGGAAAATGCAGGTATACATACCCCCCCGTATCAAGCGACCTGCGAATAACAATCTCCAGCGAATCTATCTTGACTAGCTGGCCTGTTGAAATGTCACGCCCGTAGTCGGACGGACCCACTTCGACACTCTGATAAGGTTCGAACGGCATAGCGTCAATCCGCAACCCGTTGTCCTCTTTGTTGTCCCGCGCAATCGCCGACATCACCGTCGATTCCGACGCCTCCGAAGATGTGCCGTGCCCAAATTGCTTCACGGTCGTCATCCATCGCGACACGCACTCGGGAAGCGTCGCAACGAGCGCTCGATCCAAATTGGCTCCCATCCAAAGTGGGTGATAGCAACACAGGTCAA
The DNA here is from genome assembly GCA_002377985.1 of Halieaceae bacterium UBA3479. Classification (GTDB taxonomy): domain Bacteria; phylum Pseudomonadota; class Gammaproteobacteria; order Pseudomonadales; family Halieaceae; genus Luminiphilus. The sequence goes on along the minus strand of DFQW01000168.1, from coordinate 764 downwards.
TTAACCCAACCTTGGATCCGCTGAGAAACGCCTGGGTCTTCAGCCGGGCACCAAGCTCGGCGCCGAAGCGCGCAATCTGATCACGGGCGTCGGTGCGCGATGGTAGCGTCACCGTGGCATTGGTCATCATTGACGCCCGATCCTTAAGAAATCGAGGCAAACCCATCAAGCCCACATTTTTAAGCAAGTACCTCACCACGCGCCGTGTTGGTGCGGCAGCCATAACGGCAAAAAAGATCTCCTCTTCGGCAGTGCGACAAAGAGACTGATCTTCGGGCGCAACCACACCTAGAGCCGCGCTCTCTTCCTCCAGCGCAATTATCGCCAGGCGGGAATCACAGAAAAAATGAGCGCCAAGCTGTAGCACAGGAATTCTACGGTAGCCGCCAATCAAGCCACGCAAAAACGGTCGCGGGGGCTGGGCGGGGACCGCGAACGACAGCCACTTACGGTGATAAATACCCAACGCCAAGCGCAATTTCTCCGAATACGGCGACATCGGGTAGTGAAACAGAATCGGCTTGTATGGTTCTCTCAAAGCGGCATCTCAAAGCACTCAACCTTCAGTGGCTGCCCCGCCACGATATCCGATTGCAAATAGTGCGTACTGAGCCCGCCCGAGGGATAACAGACTAGAAATTGTCGGGCAATAAAAAAGCCGGCGCTGAGCCGGCTTTGTTTCGCACATCACTCCCAAACGTGACGTGACAGTAATTACTTCTTCTTAGCAGCTGCTTTCTTCTTGGCAGGCGCTTTCTTAGCAG